>JBEAUF010000260.1:0-13258 GCA_041161565.1 Planctomycetota bacterium | reverse complement strand
GTGCCCAACCCTGCCCGCCGCGTCCGCTCGGGGGGGCGGACGCGGCGGGCAGGGTTGGGCACCAGGGTGCCGAAATCGCAACCGGGGGCTTCCGCCCGTCCGCTCAGGGGTTGGGGCGTGTCGACAGCGGGTCTTTCGGGAGATGGTTTTTCGGGCGTCTGTTATGTTCCGAATCGGTCGATGACGACGGCGCCGGGGCTGGGGAATTCGTTCATCTTCGGGAGCAGTTCTGCGGCTTCGCTGAGCGTGACGGTGTGGCTGATGAGCAGTTCGGGGTGGAGTTGTCCGTCGGCGATCATTCGCAGCATTCGGGAGTATTCGAAGGCCTGCATCCCGTGGCTTCCCAGCAGTTCAAGTTCGCGGCCGATGACCAGGCCCATGGGAACTCGGGGATTGGCATCGGCTCCGGCCATCAGTCCCACCTGCACGTGTCGGCCGCGTTTGCGGAGGCAGCAGATGGAATTCCAGCAGGTGCGGCGACTGCCGAGTGCATCGAGGGAAACGTGAGCGCCGCCTGCGGTGAGCTGCTGGATGGCTTCTACGGGGTCTGCGAGTTCCGCGTTGATGACGTGGGTGGCTCCGCAGCGTCGAGCAGTGTCGAGACGGTCGTTGCGGATGTCGACGGCGATGACCTGGGCGCCGAGGGCGCGACCGATCATGACAGCCGACAGACCGACACCGCCGCAGCCATGCACGGCCAGCCATTCTCCGGGTCTGGTTCGTCCCTGATCAGCCACGGCGCGGAAGGATGTGGCGAAGCGGCAGCCGAGACTGGCGGCGGTGACGTCACTGAGTGTGTCGGGGAGTGCGACGAGGTTGACGTCGGCATGCCGGATCTCGACGTATTCCGCGAAGGCGCCCCATTGAGTGAACCCGGGCTGGGTGTAGTGGTCGCAGATCTGGGGATGTCCGCTGCGGCATTGGGAGCAGGTGCCGCAGCCGCAGCAGAAGGGGACCGTGACTCGTTCGCCGGGTGTCCGGAGCCTGACATCGGCGCCCACGGCCACGACGACTCCTGCCAGTTCATGACCGGGCACGTGTGGGAGGTGCACATCGCTGTCGTGTCCCATCCAGCCGTGCCAGTCGCTGCGGCAGAGGCCGCAGCTTTTGACCTGGAGCACCGCGGAATCCGGCCGGGGTGAGGGGTCGGCCACGGTTTGCACCACGAGCGGCCCCTGGAATGTTTCGAATACGGCCGCCTTCATGAACCCGCACCTGACACCCGAAAAACCCGCGATTCAAAGCGGATTTTTATTGACATGGCTCGCCAGCACGTCCCGAGATTTCCCGGAACGCCGCGGCGACGACCGCTGTGGCGTTTTGATGAGTCTAACGGGCCGGCGGGTGGAGTTCAAAGATCCGCCGTTACAAACTGGTGCCCTTCCGGCTTAACCGTGAGCACCGGGCAGGGGGCTTTGCGAACAATTTTCTCAGCCACGCTCCCCATCAGCACATGCATCAGCCCGGTGCGTCCGTGGGTGCCAATCACGATCAGGTCGATGTTCTGCGTTTTGGCGTAGTCGAGGATTTCGAGGAAGGCGGCGCCGGTGCGGACTTCGCGAGTGATTGGGCGGCCGTTGTCCCAGCCACCCCCGGGAAGTTCGGCCAGCTGTTTCCGGGCTTCCTTTGTCTGGGCTTCGGCCTGCGCCTGCATGGATTCCACGGAAAATGCGGCGGCTTCAGGAACCATCATCGCCGGATCCGGAGTCACGTGCAGCAGATGCAGCTCCGATTCGAATCTCGCGGCAATCGCACACGCGTAGTCCAGCGCCGGACGGCTGAATTCACTGAAGTCGGTCGGGACAAGAATGCGGTTCAGCTGGATCATGTGTGAGTTTCCGTGGTTGGGGGAAGAGACGGTTCAACCAGTTCAAACAGTTCAACCAGTTCAGAAAGTTACAGTTCGGGATGTTGGCAGTCGGAGGACAGGTGGTGCGAAAGGTTTCGCCCTGTCACGGCAGGTCCGGCATGCGAATGGTCATGGTTGCCAGACCAATCAGCCCGGCTGCTGTGAGGAGCACAGTGATCAGAAGGCCGACTCCGTAGAGTGTCTGCAGGCCGGTATCCGGGAGCGAGGTTTGTTTGAGCAGTCGGCGGGCGATGATGGTACAGATCCAGGACCAGTGCAGCATCAGGTGCACCAGAATTCCCAGAGCGAGCGTTGCAAGCAGTCCAAACTGCAGGGAACACCAGGCGTTGAATGACAGTCCCCAGAGCGTCCACCCGGCTGTGGCTGACGGTGGCGGAAACACAAACTGTACAATCACGGCCGTGATGGACAGCAGCAGGAACACCACCAGCAGCAGGGTGTCGAGCCAGAAGTTGACAACCGGGCGCGACAGCTTAGACAGGCCGTGAGACGAGTCGGCTTCCGCAGTGGAAGTCCGAGCCGGAAACAGCTGCAGGGGCATCTGGGGGATCGGGCGGGTTGTCCGGGTTTGGGCAGGCATGGTTTGGGAGTATTGCGAGTACGGAGGGGCAGTCGAATTTCGCCGCTTGCGAGTCATCAGGAAAATGCGGGAGCAAAAGGAATGCCGAGTGCCTGTGGAAGCTGAAATTGCAGCGCGCAACACCTGAACAGCGCTGAAAAGCACCATCGCGGACGCTGCTGCACACTTGCGGGCGAATCCGCACACTGAGAGAATACGTCTGAGGAAGGGGTTAATGGATATGCAGGGAGTACTGGCAGTAGTTCTGGCCGGTGGTCGGGGTTCGCGCCTTGAACCGCTCACGCGCGACCGCAGCAAGCCCGCCGTGCCCTTCGGCGGCTGTTTTCGGATTGTCGATTTTTCACTCTCCAACTGTGTCAACAGTGGCATCCGGCGGATGCTCGTGGTGACCCAGTACAAATCTGCCAGCCTTGAGCGGCACATTGAGCTGGGTTGGCATTTCCTGCCTGCACAGCTTGGTGAGTTTGTCAGTGTGCGTCCTCCCGAGCAGCGGCTCGATGAAAACTGGTACCAGGGCACAGCGGACGCCATTTATCAGAACATCTACACGATTGAAAAGGTGCGGCCGAAGGAGTTGTTGATTCTGAGCGGTGACCACATCTATCGCATGGACTATTCGCAGTTCATCGCTGCTCATCGGGCATCCGGGGCTGACGCTACCATCGCCTGTCTCCCGGTGCCGATTGAGGAGGGGCGGCGGTTTGGTGTGATCGGGGCGGAGCCCGACGGTCGTATTCGGCAGTTTCAGGAAAAGCCGGACAACCCCACACCGTTGCCTGACGATCCGAGTCGTTGTCTGGCGTCGATGGGCATCTACGTGTTCAACACCGGTTTCCTGTTTGAGCAGCTCTGCGAGGACGCCAATCACCCCGGCAGTCAGCGGGACTTTGGTCGGGACGTGATTCCGGCGATCATTGGTTCAGCGAGGGTGATGTCCTGGCAGTTCACGGCGGCTTCCGGAACTCCGGGATACTGGCGGGATGTTGGCACTCTGGACTCCTACTACGAGACCAGCATGGACCTGACCCGTGTTACTCCGGAACTGAACCTGTACGACTCGGACTGGCCATTCCGGACATTTCAGCCGCCGCTGGCGCCGCCGAAGTTTGTCTTCAGTGACAGCGGTTCGTCACCGCCGCGTGTGGGCTCTGCGGTGGACAGTCTTGTCTGTCCCGGTTCGATTATTTCGGGGGGGCGAGTGGAGCGTTCGATTCTCTCCCCGCGAGTGCGTGTCAACAGTTATGCGTCGGTCACGGGGTCAATTTTGTTTGACGGCGTGGTGGTTGGGCGGCATGCGGTGCTGGAACGCACAATCGTGGACAAGGACGTGGTGATTCCTGAGGGAGTGCAGATTGGGGTGGACGTGGCGGCTGATGCCGCACGGGGATTGACCGTCACGGAGGGTGGAGTGGTGGTGGTGCCGCGGGGTTTTCAGTTTCGTTCGAGTTTCCAGCCGCAGTGACTTCAATTACATTGCCTCCACAACGTCCCTTCAGCGGTGTTTGCAGCATGGCTGGCTGGCGGGGGTGGTTTCGCACGGGTACGGGGGTTCACCATGGCTCAGGCAATCGTTGATCCGGGAGAATTGCGGCGTTTCGCGCAACTGCTGCGGCGGTTCAATGAGGAGCTGGGAGAAAAGTCCGGAGTTGTCGCTGCACACCTCAGCCACCTCGGCCAAACCTGGCGGGATCAGGAGAATGTGCGATTCTCTGAAGAGTTTGCCGCCAACATGAAAGCGCTGGCTCGATTTGTTGAGTCCAACGAACAGTTCATCCCCTACCTGCTCAGAAAAGCCCAGCTGGTTGAAGAGTACCTGCAGCAGCACTGAGGTCATCGTGGGAGTGCAATTGTGTCGGGATCAGCCAACGTCAATTCCACTGATGCTCTGCGACGCTTCGCGGCGGCGGTGGCCGTCTTTCAGGACGAGGCGCGTTCCTGCCTGCAGGTGCTGGACGGGCACCTGCGGCAGATGAATCTCTGGCTGGAGCAGGACCGTCCGGTGTTCTGGAAGCGTGAGATTGAACGCTGCATGCGTGACATGAATGAAGCGCGGGTCCGGCTGCATCAGTGTCGCATGCGTCGCACCGGCGACTTTCGCCCCAGCTGCATCGAAGAAGTCAAGGCACTGGAGCAGGCCAAACGCGCCATGGAATTTGCCCAGCAGCAAATCCCGAATGTCAAACGCTGGCACGCAGAAGTCTCCCACGAAGGCAATGAGTTCCGCGGCCGCGCTTCTCAACTGGCGCAAACCGTTGAACGTGATCTCCCGCACCTCCTGGCGCTGCTTGCTGCCGCCACTGAACGACTCGAATCCTACGCGGCTATCCCCGCCCCGCCGCCGCTCGAAGCGCGGGCATCCCAGCCTGAAATTCCCTCCTGAATTGTTGATGAGGTCCTGCATGAACCTGCGTGGCATGTTTGCGGCCGGCTGTCTGGCCGCCGCCGTCCTGTTTCCACTCTGCAATCCCCCCGCCGCAGCCCAGGAAGAATCCTGGCCCGTCCCTCCCGAAGCCGTCGAACAACCCGGTGTGCCGAAGGGCAGGGTGGAAGGACCGTTCGACTTTAAGAGCCGCATTTATCCGGGCACGGTCCGCCAGTACTGGGTTTACGTCCCCGCCGCCTACGACCCCGCCAAACCGCCCTGTCTGATGATCGTTCAGGATGGGCTCGGCATGGCCAACGGCTGGAAGCTCCCAACAGTGCTCGACAATCTGATCCACGCCGGACGTATCCCTGTGCAGCTGGGACTGTTTGTGAATCATGGCCAGGTGCCGGCGCCCTCCGACGAAGCTCAGCCGCGCTTCAATCGCAGCTTCGAATACGACGGACTGGGCGATCGCTACGCTCGCTTTCTGATTGAAGAGCTGTTGCCGGAAGTGCGAAAGACCTGGGTCTTCAGTGACAACCCTGACGATCGCTGCATCGCCGGCGCAAGCTCCGGAGCGATCTGTGCGTTCAATGCAGCATGGGAGCGGCCGGATGCTTTTCGCCGCGTTTTCAGCACCATTGGCACATACGTTGCTCTCCGCGGCGGCGATCAGTTCCCGGGGCTGGTGCGGAAGGTGGAAAATAAACCGCTGCGAATTTTTCTGCAGGATGGCAGTCGGGATCTGGACATCTACGCCGGCAGCTGGTGGCATGCCAACCATGCCATGCTGTCTGCTCTGCAGTATGCCGGCTATGATGTCAAACATGTCTGGGGCGACGGAGCGCACAACAGTCGTCATGGTGCCGCCATCGTCCCCGAAGCACTCGCATGGCTCTGGCAGGGGCACCCTGAACCGCTCAGACCAGGCCGGGCGCGTGAACGCCGAACGGATCTGGTCATCGATGGCGAAAACTGGCAGCTGGTGAGTTCCGGACACGGCTTCACGGAGGGGCCTGCCGTAAATTCCGCGGGCGAGTTGTTCTTCACGGACATTCCCAACAACCGCATTCACCGTGTCGATGCGGAAGGGCGTGTGAGCGTCTTTGCGGAACAGACCGGGAGTGCCAATGGGCTGGCATTTGGCCCGGATGACCGCCTCTACGCCTGCCGCGCTGCGGACAATCAGATCGTCCGCTACAACAGCGATGGGTCACACGAAGTCTTCGCTTCCGGTGTCAAAGGCAACGATCTTGTGCTGCTCCCGGACGGCAGCGGCTATGTCACCGAACCCACGGCCAAAAAGATCTGGTTCTTTGACCCTGCGGGGAAGCTGACCGAAGTCGACAGTGGCATTGAATTTCCCAACGGTCTGATGGTCTCGCCCGATCAGACTCTGCTCACCGTTTCTGATACCCGTGGCCGTTTCTGCTGGTCATTCTCCATCGCCGGCCCGGGCAAGCTGACTGCAAAGCAGGAATATGGCTGGCTGCACGTCACTGATCACGGTCGCAGTGATGCCGATGGCATCGCCGTGGACACGGAGGGCCGTGTCTATGTCACTACCGCACTCGGCCTGCAGGTGCTCGACCAGCTCGGCCGTGTCAACTTGATTCTGACCAGGCCGGCTGCGACGTGGTTGTCCAACGTCACCTTCGGGGGCGCGGACGGAGATGTGCTCTACGTCACCTGCGGCGATAGTGTCTGGAAAAGAAAGATCCGCGCGAAAGGCATACGGACCACCCGGATGCCCATCAAGCCGCCTCGTCCCGGTCTGTAGCCTCGCGTTGATCAGCGGATCCTGAACCTGTTTTATATTGAGCGGCAGAGGCAGCGGTACTGCCTCTGCTGCGTTTGGCGAGCATCGAGGGCTGGCTCCTTTGCGACTCTCCTGTCCACCTTTGGGAATAAGCGTGATGCTGCTCCGTTTGTGTGTCAGTTTGGTGCTGTTCGCGAGTCTGCTGGGGAATGATCCCGCAAACGCCCAGGACGTTCCGTGGCTTTCCGAAGTCATCACGGCCCCGGCGAATCCGATTCTGCCCTCGCCCGGTCGGCTGGATCCGCTCCTGCCTGGGCCCTCCTCCACGCTGGCGGACTGGGAACAGCAGCGTCCGCAGTTGCTGGCGAGGTGGCACGAATTTCTGGGCCCGATGCCCCAGCCCGGTCCACTGCATCTGCAGGTGCTGAAGACAGAGCAGGTTGGTGACATTGAGAGACGCCTGGTGGAGTATGACGGTGAACCGGGGCTGCGCGTTCAGGGCTGGCTGCTGGAGCCGCGCGAACGAGCCGGCCGCCTGCCCGCGCTCGTGGGGCTGCACCAGACCACCAATGCGTCCATCGATGAAATTGCCGGTGTGAGCGGTCCCGATGCCATGCAGATTGGCCTGAAGCTGGCGCGACGCGGATTTGTCGTCTTCTGCCCCCGCTGCTTCCTCTGGCAGGACGCCGACAGTCTGAATGCGGCGGTGGACCAGCACCGGCGGCGGCATCCGCAGACCACCGGGATGGCAAAGATGCTCTACGATGCCCGCCGCGCCGTGGATCTGCTGGAATCGCTGGAGTCCGTGGACAGGAGCCGAATTGGCGCCGTCGGGCATTCACTCGGAGCCAAGGAAGCGCTGTATCTTGCAGCCTTCGATGAACGCATTCGCGCAGCCGTCTCCTGCGAAGGTGGTCTCGGCTTTCGCTCAACCAACTGGGACGCCCCATGGTATCTCGGTGCCGAAATTCGCAGCGAGGATTTTCCGCTGAACCACCACCAGCTGCTGGGGCTGATCGCACCTCGACCGTTTCTGGTGATCGGTGGCGAGAGCGGTCCCGGGGCAGCCGATGGGGACCGCTCGTGGGTGCTGCTGAACGCCGCACTCCCGGTCTGGAAGCTGTATGGCAACCCGCAGCGCCTGGGCCTGCTCAATCATCGCCAGGGACACTCCATTCCCGACACCGCATTTGAACGCATGGCGGCATGGCTGCAGGTGTACACGGGAACCCAGCACCCGCGTTGACACGCGCGCTGATCCGCCGGGCGGAAGTTTGCGGGTAAACACCCCTGCCAACACCCCTCCCCGCGGCGTCAGCAGCCATATGAGCGGACGGGCGGAAGCCCCCGGTTGCGATTCTGGCACCCTGGTGCCCACCCCTCCTCGCGGCGTCAGCAGCCATATGAGCGGGCGGGCGGAAGCCCCCGGTTGCGTTTCGGCACCCTGGTGCCCACCCCTGCCCGCGGCGCAGCGCTCTTTACCCGCGGGCTCCCGCCCTGCGGCTCATCTGTGGCGGAAGCCCAAGGTTGCGTTCACGCACCCTGGTGCGCCCCCCTGCCCGCGGCGTCAGCAGCCACATGAGCGGGCGGGCGGGAGCCCCCGGTTGCGATTTCGGCAACTTGGTGCGCACGACGTCAGCAGCGCGGTGCCAGAACTCTTTACCCGCAGGCTGCCGCCAGGCGGCTCATGCGCGTTTTCTCACTTCTCACTTCTCACTTCTCACTTTCCTCCCCTCTCCACTTTCTATCCTCTACTCTGCGTCGCAGAACCCTTCACCCGCAGGCTGCCGCCAGGCGGCTCATGCGGGCCCTGCGGCTCATCGCGGGTCATCGCGGTCCGCACCGACGCTTCTTCCTACACGCGTTCCGCCAGTCTGGCTGCCAGTCGCTTCAGGGCCGGGCTCACGTCGAGTTTATCAAGGTGCACGTTCAGGATACTGAAGCAGTCGACATTCGCCAGCGCCGCTCGGAAGGCCTTTTCCAGATCCCCTTCCGTATGCACCTCAAACCCCCAGCCGGAACCCAATAGTTCGGGCATGCGGTGGTACTGCCAGTTATGGATGTCGTTGAACGGGCCTTCCTGGATAAACCGCTCGGTGGAATAGCCCTTGTTGTTGAGTACGACGACAATCGGGTTGAACTGCTTCCGTACTGCAGTGGACAGCTCCATGCAGGTCATCTGGAAGGCGCCATCTCCGACGAGTACCAGTGGGCGCAGGCTGCGATTGGCGGCCTGGACACCCACGGCCGCGGGAATGGCAAAGCCCATGGACGTGTAATAGGCGGTGCTCAGAAACTCAGTGCGTTGTGAGATCGACAGATCAGCGGCGGCGAACAGTGAGTCTCCTGTGTCGGCCACCACCACGAGGTTGTCGTCGAGTATGGCATTGATCTTTGCGAACAGACGACTGATGGTCATGCGGGCGGACGGCACCGCCTTCCACGCGTGGACCTGTGGCTGCGTAATGCGCGGCGCTTTTCGCTTCACGGCGAATGCGGGAGCCGCCAGCGCCTGCATGAAATCGCAGAAGAGCACATCATGGAAGTAATGATGTCCAATCCGAAGCTTCTCGCTGGTGGCGTAGATGCAGCGGGC
Organism: Planctomycetota bacterium; assembly: GCA_041161565.1. Classification (GTDB taxonomy): domain Bacteria; phylum Planctomycetota; class Planctomycetia; order Planctomycetales; family Planctomycetaceae; genus SXXK01. The sequence goes on along the minus strand of JBEAUF010000260.1, from coordinate 4,088 downwards.
CGGGTCGAGGTGCGCGGTGAAACCTCCCAGATTGATATCGCTCATGAAAGCCCCCAGCAGGACCACGCAGTCACTGCCTTCGACGTACTGCTGCACCTCCTGACGCCCCATCGCACCTTCGTAGACGCCCAGGTACAGCGGATGCCGCTCACTGACCACAGATTTCCCGAGCAGCGTGGCACTAATCGGTATCCGATTCTGCTCGGCAAACCGCAGCACCTGATCCTGCAGTCCAAATCGGTGCAGTTCGATCCCGGCGACGATGGCCGGCTGGCGGGCGGCCGCGAGCATTTCGCGAGCCTCCGCGACGGCCGCCTGCAGTGCCGCCGGATCGCTCTGCTGGTGTTCCACCTGCGGCTGGTGCGGATACGGACATTCTGCCAGCACCTTGTCCCGCGGCAGCTCGAGGAACACGGGCCGCTTGTATCGGGCGCAGGCCGCGAGCACCCGGTCAATTTCCCGAAAAGCCGTCAGCTCATCTTCCAGCGAGGCGGCAGCGATGGTGATTTTTTCGAAGACGTCCCGCTGAGTATGAAAGTCGCGGACTCGGTGGTGCAGCAACGGATCGGCGCGCCGCTCATTCATGCCCGGTGCTCCGCTGATCACAATCACCGGACTTTTTTCCGCATAAGCCCCCGCAACCGCATTGCACAGGCTCAAGCCACCCACGCAATAAGTGACGCAGACGCAGCCAATGCCGTTGATGCGAGCATACCCGTCGGCGGCGTAGCCCGCACACGCCTCACTTGTGGTACCGATCACCCGCAGGGGGCTGGCTTCCAGCATGCCGTAGAACTGCAGCACGAAATCTCCGGGGATGCCAAACACGTCCCGCACCCCGTAGTCCTGCAGTCGTTGAATCAGGTATTCCCCCAAACGCAGATTCCGGGAATTCCGATCTGACGTCCCGGGACCCGCCCCCTTGCGCCTGCCAGCCATCGTCCGTGCTCCTGCAAATCGGCTCGAAAACTTCCTACCACCACAGGATCTTATGGAGCGTTGGAGATTCCGGACAGTCCCGAAAACGGCGATTTGACCTTCCACGCGACACTCGCTAAACTAACCGCCATCATCCGGATGGCGCCGGGATTCATCGACCTGATAGCGCGGCATTGCCCGCGGCCCCCAAAACAGCGACTCAACGGTCAGCTCAGGGCGTAACGGAAGGCGAGTAGGGACATGACGACGGAGTGGAAGACAGCGCAACAGGTGCCGTTGCTGGCGCCGGCATCCCCCAGCGGCCCGCTGCTGCAGCTCAGTGCCCGGCTGCTGTCCGACGCTCTCAGCGCAGCCTCCACCGGTTCATTCCTGCGTACGGCGCTGGCGGAGATCGCCACAGAGCTGGCGGTGCAGTGGATTGCGGTGATTCGCAGATCAGCAGAGCCAGCGTGGGAGGTGGTTGCGGAACATGGTCAGCAGCCGCCTTCTGCGAGGCCGATTGCGCTGTGGGACAGCATTCTGGATCGGGAGGCAGCAGGAGTCGTCCGGACGGAGCAGAACCGGATGACGGCCGGCTTCCCGCTGACGGCTGCAGCCCCATTTCAGGGGCTGATCGCCGTCTCCGGGCGTCACGCGGACCCGGAGACGATCGACGCGGGTCTGATGCTGACCGGCACTCTTTCAATGTCGCTGGCGCTGGTATATCGGGAACAGACGCAGCTGCGGCGGATTGAACGCCTGCGAGCGACGCTGGACATTGCCTCCCGGCTGTCTCAGGCGGACGACGCCGCTCCGCTGCTCGAACTGATCGCCCAGGAAGCCACACGGCTGCTCAACTGCGATCGCAGCAGCATTTTTCTGTGGAATCGGGAGCGTGGCGAGGTTGAGGCGCGTCCGGCTTTGGGGATTCGCGGCGCATCGCTGCGGCTTCCGGCGACCGAAGGCATCGTCGGCGAGACGCTGCGTACGGGCCAGCCGATCTGCGTGGAGGACGCCTACGACGACCCGCGTTTCAATCAGGAAGTGGACCGCAGGAGCGGCTACCGGACCCGCAGCATCGTTTGTGTGCCTCTGCGTGATGCGCAGGGACGAATTGTCGGCGCCTTTCAGGGGATTAACCAGAAGGACCAGCGGCCGTTCAGTGACGATGACGTGGAATGCCTCACACTGCTGGGCACGCAGGCTGCCGTGGCGCTCGCCAACCTCCAGGAAAAGAACCTGCTCAGCCGCAGTCGCAGTCAGTTAGCGGAACGAGTGACCAAAGGCGTTGTGCTGATTGGCGAGAGTGCCTCCATGACGGCGCTCCGCGATACCGTCCGCCGGCTCGCATCCACCGACCTGCCGGTGCTGGTGCTGGGCGAGAGTGGTACGGGCAAGGAAGTCGTCGCGCAGTCGCTGCATTACGAAGGTTCCCGGGAACAATGCCCGTTCGTCGCCGTCAACTGCGCCGCCATTTCAGAATCACTGCTTGAGAGCGAGCTGTTCGGGCATGAACGGGGTGCCTTCACGGATGCTCGTGAAATGCGTCAGGGCAAGTTTGAACTGGCGGACGGAGGCACGCTGTTTCTTGATGAAATCGGCGACATGTCGCTCGGCGGTCAGGCCAAACTCCTGCGAGTGCTCGAACAGAAAGTCATCACGCGTGTGGGTGGATCTCAGGTTATCCCTGTGAACGTGCGGATCGTCGCCGCCACCAATGCGAGCCTGGCAGAACTGGTGCGTGCCCGCAAATTCCGCGAAGACCTGTACTACCGTCTGGGAGTTGTGACGCTGGAACTTCCGCCGCTCCGCGAACGCCCCGAAGACATCCTCCCACTGGCCGAACACTTTCTCAAACGCTTCGCTTCCCAGGCCCGCAGACCAGGACTCAGCCTGGCAACCGAAGCCCGCCGCAGACTCCAGGCCCATCCGTGGCCGGGGAATGTTCGAGAACTGCGAAACCTGATGGAACGCCTGGCATTCCTTTGCCCCGGTGAACGCGTGGAGGCGGAGGACCTGTCGTTTATGCTGAGTCCCGATGCCGCCAGTTCGCGTCTGCCCGCGCTCGAACTGGGCCTCGAAAATGCCACCCGTGAATTCCAGCGGGATTTCATTCGCCGCAGCATTCGGCAGGCACAGGACAACATGACCGACGCCGCCCGGCTGCTGGGCCTGCATCGCTCTAACCTCTACCGAAAAATGAAACAGCTCGACATGCAGGAAGTGGGCGGCACGGAGTAATCCGGGGTATCAGCAGGCAAAGCTGCCAATAAAAAACCCGCAGCCCTGAAGGGCTGCGGGTTTGTCGCATGCGAACAGACCCCGACCGCGGAGTGCGGCGGTGGTGCTTACTTCTGCAGTGCTGTTTCGATGGCTTCAACGACTTCCGGTGCATCCGGCTTCACGCGCGGAGCAAACCGGCCGACGACCTTGCCGTCCTTGCCGACCACGAACTTTTCAAAGTTCCAGCCGATGTCGTCGGTTTTTGTGGAGGTGCTCTTCAGGAACGCATACAGCGGATCCTGTTTGGCACCATTCACGTCAACCTTGCTCATCATCGGAAACGTCACGTCGTACTTGGTTGAGCAGAACTGTTTGATTTCGGATTCCGTGCCCGGCTCCTGTCCGCCGAACTGGTTGCAGGGCACGCCGATCACGACCACACCCTTGTCCGCGTACTTCTCGTGCAGCTCCTGCAGCTGAGTGTACTGCGGGGTCAGCCCGCAACGGCTGGCGACGTTGACGATCAACAGCACCTTACCCTTGTACTCGGAAAGGTTGACTTCCTTTCCGTCGATCGACTTCATCTTGAACTCATGGACACTGTCGGCACCCATGGACACTCCTCCGAACAGGCAGGCGACCGCCAAAGCCGCAGTCTGCAGAAATTTCATCGCTGATGCTCCTGTGAAAAAAGCCATATCCAGCCCGACGATTTCCGAGCACGGAACCTGGGGCTACTGGTTGCTATTCTTACTGGCTCCCCGGGAAAGACAAGCCCCAGCGGCGAATTCAGCCCCGATCACAGCGTTCGAGGCCCAGGTGCAATGTCGCTGGAGTTCTCTGGAATCCCTGGAAAAACCGAACACGCCCCGCCCGGCCGAGGTCCCAGCCGAGCCCCATCCCGAGCGGATGGGCGCAAGCCCCCGGTTGCGATTTCGCACCTTGGT
>JBEAUF010000249.1:0-17044 GCA_041161565.1 Planctomycetota bacterium | reverse complement strand
GTGACGAGCGGGGAGGGGGTCAGGGGAGCTGCTGCGGGTGCGATGAATCGTGCGCGGCAGATCGTCGGGTCGAATTGAATGACCGTCGGAGAGAATGGCTGCGTGTTCAAGGACATTGGCAAGTTCCCGGACGTTTCCCGGCCAGGGGTGGCTTTGCAGGAGTCGGATCGTTTCCGGCGGGAGGATATCAGCGGGGAGTGAGTCTTTGCGGAGATGTCTGGCGAGCAGGTGTCTGGCGAGTTCGGGGATGTCGTCCAGACGTTCACGGAGCGGCGGGAGGTAGATTTCGAAGGTGTTGATGCGGAAGAACAGGTCTTCGCGGAAGCTGCCGTTCTGCACCATTTGCTGCAGTTCGCGGTTTGTGGCACAGACGATTCGCACGTTGACGTGGAAGGGTTCGTTGTCACCGACTCTGCGGACTTCGCCGGATTCGAGGAATCGCAGGAGTTTGACCTGCATGGATTTGTCGAGTTCCCCGAGTTCGTCGAGGAAGAGTGTTCCGCCGTTGGCGACTTCAAAGAGCCCGGCTCGGTTGGCGTCTGCCCCGGTGAAGGCTCCGCGGCGATGTCCGAAGAATTCGCTTTCGACGAGGTTTTCCGGGATGGCACCGCAGTTGACGGCGACGAAGGGTTCGCTTCTGCGTTCGCTTTGTTCGTGAATTCGTCTGGCGACCATTTCCTTTCCGGTTCCGGTTTCGCCGAGTATCAGCACGGCAGAATCCGTCGGCGCGATGCGATCAATTAATCGGCGGACGCGGAGCATAGGAGCGGAGTCGCCGATCAGGTCGGAACGACCTTCGGCTCTTTGCAGGCGGTTTTCGAGTGCGAGGTTGCGGTTTTCGAGGGCCTTCTTTTCGCCGATGCGATCGAGGACATTCACGATTTCGAAAAGCGAGATGGGTTTGGGGAGAAAGTCGTAGGCGCCAAGTCGGATGGCGCGGATGGCGTCGTCGCGATCACCGTGTCCGGTGATGATCACGCAGACGGTTTCGGGGGAGTGTTCTCTGAGGTGATCGATGACGTCCCAGCCACTGCCACCGGGCATCTTGAGGTCGATGATGGCGACATCGAAGACGTTTTTTCCCACAGCTTCAATCGCGGCAGCGGGAGACTGGCAGACGGTGGAGAGGTGTCCGAGACGGGGGAGTTCCGCCCGCATCAGTTGCGCGATGGAGTTGTCGTCGTCGACAAAGAGGACGCGAAGGCTGTGGCGTTTGCGAGTATTCAAGGCCGACTCCGTGGCGTTTTGAGCCCGGCCTCCAGCCGGGAAAAACAATGGACAGCCCTCGGCGCTGCGGCCCGACACTGGCGGGGGTGGCCTGAGGACAATCGCCATGATACTCGGACGGGGGCTGTCAGGCAACGCGAAACAGGGGGCGTCCGGCCGTCTGCCCGCACAAAAAAAACAACCGGATTCTCGTGAAGAGTCCGATGCGAACTGCCCATTGTGACACAAACGGGGGGATTGGGGTGTCTTTGCGGGCCGCAGGAATTCGGCAGTTTTTCCAGCCTTCGCAACCGTTACAGAAGGACCGAAAAACGACGCAAGTAATTGCGGTGCAAACACATTTGCAGATTCAAGCGGGCGAATTGAAGGCGACGATAGTCCAGGTGCGTTCCACGGACTGCGGGATAGCAGGCCGAGGTCATGGGAGACCCCGGCGGGACGCTTTACCGAGGCGAAATCATCGACTGGAGTGCCTGCCCGCTGCGGCCGGCCGAGGCCGTGAAGGCAGGGCCGGTTTGATATCCGCCGGGGCGGGGCGGTCGACGGAACGATGTCCTTGAGGAAGGAGAGAAGGTCAGATGAAGTGGTCATGGATGTTTTCTGCGGGTCTTGCCTTGTCCGGCATGATGGGTTCGGCTGAAGCCGGGCTGTTCGGACTGGGCAGCTGCAAAGGCTGCGGCTGTGCTGAGGATTGTCAGCCGGCCTGCTGCAAACCGACGATTGCTCGTCCGTGTCACACGAATGTGTACACGTACCAGCGGAAATGCTCCGACATCAAGCCACCGTGCTGTGATGATGGTTGCGGGACGGACCCGGGCTGCTGCGCCCCGGTCGATCCGGGTTGCTGTGCACCGGTTGATCCCGGTTGCTCTGCTCCGGCAGATCCGAATTGCTGTGTGCCGGCTGATCCCGGCTGCTGTGCTCCGGTCGATCCCGGTTGCTGCGCCCCGGCCGATCCGGGCTGTGCTGCACCGAGTGATCCGGCCTGTGCTGCTCCATGCGACCCCGCCTGTGCTGCTCCCGCGGCCTGCGGCGAGTGTGGTGAAGGTTGCGGCGAATGCAACCGTGAGGACGCCTGCAAAGTTGCTCAGCTGATCTACACCTCGATGACCGACTGCTACGCCAAGAATCGTCGCAACGCCATCGATAAGCTCGGCAACTACGACTGTTGCTGCTACCCGGAAATCATGAACGCCTTCGTCTACGGTCTGAATGACACTGACGAGCGCGTCCGGGCAGAAGCTGCTGACGAGATCGGTGACGCGGTTCGTTCGAATCGCTGCTGCTGCAGCCCGACCACAGTGTCTGCCCTGACCTGTGCTCTGGCTGACTGCGACCGCGGCGTACGCCGTCAGGCTGAAGAAGCCCTCGAAGCCTGTGGATACGAAGTGGTTGATGGCTGCTGCGAAGGCTGTGCAGACGGCTGTGGCAACGGTGCCTGTGGTACTGTTCCTGCCGCTGCAGAACCAGGAGCCAGCACACCTGCACCGGAAGCTGCTCCTGCCGCTCCGGCACCGGCTGAACCGCAGGCCTTCTTCCCCTCACGGCTGCACAATGCTCCTCGCAAGAGCAGCGGGTTGGCTGGCCTGTTCGGTCTGAACCGCTGATGGAAGATAAGCAGGGTCGGTAGCGAGTCGCTTCCTGCTCAAAGTCGGCCCGGCTTCAAAAACAACATCCCGCGGCTTCCGGAAGGCCTTCTCCCGGAAGCCGTCTTTGTTTTTGGGCCATTACCGTGGAGTTGCTGCCTGCTGGTTGGTGGCGGGGTCAAGTTGTTCGATCCAGCGTTTGATGAGATCGACGCCCTCGGGGTCGGGAATCAGCGAGCCGATGGGGGGCATGCGACTATGGTCGCGGTGGCTGATGCGGTGGAGCAGCACGGAGCTGGCAGGTGCCCCTGGAGCAATCAGACGGGGGTTGGGAAGTTCAAAGCGGGAGTGCACGGGAATTGCATCGATCAGCCTGCGTTTTTCCGGGACCTCCGTGATCTCTGCAGAGAACTGGGAATTGCCGCCACCGGCTTCAACGTGGCATGAAGCGCAGTTGGCGTGCAGCCATGAAGCGGCTCTGGCTGCCAGTGGTGCCGACTGGTCATGTGGCGGGAAGAGACGCAGTCGCTCGGAAGCGGGCTTCGCAGGAGGTTTGGAGAAATACCCCAGTTGTTTGAGCCGATCAATCTGGTTGATGCGGGCACCGCCGTCGTCGGTTACATCGCAGTTCATCTGCGGTTCGCACAGTCCCAGAACGTAGTTGGCAGCGCGGGAGTGGCAAACCATGCACTCGGCCCTCGACGGGTAGTGCCATGTCTTGTTCTTCACCATACCCGTGGATGGGTCTGTGATTGCGAAGCTGATGTCCTGTCCGTCACGTTCGACGATGGTGGCGTCGGTGGCCTGATCATTCCAGCGGTACGAGTAGCCGGCCCATTCATTCTGCCAGCGAACCATGAGTCTGGTTTCGATGGGGAATCGTGTGGTGGGATCGCCGGGCTGTTTCTCGAGCCAGAAGCTTTTGATGAGCACCGATCCATCCGGGAAGTTCCAGCCTCGAGGTGTGGTGTATTCAATGGTTTCGAGTCCCGGGACAGCCATCCAGCGTTGTTTGTGGGCGCCATCGGACCAGAAGGGAACATTGACGGAGTACGGAATTACGCCGGCGGCCACGCGGTGTTCCGGGAGTGACACGAAGAGGCCTGTATCGCTGAGTTTTTGCGGGAAGGGGTACGGGGGCTGTTCGGGAGTGCGTTCCAGTTTCCAGATGCCGCCACCGTGGTCTGCGATGAGGATTTCTCCGGCCCGTCCACGGGCGAATCCGGCTATTTGGAGGGTGGTGTCTGCGAGTTCGCGGGGGGGAGTTGTATTCTGCTGTTCGCTGCGAATGCTCCAGATACGTCCTGTTGAGTAATCACCGTAGAGGAAGCAGCCTTCGAGTTCGGCGAATTCGGTTTCGCGACAGACGATCCCACCGGTGAGACTGCGGGCTTCGGCATGTGAATGTTCGGCGGCAGGGGGCGTGATGGCTTCGTTTCCCCGCGGGCGTTCGAGGTAGAACGGGTGGCTGCCTTCCTGAACGCTCCAGCCGTAGTTTTCTCCTCGGCGGACGAGATAGACCTGTTCCCAGAGATCCTGGCCGTTCTGACCAACCCAGACCTGTCCGGTCTGCTGGTCAATGTCCATTCTCCACGGATTTCGGAACCCGTAGGCCCAGATTTCGCCGCGGGCGTTGGGAATGTGGATGAAGGGGTTGTCAGGGGGGACTGAGTAGGGGCGGTCGGGCGTGGGAGCATTGACGTCGATTCTGAGCATCACGGCGAGGAGGTCATTGAGTCCCTGGCCGGTTGCCAGCGGATCACTGTCGGTTGTGCCGTCGCCTGTGGGGCAATAGAGCATGCCATCGGGACCAAAGGCGAGATCGCCGCCGTTGTGACCGTTGGATTCCCACTCGAGAATCACCAGTTCACTGTTGGGGTCTGCTGTACCGAGTTCATCCCGGTTGATTGTCCAGCGGGAGATGCGATTACGTTTGACAGCATCTTTGGCGGGGCCGTTGCTGATGACAAAGATCCAGCGGTTTTGCTGGTAGAGCGGATGAAAGCAGAATCCGTAAATCAGAAAGTCGGTCGCGAGTACCTGATGTACGGCGGAGGCGTCCGGGTGCTCTTCAAAAGCCACGATGCCGCCTGGTTCTGAACCGCCGGCCTTATGGTCGACAACAAATATTCGTTGGCTGCCGGGTTCGGGGCGGAGGTAGATGGGTGCTTTCACTTCAAGACTGGGCCAGATTCGGGCAGCGTGAAACGGGGGAGCGGATTCAGCGGTACCTCTGAGCTTTGTCCCGGTCCAGGGCACGCGGGATTGATCACCGGCGACGAGGTCGGCGAAGAATGGTGGCAGTGAGAGCAGCAGGCAGCAGAGCAGGCTTGAGGAAGAGCGAGTCATGGGCGGCAGATCCGGAGGCTGCGGGACGTGTTGGGGCAGAAACGGCGGTAGTGGGTTCTGACGCTAGTCGGTGGCGGGCATTTCAGGTTCCGGCGGTTCAGCCTGATCCTGCAGGTTGTAGGTTTCGATGATTTCTCGGCGACGTTCTGCGACCGCCTGATCGAAGAGCGTGAGTACTTTCATCGCGCGGTCGCGTGAGGTGACAAGACCGATGATGAGGTACTGAGAAATTGCCGCCAGATAGCAGATCCAGCCGACGAAAAAACGGGTGCGACTGTGGTCGTATTCCCGTTTGTCGTCGTTGTACTCCGCGAGGGCATAGAAGCCGGGAGAGGGATGGGCGCCGTTGCTGAGTCGCGCGTGGAATGGATCGCTTTCGGCCAATCCGGAGAAATACAGGGTGGTGGCGGCCAGATACAGAGTTGGATGAACGGCAGACGCCTGCTGCTGGATGCCGGCGGCGGCCATTGTGCAGCCGACACACAGTCTCCGCTGGGTTTCGATGAGTTCCGTCGTTCGCGGGGGCGGTGAAAGCTCTCCGCCGACTATGGCGCACATCATTGCGAGCACAGGAGAGGACTTATTGATATGGCGGCAGAGGACGCCTTTGACGATTTGCCAGCGGAGTTCGCTGAGTTGCTGCAGGATGGGTATCCCCTTTGCGAGTTTGGGGGGGCCGGGGTGCAGTACGGCAAACAGCTCCTGATCCGGCATGGTTTGAATCACACCGATGACCATCAGCAGTCGCAGTCCCATGGTCAGCCAGTCAGCCCGGTCCAGCCAGTCAACGTCGACCAGCCAGCTGAAGAGCAGATGTTCCATGTTGGCGGTGGCGGCGAGCAGGAGCAGGGAGGCGCGAAACCATTCACGGAGATCCTTCTCCAGTTCTTCGCTGATTTCCTGGATCCGAAATACCTTCCTCAGCATCAGTCGGAAGAGCGGGATTGCGATGATGCCGATGAGAACTCGGGAGAGTGGTCGGATGATGGGGCGAAAGATTGGCCCCAGCACAGACTGGAAAATCGGGGCCCCCATCAGGATGCGGAAAAAGTCCAAGACTTAGAATCTCCGGGTGGGGAAGGTGAATGGCGGCTGGAGATGCGGACGAGGAGGGTGTGAGGCAAACGGGGGCGAACGGATGTCTGAATCAGCGCTGTTGTGGTCCTGAGGGGACATCGGTGATGTCGAGGAGCTTTCTCGGTTGGGCTTTGCCGAGTTTGGGTGGGTGGTCGGCTTGCAGGGTATCCGTGCAAATTTCCGCTGAAAATGTATCCTCTGCGGTTGCTGAATGCGACAGCGGTTACTGAGATTGCGGCTGAAGTGGGAGGAATACCATGTTTGGAATGGCGGGCGAAACGGAACTGGATCTCAGATTTCAACTGTTCAGGATTCCGGTTCGAGTGCACCCCATTTTCTGGATTTCTTCGGCCATGATGGTCTGGGACGGCGATAATCCCTCGCGGACTGTTCTGGGAGTGCTCTGCATTTTCTTTTCCGTGCTGGTGCATGAGCTTGGGCATGCGCTCGTGATTCGTCGGTTTGGCTACGCGTCGGAGATTGTTCTGTATGTGTTGGGCGGGTACGCCACTTCCTCGCATTTCCCCTTTCGTCGTGCCGTAATAGTTTCTGTGGCCGGGCCGCTGGCGGGATTGGCGGCTGCAGCTGTGATCTTTGTTGCAGGCCGATTCCTGTTGCCGGATCTGGTGGCTGGTTTTCCGCAACTGGCGTATGTGTTTGTGATGCTGATGTTTGGTGGCCTGACTGTCAATCTGCTGAACCTGATACCCGCTCTGCCACTTGATGGGGGGCAGATCATGTTGGCCTGTATCCGCCAGTACGGGCCTCGCGGGGTGGACCGTTTTGAGCTGGGTCTGAAGGCATCGGTTGCTGTTTCTGCCGCTGTCTGTCTCTGGGCCGCCCGCTGCCACAGCCAGCAGCAGCAATTTTTCCCCTGGTTTCTGTTTGCGTGGCTTCCGGAGCGTGATGCCACGTTCCTTTACATGCTTCAGCCGGACCCGCAGTTTAAGGCCATTTTTATGGGCTACCTGTGTGCCAATAGTCTGGTGGCTCTGAAACGTTTCTGAGTCCGTCTGAGTCATTGGGCAAGACCGTGGAGTTTTCCGGTTTGTCCCTCGTCCTGCAACTTCGCTACAATTCAGTTCGCACCGTCGACATTCGCCGAATGGGGCATTCAAAAGGGGAAGCAGTGTGCAATGAGTGAAGAACCAGAACCCCGCAAATACTGGGTGGGCTTCGATCTTGGCGGCACCAAGATGCTGGCAGTGGTGTTTGACGGTCGTTTGCGAGAGGTGTCTCGCAGGCGCCGGAAGACGCGTGCCAGTGACGGTGAGTCGGTGAGTCTGGAGCGAATTGCGGAGACCATCCTGCAGGCGCTGGAATTAGCTCGGATTGCGCCGGAAGCAGTAGCCGGGATTGGCGCAGGCGTGCCCGGACCTCTGGATCTGCAGAAGGGGATAGTGCTGGAAGCACCAAACCTGGGCTGGAGAAACATCGCGTTGCGTGATTTTCTGGCCAAAAGATTTGGTTGTCCGGCGGTGATCTGCAACGACGTGGATGCCGGTGTCTTCGGCGAGTACTCAGCCGGGGCAGGGCAGGGCTACCGAGGTGTTCTGGGGGTCTTTCCGGGCACAGGGATTGGCGGTGGTTTTGTCTATGAGGGGCGGATTTTTCGCGGCAGTCGTTCGTCGTGTATGGAGGTGGGTTACCTGCAGATGGCAGCTGACGGCCCGCTGGCTGGCGTGGGCCCGCCGGGAACCCTGGAGGGCATGGCCAGCCGCCTGGCGATCTCAGCTGAAGCCGCCAAGGCGGTGTTTCGGGGGCAGGCCCCGCATTTGCGGGATCTTGCCGGCACTGATATTTCCAGCATCCGCAGTTCGGCGCTGGCCAAATCCATTGAGCGGGGTGACAGGGTGATAGAGCAGATTGTGCGGAGGGCGGCCGAGGTCGTGGGGCACGGCATCGGCAGTCTGATCAATATTCTCGCGCCTGACGTGGTGGTGCTGGGTGGTGGCCTGGTGGAGGCCATGCCGAAGCTTTATCTGGAAAGTGTCCAGGCGGGAATCAATCGTAACGTCCTCCCTTCTCTGGCCAGTTGCGCGCGTCTGAAGGTCAGCGAGCTTGGCGATCTGGCTGCCGCTGTCGGTGGCGCGGCACTGGTGCGTGCGGAGTCAGAGCAGGTCAGGAAGGCGAAGTAGAAGCGGGAGAAGCCCCCGCCTTTTCGTCGCTCCCCGAATGTTTTTCGCAGGACTGTTTCCGATCCTTCGTACTGCCAGCTGAAAAAGTCTTATGTCCACTCCCGGTGATCCCACCCGCAATGATTCCGCAGGCCGTCCTGAGTTGTCGGCAGATCCGCTTCGTGGGCGGCGAGCATTTCCGCTGGCGGTGATTGAGCTGGGGACTTCGGCGATTCGAATGGCGATCGGTGAGAGTGATGGCGGTTCGGAGGTACGAGTTCTCGAACAGCTCGTGCGCGGGGTAAGCCTGGGCAAGGACACATTTACAGTTGGTGAAATCCAGCGAAAGACTCTTCAGGAATGTATTCGTGTGCTGAAGAGCTACCGCCGAAAGCTGCGTGAGTACCAGTTTTCGGATGCGAGGTACATTCGGGTGGTGGCCACCAGCGCGGTTCGTGAGGCGGTGAATCGACTTGATGTGCTTGATCGCATCTACATTGCCACGGGGCTGGCGGTGGAGCTGATTGACGATGCGGAAATTGCGAGGCTGACTTACCTGGGCGTTCGTCCTCTGCTGCAGGAGGACGTGGTGCGTGAAAACGCTGCGACACTGGTGGTGGAGGTGGGGGGGGGCAATACGGAAGTGCTGGTGCTTCGTGGCAAGAACATCATGCACGCTCAGCCATGGCGACTTGGGTCGCTCCGACTGCAGCAGTTGCTGCTGCAGTCGGAAGCCTCCCGTCGCGACTCAGAGACATTGCTGACCGGGCAGATTGATCGGACGCTCGAACCACTTGTGGAGCTGATACCACGCGACCGTCCGCCGCAGATTGTGAGTCTGGGTGGTGACATGCGTCTGGCGGCCCGGCTGATGAATCTGGATCCTCGCAACGCAGGCTTCACGCGTGTTCCCGCGCGGGAGCTCCGCAGGCTTACTGAACGTATCCTGCCAATGCCGGTGGACGCTGTGATGCACAAGTATCACATTGAACTTTCTCAGGCGGAGACTCTGGTTCCGGCTCTGTTGTCCAACCTGCGTCTGGCAGAGTTGTTGCGAGTGGAGTATCTTTTGGTGACGGGCTTCAACATTCGCGACGCCCTGCTTCAGGGGATGCTTCGTCCGAATGACTGGTCCGCTGATTTTCGTGAGCAGATTGTCAATTCCGCACTGGAGCTTGCGAGGAAGTATCAGGTTGACCTGCCTCACGCTTTGCATGTGGCGGAGTTTGCTCGGCGGCTGTTTGCGGCTTTGCAGTCGGAGCATCGCATGGATGCCCGTTGCGAGACGCTGCTGTACACCGCAGCACTCCTGCATACCACGGGTTTGTTTGTGGGACTCTCCGGTTATCACAAGCACTCGTACTATCTGATCATGAACAGTGAATTGTTTGGGCTCAATTCGCTGGACCATCAGCTGGTGGCGCTCATTGCCCGCTATCATCGGCGGGCTGCTCCAAAGCCCACGCATGAATACTTCGCGAGGCTGGATCGTGACAGCCGGGTAATTGTTTCCCGGTTGGCGGCAATCCTGCGTGTGGCGGTGGCTCTTGATACGAGCGGTACGCAGCGGATTGGCAGTATTGACTGCACACTCGAACGCAACCGTCTTGTGCTTACGGCCACCCGCGCCGCCGGTGACCTCTCGCTGGAACGCATGGAACTCCGGCAGAAAGCCGGACTTTTTGAAGATACCTTCGGTATGGGTGTACTGCTCCGGGAACCGAATGGACGTTAGTTCTGCCCGGCAGCAATGCCAATACCAACAGGTGTTCCACTGTAATTGTTCGAGGCTGCAGCCCCATGTCAAACATTTCTGATGTGTTTATGAATCGTGAGCTCAGCTGGCTGGAGTTCAATCAGCGAGTGCTTGATGAGGCCTGCGATACCTCCGTGCCCCTGCTTGAACGACTCCGGTTTCTCGCCATCACGGCGTCGAATATTGATGAGTTTTTCATGGTTCGCGTGGGTAGTCTGCTGATGTCGCTCCGGACTGGTGAAAACGTGGCGGACCCCACGGGACTCACCGCTCTGGATCAGCTGAGTGCCGTGAGTCGCCGTGCGCAGCGGATGGCAGCCGACCAGTATCGGATCTATCTTGAGCAGCTTGAGCCTGCGCTTGCAGAAGCTGGCATTCGCCGCCGCCGCCCAGGACAGCTCAATGAACGACAGATGGAAGTAGTTGAGTCGGTGTTTCATGAGCAGCTGCAGGCGGTGCTGACGCCAATCGCCGTCCATGACCCGGCTCGATTCCCACTGCTCTTTGGCCGCACTGTAAATGTGGCTGTGCAGCTGCAGGGCAGTGGGGATGACGAACCGTGGCGATTCGCGGTGATTCCGTTCGGAAGTTATGACCTGCGGTATATCACGCTTCCGTCGGCAGGCGGCGCTGAATTCATCATGACCGAAGACGTCATTGAGATGCTGGTTGAGCTGTTCTTCCCGGGGCAAAAGGTGATTGCTACGGTTCCTTTTCGAGTCACGCGAAATGCTGATGTGACGGTGAGTGATGACGACGGGGCCGATCTGCTGGCAGAAATGGAGGATGTACTCGAGGACCGCAAGGACAGTTTCTGCACTCGCCTTGAACTTGCGGACAAGGTTACTCCACAGTTGCTGGAATTCCTGAAAACGCTGCTGCGAGTTGGTGTGCGCGATATTTATCAGGCGCCGGGACCGGTAGGGCTTTGTGATCTGATGCAGCTCACCAGCATCAGCGGGTTTGACAATCTTCTGTATCCGCCATGGACGCCCTGTCCATCTCCGCGGATCGATCCCGGTGAATCGATCTTTGACACCATGAAGCAGCAGGATGTGCTGCTGTTTCATCCGTACGAGTCCTTTGAACCGGTGTTGCGGCTGCTGTCCGAGGCGGCCGATGATCGGGATGTGGTGGCGATTAAGCAAACTCTGTACCGGACCAGTCGCAATAGTCCCATCGTTCGCTCTTTGATCAGGGCCGCGGAAAACGGCAAGAACGTGACGGTAATTGTTGAGCTCAAGGCGCGATTTGATGAGGCCCGCAATATTGAGTGGGCGCGGCAGCTGGAATACAGCGGGGTGCAGGTGATTTATGGGGTTCGGGGGTTGAAGACGCACGCCAAGGCCTGCATTGTGGTGCGTCGCGAGCCACATGGATTTCAAAGGTACTGCCATTTCGGTACAGGCAATTACAACGAAATCACATCCCGCTTTTACACGGATCTCAGTCTGCTCACCTGTCACAGAGACCTTGGTAACGATGCCATTTCGTGGTTTAATGCGGTGACTGGGTGTTCACAGATTCTGCAGTTTTCACAGATTGAGTCTGCTCCGATTGGGTTGCGAGAGAAAATCCTGCAGATGATTCGTGTGGAGACGGAACGTGCCCGAAACGGCGACCGGGGCCAAATTATGGCGAAGCTCAATTCGCTGGCGGATCCCGTGATGATTGAGGCGTTGTGTGAGGCGTCGCAGGCGGGTGTGGAGATAGACCTGAATATTCGGGGTATCTGCTGTCTCAGGCCTGGCGTGCCCGGCCGCAGTGAGAATATTCGCATTGTGAGCATTATCGATCGGTTCCTTGAGCACGCGCGAATTCTGTACTTCCATCACGGTGGTGATGAGCGTGTGTTTATTTCCAGTGCCGACTGGATGCCCAGAAATCTGGATCGGCGCGTCGAGCTGCTGGTACCAATTCTCGACGAAACCTGCAAACGCCGAGCGATTCAGATTCTTCGCACCTGCCTGCGAGATACTCGGAAGGCGCGTCTGATCACCGCGGATGGTCTCTACCTGCAACCGGCGGTGCCGGAGCCGGAGCAGGGCGGTGCTGGAGTTGGTGGTGGCCGCAGGCGTCGCAAGACACCAGCGCCCACAGCGGCCGACCCCGCTGCTCGCGGGGTGCACTCGCAGGCCGAGTTCCAGCGGCGGGCGAAGGAGGCTGCCGAAGCTGCTTTCGAGCGGAACCGCACGACATTTACTCCGATTGAACCCATGCAGTGAGTCGGGAGATTCGCGAGCGAGGTTCCGGCGGTCGGTCCATCGGCCGTGGTCTGGATTTCCGTCGCCGGATTGTCAACAATTTCCGGTGCCGAGCCCATCTTTATTCACTTTCTCGCGGACACTCTTATGTTTGCTTCCCGCCGGTTCGCGTTTCAGTCATTGCTGGGTACTGCTGCCGCTGCAACGTTGCTGCAGCAGGATGGCCACGCTGCAGCAGCCGCCAGCCATTTTTTGCCGCGTGCAAGGCGAGTTGTGTATTTGTTTCAGTCCGGTGGTCCATCACATCTTGAGCTGTTTGATGAGAAACCCCTGTTGCAGCGGCTGCACGGGAGTGAGTTACCGGATTCGATTCGTCGCGGACAGCGGCTTACGGGAATGACGTCAGGGCAGAGCAGTTTTCCGGTCATTGCGCCGCGTTTTCGCTTTCAGACGTCCGCTGCCGATGGAATGCGACTGTCTGAACTGCTGCCACATACCGCGGCGGTGGCCGACAAAATCTGCCTGATTCGTTCGATGCACACTGAGGCGATTAACCACGATCCTGCGATCACCTTCATTCAGACAGGTTCCCAGCAGCCGGGCAGACCGTCACTGGGAGCGTGGGCCAGCTATGGTCTTGGAAGTGAGGCGGGGGATTTGCCGGCGTTTCTGGTGCTGATTTCGCATGGCAGCGGACGTGATGCCAATCAGGGCCTGCTCGAACGTCTCTGGGGGAGCGGTTTTCTGCCTTCAAGCCATCAGGGTGTGAAGCTTCGGAGTGGTACCGATCCGGTTCTGTATCTCGCCAATCCGCCCGGTATCGACCGTGATTTACGACGAAGCATGCTGAATGGTGTCGCGTCGCTCAACCAACTGCAGTTGCAGCAAACCGGAGACGAAGAGATTGCCACCCGCATTGCTCAGTACGAGCTCGCCTTCCGGATGCAGGCGTCGGTTCCGGAACTGGTGGATGTTGCTCAGGAACCGGAGTCTGTATTCAGGATGTACGGGGACGAGTCGCGAAAGCCCGGCACATTTGCCGCCAATTGCCTGCTCACTCGAAGGCTGCTGGAGCGTGGTGTTCGTTTTGTTCAGCTGTATCATCGAGGCTGGGATCAGCACGGTGGAATTCCGACAAATCTTCCGAAGCAGTGTCGCGATGTGGATCAGCCGCAGGCAGCGCTGATTCGTGATCTTGAGCAGCGTGGGATGCTGGAAGACACTCTGATTATCTGCGGGGGTGAATTTGGCCGTACTGTTTATGGTCAGGGCGGGCTCCAGGCGGACTACGGTCGGGATCACCACGGCCGGTGTTTCTCGGTGTGGCTGGCTGGTGGCGGGATCAGAGGTGGAGTTGTGCATGGCCAGACGGATGACTACGGGTACAACATCGTGAGTGATCCGGTGCATATTCACGATTTGAACGCGACGATTCTGCACTGCCTTGGACTCGATCATCAACGACTCACATATCGCTTTCAGGGACGGGATTTCCGGTTGACCGACATTCACGGAAACATCGTCCGGAGTATTCTCAGCTGAGTGATCGGTGGCATGTCGGCAGGCTGCAGGCTGTATTTTTCCATGCGACCCGTCAGACTGCGGCTGCCAGCAGGAGTTCAGGGCAGGGCAGGGCAGGGGAGAGATTCAGGATGCGTTTGAGTCTGACAGGACCGGGATTACTTCTGTTGCTGGCGGGCGCTGCTCATGGGCAGCAGCCGCCCAGTAAAGAGCCTGTGGCGGCGGTCGCCAGCGACGTGCGACTTCGGGAGCAGCAGCGGATTGAAGTGCTGCAGCGGATCGCTCCCAGCGTTGTGTGTGTGATGGCTTCCAGTGGCGAGGGCGGGGGCTCCGGGGTGCTCATTTCGACCGACGGGCTGGCTGTCAGCAACTACCATGTAACTTCTGGTTCCGGAAGTTTCATGAAGTGCGGGCTTAATGACGGCAGGGTGTATGATGCGGTGATTGTGGGGATCGACCCAACCGGTGATGTGGCTCTGATCCAGCTTCTGGGGCGCTCAGACTTTCCGCAGGCTACTCCGGGTAACAGTGATCTCGTTCTGCCGGGTGACGAAGTGCTTGCACTTGGCAACCCATTCCTGCTGGCGTCTGATTTTTCCCCGACGGTCACATACGGAATTGTCAGTGGTGTCCGCCGTTATCAGTACCCTGCGAACACATTTCTGGAATACACGGACTGTATTCAGATCGATGCTTCAATTAACCCAGGTAACAGTGGCGGGCCATTGTTTGATATTGAGGGGCGGTGGATCGGGATCAACGGTCGTGCGTCGTTTGAAAAACGGGGGCGAGTCAATTCCGGGGCTGCCTATGCGATCTCCGTCAACCAGGTACTGCGGTTTGTTGACGCACTTCACTGCGGGTTGATTGTCGACCATGGTCGCACGGAATTCACTGTTGAGACGGGTGAAAATAACACGGCTGTTGTGAGTCAGGTTTCACAGCTCTCAGAAGCATGGCGTCGAGGGCTGAGGCCACAGGCTGAGTTGCTGACTTTCGCTGGTCGTCCGCTGACGTCCGCCAATGATTTTCAAAATGTGCTCGGTACATTTCCGGAAGGCGATCGTGTGCCGCTCACGTGGCGAGACAGCAGCGGACGGCATTCGGCCACCATTCGGCTGACCCCCCTGCACTCTTTCAAAAAGGCGCCCGAATTGCCGCAGGAACGTCGGCGTCCGACTCCGGAAGGGCAGCCGGAGGAGGGGCCAAAGTCGGATTCTGCGGAGCTGCCGGAGGCGATTCGTGGGCTGTATGTTGAACGGGATGGTTTCTGCAATTATTACTTTAATCAGGTGCGGCAGGACGCCCTGCTGCAACCGCTCAGAAATCATGCGGCAGCAGCTGGTGATCCCTCCAGTGTCTGGATTTTGAATCTGCAGATTCCCGAGCCTGCCGGCGAAGCTTCAGCGGAGCTGGCAATCAGTCCGGAAACTGTCGGGCTGCGGTTGGGAGAATCTGCGTGGCTGCAGAAGATCACGGGACCGGACCCCGCTGAAGAGCCCCCTGCTTTTCCGGGAATGCTCATCGCCCTCGGACAACTCCGAAAGCTTTTCAATCCTGAGGCGGGGACTTTCAGCGAAGTCCTCGCCGCCGGCTCCACTCTGCACCTGCCCCTGAATCGCTCCCTGAAAGTTCTCATCACCCGGGACGGTATTCGCACGGCTCGCTGGTACTTTGATGGTGATCATCCATTTCCAGTGGCTGTGGACGTGAGTTATTCTTCGGAGCTGGATGAATCACGGCTCCTGCTGGACGCATGGCAGGAAAACAATGGCCTGCCAGCGCCTGGCCGCATCGGTGTTGTCAGTTCAGTGAATGAAGAAATCACCTGGCTGAAGGTGGAGTCTGCTTCTGTCCGCAAGCCCTGAATCGTCCGCGATGCCTGCAGAGCAGGGCAGGGCTGTAGCCTGTTCTTCGATTAACCTCCGGTTGTGCCAATGAATACCGCTGATCCCGCTGCTGTTACTGCTCTGGTTGCAGGTTCCTCCCGCCGCAGGCAGTTTCTGAGAACCTCCGCCACGCTGCTGGGAGCGGGAGTTTCGCTGCTGCGTGTTTACGCGCAGGATGCCGCCGGATCGCGAGGCACCGCCCTGCCACCCGGCGGACAGGCCGCTGCTGCCTCTGCACAGCCCTCCGTGGACCCTCGTCAGGTCGTGGTCAAACTGTTCGGTGCGGGCGTGGGAAGCCTTGATTCCTACGGAACTGGCATCCTCGTATCGGCCCAGGGGCATGTGCTCACGATTGCCAATCATCTCGTCAGTACGGGATTCCTGACGGCCGTAACGGCGGACGGCCGTCGCTGGCCCGTGGAAACGGTTGCCACGAGTACTGAGCACGATGTGGCTCTGGTACGGATTCAGTCGCGGCCGGAGGATGTGTTCCCGTTTCTTGACCTGAATCAGGCTGCCGATGCTGAACCGGGAACTCCGGTGCTGGCATGGAGTAATATGTTCCGCGTGGCTGCCGGCAATGAACCGGTATCGGTGGTGCATGGCGTGATCGCGGCTGCCGTTCCTCTCGAAGCCAGCCAGGGCCGCTGGAAGTTTCCTCTGAAAACCCCAGTCTGGATCCTCGACGCCATCACGAATAATTCGGGAGCCGGCGGCGGACTGCTGATGGACGAGGTGGGACGCCCTGTGGGGTTGATCGGACGGGAAATTCGACACGACCGCAGTCGCATCTGGGTCAATTATGCAGTGCCCCTGACTGCTGTACGCCCGGTTGTGATAGCTATGCTGGAAGGGCGTCGTGTGACTCCGTCCGTAGCATCGGCCAATTCAGCCTCGCTCCTCAGCGACCGCGAGCTTACCGCTCGATTTGGCCTGACCATGCTCCCCGCGGTTCTTGAACGCACTCCAGCCTGGGTTGATGCTGTGGCTGCGGATTCGCCCGCGGCTCGCGCCGGAATCCGGCGTGGCGATTTGATTTTGCTGATCGGTGATGCGGTGATCACCAGCGTAACTGACGTTCGCCAGCAAATGACTGTGGCGGTTCCGGGGCGGGAGTTGTCGATCACGGTTAGCCGCGGAAATGAGCTCAGCGAAATCAGGCTGCTGGTGCCACCCGCACCTCGCCGGTAGTTCCGTTGTCCGTTGCCCGTTGTCCGTTGTCCGTTGTCCGTTGTCCGTTGTCCGTTGTCCGTTGTCCGTTGTCCGTTGTCCGTTGTCCGTTGTCCGTTGCCCGCTGCCCGCTGCCCGCAACGTCCGC
>JBEAUF010000121.1:0-4274 GCA_041161565.1 Planctomycetota bacterium | reverse complement strand
GAACAGCCCAAAGCCCCATGAAAATCGGGATCTTCGCCGACATCCACGACAACGTCGATAACCTGCGTCATGCCATTCGCCTGTTCAACGCGCTCCAGTGCCGCGCCGTACTGCTGGCCGGTGACTTCGTTTCCCCGCTGGTTGTGCCTTCCATGCGCAAACTCCAGGGGCAGGTGATCGCCTGCTTCGGAGACAACGACGGCAACCGGATCGGAATTGCCGGTGGCATGACAATCGTCGGCCAGCTGGGCCAGTCACCGCTGTGCTGGAAGTCCCCCGACGGCGTGCGGTTTTTAATGTGCCACCAGCTGCAGGACATACGCGACTGCGTCGGAGACGCCGACGTCGTTGTGTTCGCCCACACGCACCGCCCCAGCATTGTCCGCGATCGCAGCGGCCGACTGTTTATCAACCCCGGCGAAACCGGGGGCTGGATGTTCCGACGGCCAACGGTCGTCGTTTTTGATACCGAAACCCGTGAAGCCGAAATCCTTGACCTCCCGCCCATGCCCCCCGCTGTGGCCATCGAAGAATAACCCATGAAAATCCGCCGCATCTTTGCTCACCGCATTGAACTCCCACTCCACGAAGGCTCCTACAAATGGTCCGGCGGCAAATCCGTCACCGTCTTCGACAGCACGATTGTCGGCGTGGAAACGGATTCCGGGCTCACAGGCTATGGCGAAGTCTGCCCGCTGGGGCCGTTCTACCTTCCAGCCTATGCTGAAGGTGTCCGCGCCGGACTCCGGGAACTCGCACCACACCTCATCGGCTTCAACCCCCTGCAGCTGCAGGTGCTCAATCACCGCATGGATGCTGCTCTCAAAGGACACCCCTACGTCAAGTCAGGCATCGACATCGCCTGCTGGGACCTGCTGGGCAAAGCCTGCAATCTCCCCGTCGCGGAACTGCTCGGAGGCCGCTTCGGCGACGCTGTCCGACTCTACCGCGCCATCTCGCAGGAAGCCCCCGACATCATGGCCGAAAAAGTCGCCGGCTACCGCGCCCAGGGCTATTCCCGCTTCCAACTGAAAGTCGGCGGAGATCCCGATACCGATATCGAACGCATCCACGCCGTTCGAGCCCTGCTGCCGGCTGGAGACCGACTGGTGGCTGACGCCAACACCGGCTGGACTCAGCATGAAGCTGTCCGCGTTGTGCGCGCCGTAAAGAATCTGGACGTTTACATCGAACAACCCTGCCTCACCTACGAAGAATGCCTCGCAGTCCGCCGCCTCACCGACCACCCGTTTGTGCTCGACGAAAACATCGACGGCCTCGATATGCTGCTCCGCGCCAAAGCGGATCTCGCCATGGACGTCGTGAACCTCAAGATCAGCAAACTCGGCGGACTGACCAAAACACGCCAGGTCCGCGACTTGTGCGTAAGCATGGGCATTGCCATGACGCTCGAAGACAGCTGGGGCGGCGACATCACCACCGCCGCCATCGCCCACCTCGCCCACAGCACCCCGGAATCACTGCGGTTCACCAGCACCGACTTCAACAGTTATGTGACAGTCAGCAACGCCACCGGCGCCCCCCAGCGAACCAACGGCTGGCTCACCGCCCACACCACCCCAGGCCTCGGAACCACTCCCCGCTTCGACCTGCTCGGCCCACCGCTGGTGGACATCCACTAATCCCAGGCTCCCACTTCCCCGAAACCCAACCCAATTCCCAGCAGCCACCCTTGCCCTCCGCCAACGCTCCTGCTACATTCCCGCTCCGAATTCGGGCTATAGCGCAGCCTGGCTAGCGCGCTTGACTGGGGGTCAAGAGGTCGTGGGTTCAAATCCCGCTAGCCCGATTTCTTCCAAAAGCCCTTCGGTGAAAACTTGAAGGGCTTTTTTGTTGCGTGGGTTCGGCAAAAGACACGGTTTACGGTTGCGTTGAGCGTCGAGGCACCGAACGCCATGTTGCAGTGGGCTCGATGCCAGAAAGGGCTCAGACCATGCGGATCCGAATCACCATCCTCCCGACTGAAGATCGTACTGGTGACCTGCGTGCGGCCACTGCCGTTCGGCAGGATCTCTGGGCGCATTCGCCAGTAGAGATTGACCCGGACAATCCGCTTCATGGAATCCATCGCGACGAACAAGAGCGCGCTTACTTCGAGTTCTCGACTCGGTACCCCGAAGAAGTCATACGAATTCTGCAGGAATATGGACATTCCGGCCGCGTTGAATTAGTGGAGGCCCATGACTCGGTCGGCGAAGAGTGTCTGAACTGCGGAAACATCGCCGGTGCCGTGCTCCCAACGGTTTGCCCCAACTGCCACTTCCGCGATATCTCCGCCTGCCCGGTGTGCCTCGAAGAGGTTCCCCGCGCAACCTATACGCAACTGCGTGGTGACCTCTTCCGCTGCCCACGCTGTCACAACCGAGTTCGGCTGCGATTTAACGAACCGATGTTCATCGGCGACGGGAGATACAATCAGCCACTGGTCGTTGTCGAGCAGGCGGAAAGTCATGAAGTTCCAGTTTGACCACGAGGGCCACATCCTGTGTAGCCCGCGTGACCTCTACACAATGGCACGAGAGAATCGACTCCGTCTCGTAAATGATTACCTGATGGGTGGGAGCACACCAAAGGCATTCGGCAAGTACGTGCAGTACTGCAACTTCGTTCATGCCGTTGCGGAGCGAACAGGAGTTCACCCGCGGAATCTTTATCTGCGCGGAAGCTGCCACATCGGGTTCAGCATCGCGCCAGTTGCCGGTAAGGTGTGGCGAGCTATGCTCGACACGTCCGATCTTGACCTCGTGATCGTGGACCGGGCATACTTTGAACGATTCGAAGAGGAAATACGGCGGTGGGAAGAGAGGAACCCGGTACACGCTCTCCAGGGCAAGAGTGCAAGGGCATTTGCTGAACGACAACGTGACCGACAATTCTATTGTTGCCGTGACAAGGGACTCCCGTCAGTTGTCTGTGTCCATCATCGGGATGTAATGTCTGCTGTGTCAGAACTTTCCCACTGTGGTCGTCGTCGAGAAGTCAGTGCCTTCATTTATCCAGACTGGCTATCCGCACGCAGACGGTATGAACATGATCTGAAACTTCTCTGCGAGGGAATCGAAAGCGGAGAGTTGTCGCCACCCGAGGATCGGCCAGCGGAGAGTTAGTGATCACGTCCCCGCCTGGTTCATTTCAGAGCCGATGAACTTGAGTTGTACACATTCAAAGACCTTTTCCAACACTGGGAGACTCAACCACGAAGTGTCCATAGTTTTGCAGGGGGAAGTCAGGTGAGAGTGACATGGCGGGGGTCGATTTTCTATGAACCGTTTCTCCACAGGTGGGTTGAAAGTTGATAGTGGGACGACTCCTCTCTCTCAGGGTGTGCTTTGGGAAAAGCACAGCATCCATGGGAGCGAGTAAACATGGCAGATCAGAAACACGTCGAACAGGTGCTGCGACTGGCGAACGAAATCAGCGATCATGAGCCTGATCATGGTGATGACGATCCTGAAGATATCGACCAACCTTCGGATGAAGAAATTGAATGTGCCGACCTGAGTGATCCTGATCTGCGTGGTGCCAATCTGTCCGAACTGGATCTCGCTGGTGTCGACCTGACTAATACCGTCTTGAAGGGTGCCAATCTCTCTTCATCGCAACTAAGTGATGCATACCTGTTTAACGCCAAACTTTCCAATGCCGATCTTTCGGAAGCCAATCTAGCTCGCGTTGACCTGACTGGCGCAAACCTGCGTGGTGCTAACCTGATGGGCGCCAATCTTACCGGGGCTTGCCTGAATCGTACCAAACTGCATGATGCCGACTTGGCGGGCTTTGACCTGACTAGTGCCCGTCTGATCCGTGCCAACCTGCGAGGTGCCAATCTGCGGGGTGCTGACCTTTGCGGTGCTGATTTGACTGGTGCAGACCTGACTGATGCAAACACATCCGACACGATAGGAATTGGTGAGTGATTTCAGTGGAACCGATCGTGCTGCCAATGAACGCGCCGATGCGCCGCCCGGTGGGGTTCCATCGGGCTGTTTTTATGCGCCGATGGCAGCGCGGATTTCGTGGAACTTCAGGCCAGTTTTCCACGAAATGAACCGTTTTCCACGAAATTCCGGCATTGAATGAGTCTGATTGATACGGATTGAAACAGGCACGAAACCCGCTAAAATACTGGTTTTGACGAGATTTCGCCGATATGGCAGGGTTTTGAGAAGGTACCTGGGGGTCAAGAGGTCGTGGGTTCAAATCCCGCTAGCCCGATTTTTTGGCCACAGGCCAATCACACAGAGCAGATGGGA
>JBEAUF010000057.1:0-5331 GCA_041161565.1 Planctomycetota bacterium | reverse complement strand
CTCCACTCTCTACCCTCTACTCTCTCGCGCAGCGTGGCGGACGCCCCCGGTTGCGATTCGGCACCCTGGTGCCCACTCCTGCCCGCGGCGTCAGCAGCCATGTGAGCGGACGGGCGGAAGCCCCCGGTTGCGATTTCGGCACCCAGGTGCCCACCCCTGCCCGCGGCGTTTGCAGCGCGTAGCCAGGGCACTTTACCCGCAGGCTACCGCCAGGCGGCTCAGCGCGCGTTCTCACTTCTCACTTCTCACTTCTCACTTCTCACTTCTCACTTCTCACTTCTCACTTCCCACTTCCCACTTCCCACTTCCCACTTCCGCTCTCCCCCCTCGCGCAGCGCCCATTCCCCGCTTTTGTGAATTCCCTGCCCTGCTTCGCTGGATTCCCAGGTCCACCCGCGGCAGAATGTCAGGCTGGTCTTTCGCCCCTTCGCCACCCATTCATTCCTGCCACTGCGGGCGTTTCACCTTTCTTATGACTCCGCTCCAAATCGTTCCCCATCCCCATCCTGCTCTGCGACGCAAGTCCCGCGAAATCGTGCGGATCGACGCGGCACTCCATGACATCGTTCGCCAGATGTTCGAACTGATGTACGTGGCTCGCGGCGTCGGCCTGGCCGCCAACCAGGTGGGTCTCCCTTATCGGCTCTTCGTGATGAACCCGGAGGGCGACCCGGAACAGCAGGACCAGGAACTCGTCTTTATCAACCCGCGAATCACGAAGAAGAAGGGCAGTGAGGACGACGAAGAGGGCTGCCTCAGCCTGCCGGAGATTTACGGCCCCGTGACCCGCGCCACAGAACTCACGGTGGACGCCTTTGATCTTTCCGGCCAGCAGTTCGAATTGAAGCTCACCGACTTTCCTGCGCGTATTGTCCAGCACGAGAACGATCACCTCGATGGGGTGCTCTTCATCGACCGCCTGCAGCCATCCATCCGCAGCAAACTGCTGCCGCTCATCAGTGACCTTGAACGACAGTTCCAGGAGCGGCAGCGTGACGGCCTGTGGCCTTCCGACCAGCAACTGCAGGCCGAGCTCGACGCGCTCGAAAAACTCCGCACCTGACAACTTTTCTCCGCCATCCCGCATTGAAGGCAGTTCATGAGTCAGTCTCTGTTTGATTTGTCCGGCGAAACGGCAGTGGTGCTTGGGGGCACCGGCGTTCTAGGTGGCGCGATGGCGTCAGCACTGGCTGCTGCCGGGGCTGCGGTGGCCGTCGCCGGCCGCAACGAGGCTCGCGGTCAGGAACGTGTTCGGCAGATCGAAGCTGCCGGCGGTCGTGCGCAGTTCTTTTCCGCAGACGCCCTCAACCCTGAATCGCTGGCCGCTTCCCGCGACGACATCATCCGCCAGCTCGGCCCGGTCACCATCCTCATTGCTGCGGCCGGAGGCAACCGTCCCGACGCGACTCTGCCGCCCGGCGCTGACTTCTGCAGGTTGTCCCGCGAAGCGTGGAACGGAGTCTTCGACTTAAACCTCGTCGGCGGCTCGCTGCTGCCCTGCCAGGTCTTCGGCGAAACCATGCTGGCGCAGAAGAAGGGCAGCATCATCAACATCGCCTCCATGGCCGGCATGATTCCGCTGTCCCGCGTGGTGGCTTATTCCGCCGCCAAGGCCGCCGTAATCAACCTCACAAAGTTCCTCGCCCGCGAATGGGCCACGCGGGGTGTCCGCGTCAACGCCATCAGTCCGGGCTTCTTCCCTGCTGATCAAAACCGCGCACTGCTCTTCCGCGAAGACGGCAGCTACACCGAACGCGGCGCACAGATCATCGGCCACACTCCGATGGCACGTTTCGGCGATTCTCAGGAACTCTCCGGCGCCGTTGTCTGGCTGGCTTCCCACAAGGCATCGTCATTCGTCACCGGCCAGAACATCGTCGTCGACGGCGGCTTTTCCTCCACCACCATTTAACCTGTCACGGCATCCAGTCACCACTGCGGATCAGGGATGATCGCCACAGGAACCACCAGCGATCATGTCCACCACCACACCCGCAAAATCTGCTCGCAATATCTCCCTCAGCCGTGCTGCCGATCCCAAACTCCGGGATGCTCTGGCCGCCGGTCGGCTGGGCGCCTTCCGCCGCGCATGGCTCCAATCTTTTTCCAAAACCCGTCGCCGCGCCGAGCGTCGCCTGCCCGCCAAAACATGGCTGGCGCTGTGGTCTGCCGGCACAGCTGAACTCGGCGAACGCGACCGGATGCTCGCTGCAGCCCTCGAAGCCTGCTCACCCCGGCGTGCCGCCCAAAAGCCCGGCCGTCGTACCAAAAAATCCTCCCGTTCCGCCCCGCCATCGCTCAATCAGACTCTCACCGAATGGGCGGCTTTCTGCACCGGTCGACCATCGCCCTGGGAAACTCTGGCCATGTCCGAAGTGCTGTTTCGGGCCGGCGAGTTTCTGGAGGCGGAAACCTTTGTCAGCTGCCTCGCCGTGCTGGCCCGAGCCGCGGGTCGCACGTCGCCGGTTGAGCTGCAGACCGCAGACTCCGCCACATCCCCCTCCGCGGCCCCCGCACCGCTCGAATGCGAAGTCCCCTGGGTCACCGGCCTGCTGCTCTCACCGCTCAACGGAGCCACCAAGCTGCAGCGCAGCGGCCAGACACTCCTCCAGCAACTGCTGCGGGACAGCACCGACTCCCGCGGGCTGCCCACAGGCGATTCAATTCGCTCCCTGCCCAACGTCCTGCGAACGCTCGCCCGGGCCACCGCATGGGCTCGCATCTTCCACATGCCACTCTGGTGCGACTTCGAACCGCATCTGCAACGGCTGGTCGAAGCCGCGACTCTGCTGCAGGTGCCGCCGCAGCCAGCCTCGTCAGAGTCCGCAGCTGACGTGCCTCCCAGCCCCGCATCCTCGCTCCTGCCTGTCCTGCAACAGCTGCTTGATGACGATTCCGCCAGCCATCCCGCTCGCTTCCGCAAGCTGCTGAAGAAATCCAGCCGACCCGTCACCAAAGTTCGCAGTCCCAAACGCTTTCGGCCTGCCCCCGAAACAACAGCAGAAGCCTCCGCTTCCGAATCGTCGGCCAGCCAGACTTCAGAAACAGACTCCGCTCCTGCCCCATCGACCTCCGCCTCCTGGCAATCCGATGATGGCCGTCTCGCACTGCTCCGCAGCTCCGCTGACGCCGATGCAGACGTGGTGATTGTCGACTGGCATTCAGGAGCCGTGCATCTGCAGGTGTATGCGTCCGGCACGCTGCTGTTTTCCGGCCAGTGGCACTGGGCCGCACGGCTCAATGATGAATCCGCAGCCGGACCTGCCGCCTGGCGCTGCAGCTGCTGGTTCGACGATCCGGAATGCGTCTTCCTCGAGCTCGAAGCTGACTGCGGCAATGGCCTGAAAGGTGTGCGACAGCTGATGCTGGCCACCCGCGAACGCTTCCTGATGCTCACCGACAGCGTCACCTCAGGCAGCCCCGAACCGCGGCTGCAGCTCACCACGGCACTCCCCTTCGCCGAAGGCACGTCCATCGAACCCGACTCGGTCACCCGCGAACTCCGACTGGCACGCGCGGCTGTTCAAACCCGACTGCTCCCGGCATGGCTCGAAGATGACCGCATTCAGCACACCTTCGGCCAGTGCCAGTCTCACGATGGCCAACTGGAATCCTCCGCTCTCGGTGCCGGCGGCGCCACACTCCCGCTCGTGCTCGACTGGCACCCCAAACGACTATCGGAACCAGCCGACTGGGCAAAGCTCACTGTCACCGAAGCCCGCCGCTACACCGGAATGCATGAAGCAGCCGGTTTCCGCATCCGCATCGGTTCCTTTCAGCTGCTGGTCTACCGCAGCCTGATCACCGGCCGCGACAGCCGGGCTGTGATGGGACTGCACACGTGGGATGAAACTGTCTACACACGCGTGCCCGGCCGCGACTCCGCCATGGATACCCTTGTGTCCGTGGAAGCACCGGAATAGCCCTTTGTGAATCTTTCCAGGAGCACCCCATGTCCCGCCGCGCACCGCTGACCACCCTGCTGCTGACCATCACTCTCACCACGCCTGCTGCAATCGCCTCCGACTTCCCTCCACCGACAGGTATGAAGCTGGTGTACAGCCATGACTTTGAGGATCAGCAGACGACCCGTTATCAGCCCACGGATGATTCAGCATGGACACTGATGAATCAGAACGGCAACCACGTGCTGTCACTGACCAAACGCAACAGCAACTTCAGCCCCCCGTTCCGCTCGCCCCTCAACCGCACCCTGATTCGTGATCTGGAACTGGAGTCCTTCGTGATGGACGTGCGTTTCCAGTCAACCATTCCGGATTACGGACACCGGGACCTCTGCCTGTTCTTCGGCTGGCAGGACGACGCAAAGCTGTACTACGTGCACTTTGGCAAACAGGCCGATGACCACGCCAATCAGATCTTCATCGTAAATTCCGCCGCCCGCAAAAAGATCTCCATCACCTCCACAACTGGTACTCCCTGGACCGACAACTGGCACCAGGCCCGCATCCGCCGCGATGTGGCTTCCGGCGAGATCTCCGTGTGGTTCGATGACCTGAACAAACCGGTGATGACCGCAAAAGACACCACCTTCCGCACCGGCCGAGTCGGTTTCGGATCGTTTGACGACATCGGAAATTTTGACGATGTGAAGATCTACGCACCGTAACGACAGCTGTGGCTGCTTCCGGAAAGAGAATCTCCGCCCAGGGGCCCGCCAACTCCTGAGCGGACGGGCGGAAGCCCCCGGTTGCGTTTCGGCACCCTGGTGCCCACCCCTGCGTGCGGCTTTGGTGTCGCGTTGCCAGGGCTCTTTACCCGCGGGCTGCCGCCCTGCGGCTCATGTGTGGCGGAAGCCCCAGGTTGCGTTTTCGCACTCTGGTGCGCACCCCTCCCCGCGGCGTAAGCATCGTGTTGCCAGCGCTCTTTACCCGCAGGCTGCCGCCAGGCGGCTCATCACTGCTCACAACAACCCATTCAAATCGGCAAACACATCATCCAGCACCGAGAGGTCGTGCCCGACGCCCTCGACGCCACTGCCCGTGTTCTCGCCGCGTCGTCCACCTCCAAGCACCCGATCCGCCGGACGCAGCCTGCGTTCATCCGGCACCGACGCACGCCCGGCCATATCCGCTGCCGCAGCCTCGCGTTCCTCGCGAACCACCAGCGCCCCGGCCGCAGCTGCAGCCTCGCCAAACAGCGGCACTGCCACCGCTCGCGTCGGCACCACCGCATCGGCCGATTCCGGTTCCTGCGAACGCCCCTCAATCGCCAGCGTCTCCACGCCGCGGCGTTCACCCACGGCCAGCTCACCAGCCATCAGGTGGCCGGAGTACTGTTCGGGATCAAGGTCCTGCCAGCCCAGCAGGT
>JBEAUF010000441.1:0-53018 GCA_041161565.1 Planctomycetota bacterium | reverse complement strand
CCCCAGCCATGCTCAGCTTCCTTCACCGCGCTCAATCTCTTTGTGACGGCCTGCGCCGGCGTGAGTTTCTGCGGGCCGGAGGACTGGCGTCCCTGGGACTCTCGCTCCCGTGGCTTCACGGTCCGCTGTCCGCAGCAGTCAAGTCCTCAATCGGCCGCGCGAAGTCCTGCATTGTCCTGTTCCTGATGGGCGGTCCGCCGCAGCATTCGACGTTTGACCCCAAACCATCAGCACCGGCAGAGGTTCGTGGCGCGTTTGGCCCCATTTCCACAGCGGTGCCTGGCATCCAGCTTTGCGAGCTTTGGCCCCGCACGGCGCTCTGCACCGACCGACTCGCAATTCTTCGCGCCGTCTCCACCGGCGACAACGCTCACTCATCCAGCGGCTACTATATGCTTACCGGCCAGCCGCACGCACCAATGAATGCGGAGAACGCCAACCCAGGCTTTCCCAACGATTCACCCAACCTGGGAGCCATCGCCCGTAAGCTTCTCCCAGCCCGGGGCCAGCTGCCGGCCGCCGTTCGCCTGCCGCATCGCATCTTCAACACTGACGGCAGTGTCTGGCCAGGCCAGGACGCCGGATATCTGGGCCATGCCGCCGACCCATGGCTGCTCAATTGCCGACCAGCCGACCCCGGTGTCCGCATTGATGAATTTCTGTTGAGCAGTGATGTGACGGAGGACCGCCTGCGTCAGCGCCGACAACTGCTCTCGGAAATCTCGTCACATACGGCCCTGAATGTTTCCGCCGGACCTGCCAACAGCTGGAACGCGCTTGCGGACCGCGCCTTTGACATGCTTGCCTCATCGCCCGCAAGACAGGCCTTTGAACTGGAACGCGAACCCGTCGCAACTCGAGACCGTTACGGCCGCAGTCAGTTTGGTCAGAGCGTATTGATGGGGCGACGGCTGATCGAAGCCGGCGTATCGCTCGTCCAGGTCAACTGGTATCGCGGTCCCGAAGAACCCAGCGACGCCCCCTGCTGGGACAGCCACGCCCGCGAAACTCAGCGACTGAAGGACGTTCTCTGCCCGTCCGCGGATCAGGCGACTGCCGCACTGATCGAGGATCTGACTGAGCGGGGGCTGCTGGATGAAACCCTTGTGGTGGTGATGGCAGAATTCGGCCGCACGCCGCGTTTCAATGGCGCAGGCGGCCGCGATCACTGGGGACACGTATTCTCAGCCCTGCTCGCCGGGGGCGGAATTCAGGGCGGACTGGTCCACGGCGCATCCGATGAGCTGGGAGCGTGGCCGAAGGAAGGCAAAGTCACTCCGCAGGATCTCACCGCAACCATCCTGCATTGCCTCGGAATTGACCCCCACACCACACTCACCGATGCCCTCGGTCGGCCCCTGCCCGTCAGCCGCGGCAGTGTGATCAGCCAGATTCTGGCGTGAGCACCACCGTTGGGCTTTCGGCGGACTGTTCGCGGATTTCTCCCAGCACCATCGCCGGGTAGTCCGGGGTCGAACACGCCGCAACGACCGCCGCAGCATCTGCTGGCGGTACGGCCAGAATCAGCCCAATGCCCATATTGAATACTGAAAACATTTCTTTGTCAGCGATGTTCCCCAGATTCTGAAGCCAGCCAAACACCGGATGAGGCTGCCAAGCCCTGCGATCGATAATCGCCGTGGTATGGTTCGGCAGCACTCGTTCGAAGTTATCCGCTATGCCACCACCGGTAATGTGAGCAATCGCATGCAGGCCGGTCTGACCGACGGCACTGCGAACGGCCGCGAGGGTGGACGCATAAATACGAGTGGGACGCAACAGTGCTTCTCCGACCGTGCAGCCCAGACCCTCAACCGCATCGCCTGCTTTCAGCCCGGCATGCTCAAATACCACCTTGCGAACAAGACTGTATCCGTTGGAATGAAAACCGGAAGACGGCACACCCACAAGCACGTCCCCGGGACGCACCCGAAATCGCCCGTCCACCAGCTCGTCCCGCTCGGCAACTCCCACACAAAATCCAGCCATATCGAAGTCGCCCGGAGCATACAGGTCGGGCATGATGGCAGTTTCACCACCCAACAGCGCAGCTCCAGCCTGCACACAGCCATCACTGACACCCGACACCAGCTGCTCCAGAAGCGCAGGATCATCCTTGCCCAGTGCGATGTAGTCGAGGAAGAAGAGGGGTTCTGCGCCGAGGCACAGGCAGTCGTTCACACACATCGCCACAAGGTCAATACCCACGGTGTGGTAGACCCCGGCGTGAATTGCAGCTTTGATTTTTGTGCCAACACCGTCCGTACCGGACACCAGCACAGGGTCTTTCCACTGCCGGCTCGCATTCAATCGGAATAGCCCGGCGAAACCTCCGGGCAGATCAATCACCCCCGGAGTGAAGGTGCGACGCATGAGTTTCGGCAGTTTCTGCATCGCCTGTTCGTAGAGTTCAAGGTCGACACCGGCTGAGCGATAGGTGAGTTCTGTCATGATTGCGGGAATTTTTCGGTTTCTGCTGATTTGACGGGCGTGATTCTGCCGACTGGAACGGTCGGAAGGAGCCAGGAGGGCTCCAATACCTCAGGATTGCAGTATGTTTGGGCAGAAAACTCAACCGACCTGGTTTTTTCGCAGCTCCGGGCATGTCGAGGCCGTCAGCCGGCTGATGTACCTTGTCGAAGCCCGCGAACCCGCCGGGGTGCTCACCGGACCCGATGGCAGTGGTCGCAGCCGGGTCCTCGAACGCACAGCCCAGGAGCTGCAGCGAACCGGGGAATCCGTGACTATGATGAATTTGGGAGGCATGGACGACGAGGCCGCCCTGTGGCACCTCGCCGGACAACTCTGCTGCAACATCCGCAGCTCGCTGCGTCGCCACGAACTGCTCACCGCCCTTCGCGATGAACTCGCAGGACGCGGACAGTGCGGACAACACACCACCCTGCTGCTCGACGACGTTCACAGAGCCGAATTTGATTCGGGCGTCTTTCTCAGATTCCTGATTGGGATCGCACTCAGCGGCTCCTGCCCGCTGACCGTGATCGCGGCCGCGCGACACGAAATCCCCTCAGAACTCGCCGAACACGTCTACGTCCCCATTCGCCTGCAACGACTCAGTTCCGCCGAATCCGCTCAGTTCGTCTGCGAACTGCTGCAGCGGCTGGGGCTGCCACCGGGTGCCTGCGATGAATCGGCGATCCGTGAAACGGCCGCCCAGGGTGCCGGGCTTCCAGCACGCCTCTTCCGCATCTGCGACCTGATTCAGGTCTACGCCCAGGCGTGGCCCGGAACACCCATCACCGTGGACATCGTGCGATCTCTGGCTGCCGAACTGGCCCCCGCCGTCGATGAAGGCCGGCTGCTGCGGCCAGTACTCAAAATGGCATGAACGCCGGCTGCCCGCAAAATATCGAATCAGCCGCAGCCGGCCAGTCCGAGGTGCGGATCGATGTGCTCACCGGGCGCCATGTGATCCTTGTGCCCGGACGTGCAGCCAGACCCGGCTCCCGCCATCAGGACCCACCAATCACCACGGATCAGGACCCGTTTGCGGAAGGGGCCGAATCCGAAACTCCTGATGAATGTTTCGCGGTGCGCTCTGCTGACACGCCGCCCAATTCGCCCGGCTGGCTGCTGCGTGTGGTTCCCAATCGGTACCCAATCGCGGCACCGGTCGACACCTCCCCCGAGCCACCTTTCTCGTCAAAAATCGGCGGGCTGTTTCCCAAAGCCACTTTCACCGGTCGGCACGAAGTCGTTATCGAGTGTCCGGACAGCCGCAGCCGACTGCTGGACCTGACGGAAGCGGAAATTCTGCGTGTGCTGCTGGCGTGGCGAGAACGCTCTCGCGCACTCATTGCCAGTGGCCGCTTCCGCACACTCGCCGTCTATCGCAACGAAGGCTTCAGTGCCGGCGCTTCGCTGCCACATTGTCACTCCCAAATCCTCGCCGCCTGCCAACTCTCACAACTCGACCAGATACGCCTGGAGCGAGCGAATGCGTATCACCTTGAACATCAGCGGGAGCTGCTCACGGATCTGCTTGAAGCTGAGGAACGCGAGGGAATTCGCATGCTGGCCACCTCCGACCGACTGATGGCCTTCTGCCCCTTCGCGCCCCGCACCGCATGGCACGTCCGCTTCGCTCCCCGCGAAGCACAGGCCATGTTTTTTGACGCCGCTGAGGATGGCCTGCTGAAGGAACTCTCTCTGATTCTGCCGAAAGTGCTTAGAGCGATCGAAGCGGCCTACGGCAGCCGAATCCCCATGAATCTCGTGCTGGCCCAGCCACCGATTGACCGCCCTCCACGCTGGTCGTGGATGCTTGACCTCCTCCCGCGGCTCACAAAACAAGCCGGCTGGGAATTGCTGACGGACGAAGACACGTTCCCCGGTCAGCCGGAAACCTGGGCTGCAGCAATCAGACACGAACTGGCAAAAGCCGCGTAACGCTTCGACGAACGCCGACCAGCGAGCGAACAGGCGATTTGCATTACTCGTCGCCGCAGGAGTGATGCCACGACACGAAATTAGCGTCGGAAGAGCCCGCAACGCACGATTTGCGAGCACATTCGGGCGAACCTTTTTCCCGCTGCACGGTCATTCCCGTGCCAGCTCAACCTGTTGTCTTCCGTCCATCGGCAGTCGCGGCACCTGAGAAGGTTTGCCGTCGCCTGTTCCGAGTCCGGGTTCCAGCCGGGATGCAGGAGGGCAGTTTGGCACACCGGATAAAGCCCCGGCTTAAACACTGGGGTCTGCGGATTCGGCTCCCGCGTTTCCCGCCAACTGCTGTTGGCACCATTTTAAACTCACCCGGAGGGCGGACGCTTGTGAAATCAGTCTGTGCCGTGTTTCGTCGCGGCCCGGACAGCACGCATGAAACGCTTTGCAGGATGCCGATTCGCAACAGGCCCGGTATGGCAAGAGGCTCCGGTACAGACAGGCACATGCAGCCGGCAGGTAGCTGCCGGCTGCGGGCTCAAACGTCCGGCGCCGATGCCCGGCAGGCCCTCGCCATCGCATCACTCCGCGTTTTTCCGTGTGATCAGCAGGTGTTCCGTCTTCCATGAGTGGTTTTCGAGCAGAGGTGAAAGATGTTCCCTTTTCGTTGTTTTCAAATTCGCACCTGGGAAATGGGACTGCTGTTTCGTAAAGGCGAGTTTCGGGGTTTACTGACCGCCGGAACTCACTGGATGTTCGACCCGCTCCAGCGTGTGCAGGTGGACGTGGTCAGCCAGCGCGACCCATGGTTGACTCATGAAAAGCTGGACCTGATCATCCGGTCAGGAACGCTCGCAGCCCACGCTCAGGTGCTGGATCTGCAGGATCATCAGCGCGCACTGGTGTGGATTGACGGCCGTTTCAGCCACGTGCTGCCGCCCGGTCAGTACGCATACTGGACCAGCCAGAGGCAGGTTCGCGTCGAGGTGCAGGATGTGCGGTCGGTGCGTTTCGAGCACGAGCAGCTGCGGCCGATCATGCGGTCGCCACAAGTATCGCGACTCCTCGACATCTGCACTGTACAGCGTGAGCGTGCCGGTGTGTTGTTCATCGACGGCCGCTGCGTGGATACGCTGCAGCCGGGTGAATACGCGTTCTGGAAAGGAGCGGCGGAGGCGAAGGTGGTGGATGTGGATTTGCGGGAATCAATCCTCGACGTCGGTGGCCAGGACATCATGACGGCTGACAAGGTCACGCTCCGAATCAACGCCGTGGTGACCTGGAAAGTGATCGACGCCCGCAGGCTGCTCAGCCACACCGACGACGCCCGACAGGCGCTCTACCGCGACACCCAGCTGGTGCTCCGTGCCGTGGTCGGCTCACGCGAACTTGACTCCTTCCTCACCGACAGGGATGGCGTTTCGAGGGAGATTGAGGAGGGTGTGCAGCGACGGGCCGCAGAGCTGGGAGTGCAGATTGCTGCGGTTGGTATTCGTGATGTGATTCTGCCGGGTGACATGAAGGAGCTGATGAACAGGGTCACGGAAGCCCGGAAAGCAGCAGAAGCCAACCTGATCGCGCGGCGTGAAGAGACAGCGGCTATCCGCAGCCAGGCCAATACGGCAAAGCTGCTGGCAGACAACCCGACCCTCATGCGGCTGCGCGAACTGGAAACGCTGGAAAAAATCGCCGCGGCCGGAAAGCTCAATATCGTTCTTGGCGACAAGGGCCTTGCTGAGCGGCTGACCACTATGCTGTAGTTGCATCAACACCCTGCATTCAAGCCATCGCATGCAGGGTGTTTTTGCGCGCCATCAGCAGAGAACGGCCGCAGGTCCCCACGAGACGCGCGTTTTACCCCTGCCGTTCACTGCCGCTGCAACTGTCCTGTCGCTACACTGCCATCCCCTCCGGAAAAACTCTGACACAAAAGGGCCGGCAATGAGACTGCATGGGATTCAGGTGTTTGAAATTCTGTCAGCACTGCTGTTGGTAACCCTGACATCTGCGATTGTCTCCGCAGCCCAGCCGCCGGACGCCGTTCCGATGCTCTTCCCATCGGATGCGGGCATGGACGCACAGCGGCTCGAAGTTATCGACGAAATCATCCGGGAAGGACTCAGCCAGAGCAAAATGCCGGGCTGCGTGGTGGTGGTGGGGCGCAGCAATGGTGTCGTGCTGAAGCGAGCGTGGGGTTTTCGACAATCAATGCCTGAACAGGTCCCGATGACCGTCGATACCGTTTTCGATCTGGCATCGCTCACCAAGCCAATTGCGACCGCCACCAGCATCATGATTCTGGTGAGTCAGGGAAAACTTGACGTGGAGGCTCCGGTCTCACGCTACTGGCCCGAATTTGCTCAAAACGGCAAAGAGCAGGTCAGTATCCGCCACCTGTTGACGCACACCAGCGGACTAATCGCGGACAACTCCATCAACGACTACGCCGGCACACCCGAAGAAAGTCTGCAGAAGATTGCGGCGTTAAAACTGACGGCAGCCCCCGGAGCTGAATTCATCTACAGCGACGTGGGATTTATTGTGCTGGGACATCTGGTGCAGCGGATCAGCGGAGAGGATGTGAACAGGTTTTCGAGGAAGGCGATTTTTGAGCCCCTGGGAATGCTCGAGACAAGTTACCTTCCACCGGAGCCCCTGCGGCAGCGGGCTGCCGTGACGGAACAGCGTGAGGAACGCTGGATGCAGGGGGAGGTGCACGATCCACGCGCCTGGCGACTGGGTGGCGTGGCAGGCCATGCGGGGCTCTTCTCAACCGCCGATGACCTCGCTCGATATGCCGTGATGATGCTGGGCCGCGGTACGGCCCGCGGGACACAAATCCTGGACGATCGCACGTGGTCACTGATGACCACTTCCGTCGAAGTGCCCCGCGGTCGCCGGGCACTCGGCTGGGACGCCCGCACAGGCTACTCCTCAAACCGCGGGGATCTGATGTCTGCGGCGGCCTTTGGACATGGTGGATTCACCGGCACGGGCATTTGGATTGACCCGGTCCGGGACCTGTTTGTGATTTTCCTCAGCAATCGCGTGCATCCGGACGGCAAGGGGCTCGTGAATCCCCTGATTGGCCGGGTCGGCACCGTTGCTGCTGCGGCCCTCGCGACCCCGAACAGCGACTCGGCTCCTCTGCCCGTCCCGCCTGCGGGCAACGTGCTGAACGGCATTGATGT
This sequence comes from Planctomycetota bacterium, assembly GCA_041161565.1. Taxonomy (GTDB): domain Bacteria; phylum Planctomycetota; class Planctomycetia; order Planctomycetales; family Planctomycetaceae; genus SXXK01. The sequence continues at coordinate 45,426 of JBEAUF010000441.1, read as the reverse complement.
GCTGCAGCGGGATAATTTCGCCCCGCTGCTGGGCCGAAAAGTGGGGCTGATCACCAATCAGACCGGACTGAATCGAGAGGGGAAAGGCACCATTCGGTTGATCGCGGAAGCTCGCGGCATCGAATTGCGGGCCCTGTTCAGCCCCGAACATGGGCTCGAAGGAAAGCTCGATATCCCGAAAATCGGCGACCAGCAGGATGCCGCAACCGGCCTGAAAGTCTTCAGCCTCTATGGCGAAACTCGCACGCCAACAACAGAGAGCCTCGCAGGACTCGATACGCTGGTCTTTGACATTCAGGACATCGGCTGCCGTTTTTACACGTATCTGTCAACCATGCGAAACGCAATGCAGGCGGCTTCCGAGCACGGGCTGCGATTTGTGGTGCTGGACCGTGTCAACCCGGTGGGTGGCCTGGCCGTCGCCGGCCCGGTTCTCGAGGATGGTCTGCAGTCCTTTGTGGGTTGTCACACCATACCCGTTCGGCACGGGATGACTGCCGGGGAGTTGGCAGGCATGTTTAAGCAGGAACTGTATCCCGCACTGGATCTGCAGGTGATTACCTGCGAAGGCTGGGAACGTTCACAGTTCTACGACGAAACAGGACTCGTCTGGACCAACCCGTCGCCCAACATGCGGAATATGAATCAGGCCTTGCTGTATCCCGGAGTAGGCCTGGTAGAACTGACGAATATTTCGGTGGGCCGCGGCACGGACACACCGTTCGAGATCGTTGGGGCACCGTGGATTCAGGAACGGCAGCTGGCGAATGCTCTGAATGCAGCCGGGCTTTCCGGCATTCGTTTCGTCCCCGTGCGTTTCACTCCCACCGCCACAAAGTTTCCAAATGAATCCTGCGGTGGCGTCCAGCTGATCATCACAAGTCGCTCGGACGTTGAACCTCTGGAGGTCGGGATTCAGCTGATGTGTACTCTGCGGGAGCTTTATCCGCAGGACTGGGACGTGAAAAACCTCAATAAACTGCTGGCCAGCAACAGCGTCAGAGACGCCGTGCTGGCCGGGAAGCCACGTCAGGAGATTGTGGGGATCTGGCAGGAGGAACTGCGGCGATTCGTGGATCGACGCAGTCGTTTTCTGCTGTACCGCTGACTTCAACCAAACTCCGGCCTGCGGCGGTCAAGCTGCTCCTTGAGTCGGGCAACGATGCTGGAGTGCATCTGGCTCACACGGGACTCTGAAAGTCCCAGCGTGCTTCCAATCTCCTTCATCGTAAGTTCCTCATAGTAGTAGAGGATGATGATCAGTCGTTCGTTTCGGTTGAGCCCCTTGGTAACGAGCTTCATCAGGTCGGTGCGCTGGATACCGTCGGTCGGGTCCTCACACCTGACATCCTCAACCACGTCCACTTCACGGACGTCCTTGTAGCTGTCAGTTTCGTACCATTTCTTTTCGAGGCTGACCAGATTCACAGCACTCGCCTCAGACCGCAGCCTCTCAAATTCCTGAATTGAAAGGCTCATCTGTTCGGCAATCTCCGCTTCTGTCGCGGGTCTGCCAACGCGGGCTTCCACGGCTTTACGGGCTGCCTCGACCTTACTGGCTTTGCTGCGGACGAGCCGCGGCACCCAGTCCATGGTTCGTAGTTCGTCGAGCATCGCACCGCGAATTCGCGGTACGCAGTAGGTCTCGAATTTCACACCGCGATCCATGTCGAATGCTTCAATGGCATCCATCAGGCCGAACACACCGGCCGACATCAGGTCGTTCAGGTCCACGCCTTCCGGCAGTTTGGCCCAGACCCTTTCGGCGTTGTATCTGACCAGCGGCAGATACCGCTCCATGAGGCGGTTCCGCAGTTCCTGATTCGTCTGATCCTTTTTGTAGGCAATCCAGACGGCAGAAACGTCTTCACTGACCCTAGTAGCCATTCAATCCTCCGTGACGAACAGCAGTTGCGTCTGCAGCGATATGTTCCGGTAACAGCGAATATCGGCAGAGTCAACTCGTCGGCATCAGCACAATCAGTACAAAGCTCCGAGTCACCGCGTTTTCACCGGCAGCAGGAACGCTGCCGTGGTGGAACGTCACAGAAACACGACCGAAATGTTCTGATTTCGCAGATGCCGAATCGCGAGCACCGCAGAGATGTTCGTTGCTTCCTCTTTGTGGCAGTTCAATAACGGTCCCTCCCCGCAGCCAGTCCAAAAGCAGACATCGACACTCCGGCGAAATTCGCCGCAGCCCGCATTCGACGTTCTGCCCTCAGCGGCTTGGAAAGAACCGGTGACGATAGAAACCGTTGCCGCTGCACCATCCATGGTGAACAGCAGCCCACGGCTGCCCTGCTCCCGCAGCCTCCCGCTTCCTGACGAGTGGCTGCAGCAACTGGGCGGGCGGGTGATATCGAAGGCCCGTTTCCGAAGTCCAGACGGATGAAACGAGTAAATTCCACGATTTCCAACCCGCACGACGTGTTCGGCATTTTCAACCGAAGCCGCGGCGATCGGTCGGCAGAAAAACACAGTCAATAATTCTTCGTGCAGCAGAAGCAACGTGCAAATTGCAGTTTCTGCAGAAGTTGGCAGAGCCGAAGCAGGCGAGAGCCACGCGTCCGCTGGGCTGCGACTCAGCAAAACACCAAACAAAAGCGGCACTCCGGGAGAGTGAGAAGTTCTCCCGGAGTGCCGCAGCCCTGCCCAACGTCAGTTTCAGTGAACGCAATCAATCTCAATGTGTTTCGTAGAACACTCCGTCCGTCCGCAAATGCAGACCAGGTCGCACCACTTCCGGCGGTAAACCAAGAATCTCCAGACGCACAGGTCCACCGCCCGCCACCTCGCCATGGGCGGAGACCAGCGATCGCAGGCCCCGTGAACTCGGCCCAACACCCTCACCGCTGACAGCTACTGAATACCACTCCAGCCTTGTCAGCCTCGAAAACATCGCCTGCAGTCTCAGCAGGTCCAGACAAAAACTCACATGATCCACCTGCCCATCCCGCGGACCTCCGACAATCTCGGTAGTCCCCAGATACAGGCTGACCAGCCAGCCACGCTCGTCCAGCTGGCAATCGTAGCCCGCCCGGCCGACAGTGATCAGCGGTTCAAAGAGCAGCGCAGCTCCTTCCACAAATCGTCGCAGCCACTCCGGACGGTAATCCCGCTGTTCCCTGCGCAATCGATACTGCTCCATCTGCTCAAGCAGCTCTTCAATCGACATCGGGTAACCCTGACAAATGACCGACAGGTCACAGCAACCGCATCCATGACTCTCAAACGCAGCCTCAGTCTGCGGCAGCCAGTACCCGACTGCAGACACCCGAAATATCGAAAGTTGTCTTTCGGGCGCTGAGCACTTTTTGGGGCATCGGCAGGGGAAGTGCCGCCTGCAGTCCTGTCCTTCCAGCCAGGACCTGCAACGCCTGTTGAACCTGTTTATCCAGACGTGCCGAATGCTCCGACTCTGCAGACAGTGCCCTCAGATCGACGGCAAGCTGCAACAATTCCGCCGCTCCGGCAGAAAAACGTCAGCCGCGGGCCAAACGCAGCTTCTCAGCCGCTTCGATCGCAAAGTACGTAAGCACTCCGTCAGCACCTGCCCGGCGAAAACACATCAGACTCTCCAGCATCGCCGACTCGCGGTTGAGCCAGCCATTGGCCGCCGCAGCCGAAATCATCGCATACTCACCACTCACCTGATACGCATACGTCGGCACCCCAAATCGTTCCTTTACCCGCCTCACAATGTCCAGATATGGCATACCGGGCTTGACCATCACCATGTCCGCCCCCTCCTGAATATCCAGCTCCACCTCCCGCATCGCCTCGGCCCCGTTCGCCGGATCCATCTGGTAGGTCTTCTTGTCACCACTCCCCAGATTGCCCGCAGACCCGACCGCATCCCGGAATGGGCCGTAAAACGCCGATGCATACTTGGCGGAATAAGCCATGATCTGCACCAGTGGAAAACCGGCCGCATCCAGCGCCTCGCGGATCGCACGCACTCGCCCATCCATCATGTCGGAAGGCGCAATCACATCACAACCCGCCTGAGCCTGGTTCACCGACTGCCGACACAATGCCTCCAGCGTCTCGTCATTCACCACGTAACCGTTTCTCACCAGACCATCCTGACCATGAGTTGTGTAGGGATCCAGCGCAGCGTCAGCGATCAGTCCCAGCTTTAACCCCGCTGCCCTGATCGCACGCATGGCCTCACAAATCAGGTTTTCCGGATTCCAGGCCTCCAAACCGTCCTCTGTTTTCCGATCCTGGGGTGTCACGGGAAAGATTGCCAGAGCAGGAATGCCCAGAGATTCGGCACGTGCAGCCTCCTCCACCAGCACGTCCACCGAATAACGCTCAACACCCGGCATCGATGCCACCGGTACCCGCCGACCAACACCCTCCACCACAAAGACCGGCCAGATCAGATCATTCACCGACAACTCGTGCTCTCGCACCAGACGCCGAGACCAGTCGGCGCGGCGATTTCGCCGCATCCGAGTCCACGGAAAACTGCCACCACTCGACATGCTCGGCTCCTGCAAACCTAACCAACCAACACTTCCCCCCAGTCGCACACCACGACCGCTCAGCCGGAAACCAGCCGGCGGATCCGCAGCTTCCGGTAATGCGCTTCGCCCGGACCGCCACCGTGAATCTGCAACGCCAGCAGCCCACGCTGCTCGATCGCAGCATCCTCCTCAACATAATTCACCGTCTGGTAGTCGTTGATCCAGAGCTGTATGCGAGGGCCCTCACAGCGGATCCGATAGCGATTCCAGTCGTTCAGCTTTAGCACCTCCGCGAGCTTTGCCCGGTCGGGAGACGCCAGAATTCGATTGCGACGCGATTCGTCGTAGAGGGCCCCCCAGTAGTTCTGGCCGAGGTCCGCCTGATAGCCGATCATCTCATGATGATCCGGTATCCGACGACTCCGCAGCTGCACCCCCGCATTTGTGGACTCACCCAGCAGCCGAAACTCCAGTTGCAGCTCAAAATCACCGTACTCCTGCTGAGACGACAGAAAGAAATTGTGCGGAATCCGCTCCTTCAGCCTCCCGCCAACAATTGCTCCCTCTTCCACCCGAAACCATGCAGCATCACCGTCCCAGCCCCGCAGTGACTTGCCGTCGAAGAGTTCCTGCCATTCGTCCGCAGCTGACTTCCGTTCGTCAGCCGCCAGAAGCAGCCCAGTGCCTGCCGTCAGCACCGCCCCACACAACATACCCCGACGACTCAATCTCCCCTGCCCGCTGCACACCATTTCAATGCTCCCCAAAAACCCGACTGCACTCTGAACGCAACGGCATCCGCCGCTCCCCCCGCATCTTCTGCAGCCACAGGCCTGGAAACAAGTCAGCAGAGGGGCAGAGAGCGTTGTCAATGAAATTCGGTCGGGAATTCCCAATCGCTCAGACGCAGTCACACAATCCTGCACAATCGTCAGCGCCCGCTTGCCTGCAGCGACACACCCCACACGACACGCTGGAACGTAAGCAGCCACTCCGGACCGGACATGGCTGACATTCAGACTGACACAAATACTGCACACACTCCGGCCGCCCGCCGTTTCACCATCCCAGGGCGAGGTCACCCCGGGAACGCGCGCCCGCGCTGGTCGATCCCATTGGCCCCAGCCCGCCGCGGCTAAGTCTCCCGCTTCCCAACCAGTCGATCAAAGATTGGAGAAGCCATCAGCGTGGTGACAATCGCCATGATCACGAGCATCGCAAACAGCTCGTCGCTGATAACTCCCCGCTCCCGACCGATGTTGATAATGATGAGTTCCATCAGCCCGCGAGCATTCATCAGGACGCCAATCCCCATCGCTTCCCGATGTGGCACTCCGGTCGCTCGAGCAGCCAGCCAACAGGAAACACCCTTACCCAGCATGGCAACCACCAGCACCAGCAGACTCATCAGCCAGCCCTCGGGACTGTTGAGCAGTCCAATGCGGGTGTTGAGTCCGCTGAAGGTGAAGAACAGCGGGAGCAGGAGTGCGACGGTCAGAGGTTCGGTGCGGGCCGAGGCGTCGCGGACCATCACTCCTCGAGGTATGGCAGACCCCATCAGAAAACCGCCGAAGACAGCGTGCAGCCCCAAACGGTCAGTGGTGAAGGCGCCAAGCGCCATCAGGGCGAGGCAAATCACCAGCCCCGGTTCCGTCAGTCGACCATCACTGACAAGTCGAGACTCCAGCTTCTTCAGCAGCGGACGAATCACCATTGTCACAACCAACAGAAAGACTGCACCGCCGCCAATGCTGCGTAAAGCCGCCGTCGGTGTCCCTTCCAGGCTGGATAAAACAACCGCCAGCAAACACCACGCACAGGCATCGTCAATCGCCCCGGCTCCAATCGCCACAGTACCCATGCGAGTACCCGTGAGGCCTTTGAAATGGATGATCCGCGCCAGCATAGGGAAGGCGGTGATACACATCGAAGCCCCAAGAAATGTTGCTGAGGCCCACCGCGATGAATTCGCAGGGAACAAGTCAGTCGATGAGTGAAAGTACCAGCCGAGACCTGCGCCGAGCAGGAATGGGCTGATCATGCCCGCCAGCGAAACCGCGACCGCGCTCTTCCACTGGGACTGAACAATGTCCAGCCGAAACTCCATGCCCACGATGAACATGTACAGAGCCAAACCCAGCTGTGACGCAGGGTATAGGTAACTCTGAGTGCTGGGAACACCCTGCTGCCAGGGAAACAGGAGCGACTGCAGTTCTGGGTGAAACAACCCCAGCAGAGAGGGGCCCAGACAAACCCCGGCGATCATCTCCGCTACCACCTGCGGCTGCCCCAGCCTGCGCGCGGCAATGCCCACCAGCCGGCAAACCAGCAGGATAACAGCAATTTGCAGGAAAAACTGCTCCGCCAGCTGCTGATTCGTCATGGAACTGGTGCCCGTGCCAGCATCCCGCCGTCAGAACTCCGCGCGGACAGTTGGTTCCGCGCAATCATCAGGAGAGCTGCAATGGTTTGTAAGGAAAACACAACAACCCTGAGTTCACAGCGATAAAATTCAGGAAGTATGACCCACGACGACTGCTCGGCAAATCAGACTTCCACAGCGACTGGTGTTCCCTGCGGCTCTGCTGGTTCCTGACGGCCCAGGAGCGCTGCAATGGCTTCCACCAGCATCGCTGAAGCCAGCACCAACAGCAAAACCGCAATCCAGACAACGGGATCGGAGGTGTTCTGCATGCGAGCCCGCAACAGACTCACCAGAGCCCAGAAACTCATCACGTACATCACCATCCCACCAATACCAGTGAGGTAGAATGCCCAGACAACTCGACGAGTCCGCCAGAGCCAGACCGTGACGGCCAGCAGGCTGAGAGCAGCCAGCAGCTGATTGCTGGCGCCAAACAAGCCCCAGAATTCCCTCCAGATGGGCTTACCGGAAACGGTCGGTCGAGTCACAAAGTACAGGGGAATGACCGTGGAAATAATGGTTCCCAGCCAGCGTCCGGCTGCCCCCCGCAGGCCTGTCAATTCCTGAACGATGAAACGACCAAGTCGCGTGCAGGTGTCCAACGTATCGTAAACGAAGGTGTTGAAGGCCATCAGGGCGAAGAGCAGTCCCACGGCGGGATTGAGCCCCAGCACCGCCAGAAAACTGCTGATCCCATTCGCGTAGATAAAGTTTGGCGAGGCTTTTGCAAGGGGAGAATCCAGCGACAGTTGCATGACGCAGCACAGCGAAAGCACCGCCACCATACCCTCCAGCAACATCGCACCGTATCCAACCGGTCGCGCACTACATTCGGCAGGCAGCTGCTTGGATGTTGTCCCGGATGCAATCAGCGAATGGAATCCGGAACAGGCCCCGCAGGCGATGGTAATAAAGAGGAATGGAAACAGCGGCTCCACTCCCTCCGGCGCCAGTCCCCGGAAACGCGGCAGATTAATCGTGTTAGCACCGCTCAAACCCCCGATCACCACACCAAGGGCGCAGGACCCCAAAGCAGCAAACATAAAGCCCCCGCCGAGTATTCCACGTGGTTGCAGGAGCAGCCATGTGGGCAGAACGGACGCAATCGCACAGTACAGCAGCAGAAACACGTCCCAGCACCGTATGGCCATCGCTGCGGCCTCCGGAGCACTCAAATCGGGACGCCAGCGCTGAATCAGCACATCCACGTTCAGTGGCATCCAGGGACCGGCCAGAATCGCCAGAACGGCCAGTGGTCCGAAAATCAGCAGCGCCGTCCAGGTCGTCAAAGCACCCCTCCGCAGGAATGGTGCCATGATGAATGGCAGAACAAGGTAAAGCAGCGAAGAAGTGGCAACGCTGCCGGACTGAAAAATCATCGCAGGGTCGGCGTTCTCCTGAGCCAATGCGGCGGAGAGACTGGGGAAGCTTTTGTCCGACTTCAGATCGATGGCACCCACAAACATTGTGGCCGTAATGTCCGTAAAAGCCACCACAATGTACATCAACGCCATGAAGACAAAGGTCTGGAAGAGCAGATAGGCGCGACGACTGACATGAGCCCTGACAACCATCGTGATCGAAGTCGCCCGGTGCCGAATCGATGCCACTAACGCCGAAAAGTCGTGAACTCCACCAATAAATACTGAACCCAGCAGAATCCACAACAACGCAGGCCCCCAGCCCCAGTAAAGCCCCGCCAGGATCGGCCCAACAATCGGACCAGCAGCCGCTATCGCAGAAAAGTGCTGGTTCAGCAGTGAAGGCGTCGCACAGGGAGCGTAGTCCAGATCGTCACGCATGGAGACAGCCGGAGTTGGTCGCTGATCGTCCAGCTGGAACAAACGCACCAGAATCGGACCGTAAATGCGATAGGCCAGCGACAGAAAGATGGCGGTTCCAACAACGATCAATAACATTTCCATGAATCATCCCCCCTCTGCCCCAAAGAGCCACGCTACGCGAAAGTATCCGCTTCGGCTCAGCTGCTGCCAGCGTCGTCGGCAAATCTGCCATCGCTGGGACGCTAACCCAAAGAATAAGCACTGTCAAGACAATTGTTGTTTAAACATCTATTTCCGGCCCGGCAGATGCTTGGAAAAGCCCCCGAAGAAAGCGAGTTTCGAAGGGGGACTTTTGGGCGGGCCACGACGTGGAACGTCTCCATGCCCATGCCGGACGACGCGAAACTGACAGGCAGGCCAAAAATTTCCCCAAAAGTCCGTGCGGTCCGGAAGCCAGCCAGTCAGAACATCTGACCAGCCGCAGCAGCTCGGAAGGCATTTTTGTAATGCGCGATTTGTGGTTCTGTGGAGTCTTTTGGCCAGACGATGGAGATGATGTCGAAGCGGGTGGGCAGGTTGAGTTTGTTGTGAAATTTGAGCCAGGCGAGGGCGGCGCGGGTGAGTCGCAGCTGGCGGCGGCGGTCGACGGCTTCGAAGGGTTGGCCATCGTTGGTGGACGTGCGGGTTTTGACTTCGGTGAAGACGGTGGCGGGGCCATCTTCGGCGATGATGTCGATTTCCCCGAAGCGGTTGCGGACGCGAGTATCGATGATGCGCCAGCCGAGTTTTCTGAGGTGTGAGACAGCGGCGGTTTCGCCGCGGGCCCCGAGCACTTGCGGGGGGGCGGAGGTCATAGCGGGAGTCCGGAGGTTTGCAGGTTATGCGAGCACATCCGTGAGGACCATGCCGTGAACATCCGTGAGCCGCATGTCGCGTCCGCCGAAGCGGTAGGTGAGTCGGGTGTGGTCAATGCCAAGAAGGTGCAGCATGGTGGCGTGGAGGTCGTGGATTTCGGCTTTGTCGGCGACGACTTTGTAGCCGAAGTCGTCGGTCGCGCCGTAGACAGTGCCACCTTTGATCCCGCCCCCGGCCATCCACATGGAGAAACCGAAGGGGTTATGATCGCGGCCGTCGGAACCCTGAGCGAACGGAGTCCGTCCGAATTCGCCGGTCCATACGACAAGGGTGCGACCGAGGAGTCCGCGTTGTTTAAGGTCGGTGAGGAGTGCGGAGATCGGTTTGTCGACTGAGCGGGCGTTTTTGTTGTGGCCGTCGACGAGATTGGAGTGCTGGTCCCAGCGATCGCCGTTGCCGGCCGGGCAGGTGAGTTCGATAAAACGCACGCCGCGTTCCACGAGCCGTCTGGCGAGCAGGCATTCGCGAGCGAAGGTCCGGGTGTTGGGGAATTCGTCATTCAGGCCGTACATTTCCTGCGTGGCCTGGGATTCGTCGGCGAGGTCCATCAGCTGGGGCACCGCGAGCTGCATTTTGGCGGCCAGCTCGTAGTTGCGGATGGCAGATTCGACCTGGTCGTCGTGGCCGTAACGCGGGGCGGCAGCCAGATCGAGCGAACGGATGAGATCGAGCTTGCGGCGCTGCTGGGCCGGCGATTGCTCACGAGGAAGAATATCTGAGACCGGAGGATTGCCGAGACCAAAAACCGAACCCTGCCAGCTGGCAGGGAGAAATCCGCTGCCGAAATTATCGAGTCCGCCTGGGGGGATGAGTCCGCCATTGAGAATCACAAAGTGGGGCAGGTCCTGACATTCGCTGCCCAGTCCGTAACCGAACCAGGCACCCATGGAAGGACGCCCCTGCAGACCGGAACCGGTGTGCAGAAAGTAGTTGGCGTTGGTGTGTTCCGGGAAGTTGGACGTCATGGAACGGATCACGGCCATGTCGTCAACGTGCCTGGCCGTTTCCGGGAACAAATCGCTGACCGGAATACCCGACTGACCATAGTTTTTGAACTTCCAGGGACTGGCCAGCGTGTTGCCAATATTGTTGAACTGGGTGGGTTCGATCCGAGCCGGAAAGGGCTTGCCGTGCTGTTTGTCGAGCTCAGGTTTGGGGTCGAAGGAATCGACCTGAGAGACACCGCCGTCCATGTACAGAAAAATGACGCTGGTGGCTTTGGGGGTGTGGTGGGTGGCAAATGCAGGCCCGGCAGACGCTCCGGACGGCCCGGAATCAGCGATGAGCGGATGCTCCTGGGCCAGCAGGTGACCAGCGGCCACGGCGCCAAAACCGCAGGCGGCAGCCTGCAGCAGACCGCGGCGACCGGTGGGAAGCGGGCGAAAACGTCCACAATGATGACGCGACATGCTGGCGAGACTTTGCGGAGAAGACGCGGGGAGGTTGGGGAGTGATCCGGGGAACCGATCCGGAATTTCCTTTGCGAAGCCGGTGGTCGCGGTTGCAATTCAGTGCGTCGACCACGACCTGCAGGCCTGAGATCGCCCTGCCGGGAAATCCCGGACAGCGCAGGAGATGACTGCAGCACTGCAGTATTCTCCCTGCGCCGGGAATTACAGGCAAGAAAAAACCGGGGAACTGGAGTGATTTCTCAAAATACCCTGGGAGTAGTTTTCACTCCACAGTCCAGTAGTCAAACACAAAGGGCTCTTCCAGCTTTCCGCCCAGCATTTCAACGAATTTTTTGTGGGCGGGATGCGGCAGGTAGGCGTCACGGTCGGCTTCAGATTCAAAGGTGATCAGGTAGCCGTGCGTAAAGCCTTTGGAAAGTCCTTCCGGGCTGTTGTTGGTGCCACGTTCAAAGCCGCGAATTTCCGGAATCTGCAGCTGCAGGTCCTGGAAGGCGCGGTTGATTTCATCCAGCTGTGCGGGGGTGATTTCGGGCTTGTAGCGGAAGAGCACCACATGTCGCAGCAGTCGTTTCTTCGTCGGTCGCTCGCCGACCGCCTCCAGCATTCGCACGGCCACGAAGCGATTGCCGGCATCGTTCAGATGGACTCCATCCGTGGTGAGCACTCCCTGGGACTGACCGGCTGTGTTGTATTCCTTGAGGTAATTCAGAAATGCAGCGCGCAGATCCAGCAGCACGGCGCCGGAGTCGGCTGCCACACGACGGCTGATACCGCAGAATTCGTCGAGCAGCCCATCGAGCTCGTTGCTGCCATCAGTTTTCTCACCGATGACGCTGGGCGTGCAGAGCACTACTCGAGCACCGGCGTCCTGACAGCGTTTGATCAGATTTCCAAGTCCTTTTTCATACTCCGCCGCCGGAGTGCCTCGACCATTTTTCGTATGCCAGACATCGTTGATACCGATGTAGATCACCACGACGGAGGGTTTTTGAGCCAGCACATCGCGATCCAGTCGGGCTTCAAGATTGGGGACTCGATTGCCGCTGATACCGGCACCGATGACCCTGATGCCGGACTCCGGTCGCGATTTTTCGATTGCATTGCGGAACAGAGTGACGTACCCGGTTTCACCAGCGCCGGCCTGGGTGATTGAATCCCCGAGGAAGACGACGGTTTCGCCATCTTTGAGTTCTGCGTGCGCTGTGGACGCTGAGATTGCGAGGGCCGCCAGCATGAATGGGATCCTGATTTGTCGCATGGATTGAGATTCCTGAGGGTCACTGAGGTGGGGAAGTGGGAGTGGTTTCAGACACCCCTGGGGCGGGCCCAGTGTTCGCGGTATTGCCGCTGCACAAGTGAATTGGCTTTGTCACTGCTGGTGATCTGCTCCTGCAGGGGATCGAAAGTGAGCACTTCACCGGTGCGGGCGGCGATGTTGGCCAGATGCACAATCGTCGCGCTCAGGCGGCCGGCATCCACATCGGCATTGGTACGAACATCGGGATTCCGAATGGCTTCGAGAAAATTCGAGTGGTGTCCGGGGAGGTCCATGCTGCCGGTCTGTTCGGCCAGCACTTTGTTTCGCGGACCGTACAGGGTCCAGCCTCTGGTGTGGCCCATCACCAGCAGTCCTTCCGTGCCATAGAATGCCGCACCATTCTCGTAGCCTTCCTGCACATACGGCGACCAGATTCGCTGTTCGAAGATCAGTTGTTTGCAGCGTCCCTGCGGAGCACCATCGACGGGGTAATCACAGACCGCGTACTGTGTGTCGGGAAACTGCTGATCGTCGTCGAAGAAGTACTTGCCCCCCAGACAAGCGACTCGCGAAGGATGCGTCGCCACACCGAGCCCCCAGAGTGCGACATCGATGTCGTGAACACCGTCATTACCGATGTCGCCGCAACCGAAGTCATACCACCAGCGCCAGACGCCGTGAAGCAGATTGGGACGCCAGGGGACAGCGGGAGCAGGTCCGAGCCAGGCATCGAAATCCAGGTGAGCAGGTGGTTCGGCGGGTTCCCGTTTGCCGATGGTGCCGCGCCGCTGGCTGTTCCAGGCTTTGGCGACGAGCACTTCGCCGATGTCTCCGTTCTTCAATCGCTCGATGCCGGCCCGCACCATCTCAGTGCTGCGGCTTTGCGTTCCCACCTGGAGTTTTTTTCCGGAACGTTTGACGGCATCTGCGAGCAGCCTGCCTTCACGGATATTGTGGCAGCAGGGCTTTTCAACATACACATGCTTGCCGGCATCCAGTGCGAGAATCGCGGCGGGTGTGTGCCAGTGATCCGGCGTGGCAATAAAGACAGCGTCAATGGAGCTGTCATCCAGCACCTGGCGGAGATCAGGAGTCGTTTGCGGAGCCCGGCCGGAACCTTCCTCGACAATTTTTGCGGCTGCAGCGAGCCGCTGGCTGTCCACATCGCAGACCCACGTGACTTCGGCATCGGTGCGCCTGGAGAGCTCTCGCAGATGACCGCTGCCCATGCCGCCGCAGCCGATCAGGCCCAGCCTGAGTTTCCGGTCATCCGCCGGAACTGCGGAAGCCACACCGCCCGCGCAGACTCCCGCTGAAACAACGGCCGCCACCTGCAGAAAATCCCGCCGACTCCCATCAACCATGGCCGCTCTCCTGAACACTTCCGGGAACTCAAGACTCTCTGGACCTTAACGGGCGAATTCCGGTCTGACAAGAGTCTCGGCAGGGGAGATTCTCAAACTGCTGGGCACGCAGTCGCCAATCCAAAGCGGCCGCGCAGCAGAGCCTCCCCAGCCACCAGCAAATGCTCACAGAAATCGCGAACTTATGACTGGCTGCTGATCAATCTTCTGTCGATTCGGACACCGACGGTACCGGACTGGTAGTAACCAATCGAGATTCGGGCGGTGTGAGTCAGCAGGTCGTAGGCATCCCAGCGATTCCAGCCGTAGTCAGCTTCCAGCCAGAGAATCAGGCGGGAAAAGGCTTCCGCCATGGCCCGCTCGTGGTTGCCGCGAACGGCAGCGGTGAGCAGAAAGTCCGGGTGAGCGATTCTGAGACCAGAGAAAGCAGGTTTTGGTCGGAGTTCGATCCTGAGGGTTGAGATGGCGGCCATTTCGAGTCCCGTGGCCGAGAGTTCACCGTGCCCCATGGCGGCATGTGCGTCGCCGGCAAACAAATATGCTCCGGGTACTCGAACCGGCAGAAATACAGTGCTGCCAGGACAAACTTCCACGAGATCAAGATTGCCACCGTGGGCGCCGGCCGGTGCAGTGGAAGGCACGCCCCAGTCGCTTGCGGTGCCGATGCAGCCGAGCATTGGCTGGAAGGGAATGGTCAGGCGATTTTTCCAGTGAATCAGACCATCCCGGATGGGGCAGACGTGAGCACCGTGGGGCACATCAGCTCCGAGCCATTCCGTGAGCGGGCCGGGGTGGCCAGTCCAGGTGGCGCACTGGCCATCGCGGGGCTGGATATCGAGAATGGTTATCGCCAGTTCGTCGCCCGGCTGAGCCCCCTCAACGAGAATCGGACCGGTGACCGGGTTGCTGTAGGGCACCGTCGACTTATCGCGACGATCTCCCGGTCGACGAATCTGTCCCGACAGCGCATCTTCACTCTCCAGCCGGATCACTTCACCGGATTTCACCTGGCAGCGCGGGGGCAGGTGGCGGCTGAATTCATAGACGAGCGGTACAGCGGGGACGAACTGCATGAAAGTCAGGCTCCGGGGGCAGATTGATGAAGCGGCTGCGGGAACTGCCGGCCGCCGCACCATACCCTGCCACCGTTCGAAAAGGAACTCGTTTTTCACCTGGCCACCGTCCTGCTATGCTGCTGATCGCGTGTTTCGCCGGCCATTGTGCTGCCCGCTGCTTTGTCCCCACGAGAAATTCCATGTCGGACGCCCCCGAAACTGCCCTTTCCAGCCAGGCCATTGATCTGCTGCACGACGCCTGGACTCGCCTGCGCGAACAAATCCGCCGTGTGATCGTCGGCCAGGACGATGTCATCGAACAGCTGCTGATTGCCCTGTTCAGCCAGGGCCATGTGCTCCTTGAAGGCGTCCCGGGGCTGGCCAAAACGCTCATGGTCAGTACGGTTGCCCGCAGCCTTTCAATGACCTTTTCCCGTATCCAGTTCACGCCGGACCTGATGCCCGCCGACATCACCGGCACGGATATTCTCCAGGAAAATCGGTCCACCGGTCAGCGGGAATTTCGCTTCATCCCCGGTCCGCTGTTCCACAACGTGGTGCTCGCCGACGAAATCAACCGCACCCCCCCCAAGACTCAGGCAGCCTTGCTGGAGGCCATGCAGGAGCGGCAGGTGACGGTCGGTCAGAACATCCATCGCCTCAGCGCACCCTTCTTTGTGCTGGCCACCCAGAACCCAATTGAACAGGAAGGCACCTACTCGCTGCCGGAAGCCCAGCAGGATCGCTTCATGTTCAAGGTGTTTGTGCGTTATCCGACGTTCGAGGAAGAGCGACAGATTGCGCGACAGACCACATCCAACCAACGCGAAGAAGTCACTCCGGTGCTTTCCGGCGAACAGGTGCTGCAGATCCAGCGAACCGTTCGCGAGGTTCCCGTGACTGACTATATTATTAACTACACGCTGGCCATCGTGCGGCAGACACGAGTGGGCGAGCCGGGTGTCCCGAAGTGGATCAGCGAATCACTGGGCTGGGGTGCCGGGCCGCGAGCCGTTCAGAATCTGCTGCTGGGCGCAAAAACCCGCGCCCTGCTCAATGGCCGCACCACAGTCACGCTCGAAGATATCCAGAAACTCGCTGCACCCGTTCTGCGACACCGCATCGTTCCCAACTTCACTGCCATCAGTGAAGGGCTCACATCAGACTCCATCATTCAGCGGCTCATCCAGGAAACGCCCACTCGGGAAAGCGAGCTCACCAGTGACCCAACCCTTGGAAAGATCTTTGCGGCCTGAAGAGCTGGCGCGGATTTCCCGGCTTGAGCTGCGGGCCCGCCAGGTCGTCGAAGGCTTCGTCTCCGGACTCCACCGCAGCCCGGGATTCGGTCAGTCGCTGGAGTTTCTGCAGCATCGCGAATACGTTCCCGGCGACGATATCCGCCGCATCGACTGGAAACTCTGGTCCCGCTCCGACCGCTACTACCTCAAACAGTTCGAAGACGACACCAACGTCCGCGTCACCTTGCTCGTCGACGGCAGCGAATCCATGCAGTTCGGGACGGGTGCCCTGAGTAAATTCGAATATGCCCGAACGGTAGCAGCAGCCATCAGCATGCTGGTGCTCAAACAGCACGACTCCGTCGGAGTCACTGTCTTCGATTCCGCCATCCGTGCTCAGGTACCCGCCAGCAGCCGCAATACGCAGCTCCAGGCCATCCTCGCCGGACTCGATGCCCAGGCTGCTGTCGGAAAAACAGACATCGCTGCAATCCTCAAACGCACCAACGAAACACTCAGCCGCCGCAGCATCGTAATCCTGCTCTCCGACCTGTTTTGCAATCGCGACGATCTCTTCCGTGGCCTGCAGACGCTCCGCCAGCGCCGCCACGATGTCCTCCTGCTCCAAATCCTCGATGACGAAGAACTCGAATTCCGCTATTCCGGCACCCTCCGCTTCGAAGGCCTGGAGAACTCCGGAAAACTCACCTGCGACCCCGCCTCGCTCAGGGCTGGCTATCTCAAAGCCATCAACAACTTCCTTGATGCCATCCGCCGCCGCTGCGCCGGAAGCAACATCGACTACCAGCTCATCCGCACCTCGGAAAACCTCGACGCCGCACTCGCTCACGTACTGATTCGACGGCTGCATTGAACGACCAAACAAGTCGGCAGAAGGACGAGCTCACTCTGCTGCACGCGGACAGCGACCACGTCGGCTGAAAAGGCAGTGACCTCGGCCAGACAACCTGCCTCAGGATAAGAACAGGCGGCTTCCTTCAAACGGCGCAAATGACTGTCATTCAGCGTTCCACAGTCCCAGCCTCGCCCTCGGATGACGAAAACATCAAAAACCGAGGGGAAAGACACCTCTTATTCCCGCCGCCCGTCCTCCCAACACGATCACTGAACTCCCCGTATTTCTCCGTGTACTCTGTGGTTAAAAACCAGCTCCATCCGCGCTGCTTTTCACCATCCCGGTCTCGCCCTCCCACGCCGCCCCGGTCGTTCCACCTGATTTCATGGAACGCAGTGCCACGGGGACCTGCCCCGCAGCATCGCACGCGACTCAGTCCCGTTCCAGATGCTGAAACACCGCAGTGCCCAGCCGCACCAGAGTCGCGCCTTCCTCGATGGCTGGCTCAAAATCACCGCTCATTCCCATCGATAGTTCATGCAGCTGCACTCCTGCGGCGATGGTATCGGGACGGTTCTGCAGGGCATCGCGGAGCAGTCGCAACTGGCGAAAGGTCGGACGCGTTTCTTCGGGGTTGTCGGTTTCCGCGGCCATGGTCATCAGGCCGACGATTGGCAGTCCTCTGGCTGCTTGCAGCACCTGCGGCCAGAGCTCAGGGAGTGCATCGGGATGGAAGCCGGATTTTGCCGCTTCGAACGATGCGTTGACCTGCAGCAGAAGTTCCGGGCGGCAATTTTCCCGGCAGGCCGCGTCAGCGATTGCCTCCAGAAGTTTCAGAGAGTCGACCGAATGGATCATCTGTGCATGTTGCACTGCCATCCTGACCTTGTTGCGCTGCAGCTGACCAATCAGATGCCAGCGGATCTGCGGGAGCAGCGGCTGGCGTTCGGCGAGCTGCTGTGGGCGGTTTTCACCAAAGTCCGAATGCTGCAGAGCCAGAGACTCCACCCATGGCCACGCAGCATATTTGGTGACGGCAACGAGACGCACCTCTGATTCAGCTCGGCTGACTCGCTGACACGCAGCAAGGATCCGCTGCCGAATTCCGTTCAGGTTGGCGGTGAGCTGCGCAGTAATGGCCGCGGGATCGTGCATGGGCTATGGATTTAGCTTTTGACGGACTCGGGAGAGGATGACCGGCATCTCTTCCAGCATATCACGGTCATCGGCCAGTTCCGGAAACTGTGATTTGGCAAGTTCAAGGCTGATCCAGAGCAACTCGTTTTGGGGGCCCTCGATATCGATAACAGAACTAAGGGCGACAACGATGTTGCGTTCCTCAGGGAACCGGCTAAACAGACGCTGCTCGGTTTCCTGACGGACGAGAGTGATTCTGCGTTCGAGCGCAACCTGAGCGGGCGATGGCTCGTCAGAGGGAACAGGTTCAGCGGCAGCAGCCTGGCTGCCGTCCGGCTGCGGCTCCGCTGCGGTCGGCAGCGAAGAATGGGCGGATTGAGGCGTCAGCGTTGTGAGCACGCTGTCCCACGCCTTGCCAATCGTTGGTTCAATCGGAAGCCCCACCGCACGGAAGTCCTGCAAACGACGAACCTGCCGGAGCAGCGGCTGCAGATTCTGCCAGGCTTCAGTGCTGACTGAGGCTGATGGAATTCGTCCGGCATTAGTCTTCAGTTCGCGCAGCCAGAACTTCTGACGGCGGCTCAGATCATGCAGACTCATGGCCACTTCCGTATCGCGCAGTGTGGAATAGCTGTTGCGGTTCGTGGTGCTGACGAGCTGGCGTTCGAGGAACGCCTGGCGAAATTCGCGGGGCGTGCCAAACTGGTTGAGGATCCGAATGGCGAATACGCGATCGCCCTTCTGCAGAGGTGTGAGCACCGAGATGCGGGGACGACACCAGTTGGCTGATGTTTCTTCAATGATCACTGTGCCGACGGGAACGTGATGATTGTCCTGCGGTCTGAAGACGGCAAGCTGGTCCCCACGAAGAATACTGTGCACTTCACCCAGGTCAATCCGCGGAACTTCACCCGATTCAGAGATCACGGTTCCGGCTACCCAGATAATGCCTCCACCATTCAGGGAATTGGTGTCGGACTGGGCTGCTGCGGGCGGGGCGCACAACGCCGAAGCAACGACGGCAGTAAGTACGGATATCTGCAGAAGCCGAATGGAGTTCATGGCAGAATTCGCTGCTGGCGGCGTCGTGCCATGGTTTGGCGACCGATTTCCAAATCAGCCGGCGGTTCAGAACTGAAGAGCGGCCAGCATACGCGGGCGGCGCAGGGGAGGCCAGAGCGGACTTCGGCGAAATTGGAAAAGAAATTGAGGGGAATTCGCGGGGCCCGTCGGCACCAGCAAAAAAACAGTCCGACTGTCACAGGCCTGACACCTGCAGGCTGCAGGCGCGGCCGACCGCCCCCCACCCGAAAGTGAACTTTCCCCAGGCTGCTGTGCCTGACTAAGAAACAGGCAGCCACCGCAGCGGCCAGCCTCGCCCGAATAGCCTGCCGTTCCTCGACAGTATTGCTGAATGCCCCGTGTTTCTCTGTGAAACTCTGTGTCCTCTGCAGTGGAAAACGCCCCCCAATCCACAGGCCGTTTCGTCATCCCGGGTTCCCCCCCCGGTCACCAGAAAGTCAATACCACTAGTGCCGCCCCAGCAGCTTGACGGCTCCCCACACGCCCGCCAGACTCCTGCGCAGGAGGGCCTGATCATGTCGATTTGCTGCACTTTCAAATGTTCTCTGGTGCTCGTTGCCGGCATTTTCTTCGCCGGCCCTTCTGCCGCCGCGCAGGAGAAAACTGCTGCACAGGACGGCGATTCCCTGCCCGTGCTGATCGAAAAATGCTTCGCTGCCGCAGGCGGCCGCGAACAGCGGTTGTCCACCTTCCGGATGATCGAACGCTACAACGCCGGGGTTGAAAAAGCCGCCCCGGAAAAGTCGCAGCCCCGCAGTTCCGTTCTCCAGCCACCCAATGTCTGGATTGTCGGCGAAAAGGAACGTGGCAGCGAGCCTGCCAAATTCGTCGTTTGGGCCTGGACCCTGGGAATCCTCGATGCCCCTCAGACAAAACTCGAAACAATCCCCGGAATCACAGAGAACGGTCACACCACACGTGCCTTCCGGGCCTCCGGCTCAGTCACTCCGGCGATGGACCTGCACTTCGACCCCCAGTCCTTCCGCCTCGTCCGCGTCGACTGGCGCGATGACATTTATCGCTTCAGTGACTGGCGCGAACACGACGGAGCCGGCTTCCATGCTCAGACCACAATCTGGAAGAAGAACGCAGTAAAGCCGTGGTTCTTCCACGAAGTTGTCTCAGTGGAACGCCTTGAAAAGCTGCCCTGAAGGGTACTCCCCAACCAGCAGCACTCAGGGCGTCACTTCTTCTCAGGAAGCCGATCCAGCATTGACGGGTAGTCGGCAACGGCAGAACCTGGGTAATCACCGGTCATCCAGCGTACGAGCAGTTCAAGGTCGGTGTCGGTGAGCTGTTCCGGGGAGTAGGCAGGCATTCGATTCTTGCTGCCGTAGTGCCGCATCGCGTCCGGATGTCGGATGAAGTCCCTCAGCCATGCAGCGGATCCGTAACCTGCCATGGTTGGGTAACCGTTGCCGCTGGATTCGTCCACCTGAGCAGGGAAGGGTTGGCCGATGGTGTCGTGGCAGGAGCTGCAGGAGGTGCCGTTGAGAGCACCAGCCCAGCTGCCCTCCGTTGCGAGAGATCGGCCTTTGGCCACAAGAGCTTCATCAACGTCCGCTCCAGGCCGCGCTGCTTCAGCGAAGAGAAATTCCACAAGTGCCGTGACGTTTTCCGCGTTTTCCGGCGCCTTAAGGGCTTCTGCGTTACCCGAGGTCCAGTCAGCCATTTCCGAGGCATCGGGATTCAGGAAGTCCACAGATTCACCTTTGGCTTCCTGCTCCTTCGCGGCGGTGTACCAACTGGCGTTCTTCAACCAGCGGAAGTGGTTGGAGTAATCAACGACGATGGCCTTCATCCATTCACGACTGGCGAAGTTGCCAAGGTCCGCAGCTGTTGGCAGAGTTACCGGCGGTTCACCGGTTTCGCCTGGCTTAAGGGCATCTGTCACAAGCGTTCCTCGACCGTCATGCCCGTTCCAGCGATGGCAGCTGGCGCAGTGCTGGGCAAACAGCCGGGGGCCCTGAGTAAAGGGATCCCGACGAAGCAGAGCCACAGCCCCGTCCACCGGAATGCGGTCCGGGCTCTTTGCCAGTTCGATTGCCCGGCCGGCGTCGCGATGGGCTTCCGCCAGCGCTGCCTGATGACCGCGGTCATTGGCGTCCTCATAGAAGGCAAGCACCGTGAGCACGACCACGCCGGCTGCCAGAGCCCACATGAAGGCCCTGTTCAGGAAGTGACCTGCGCGGCCCAGAATCCGCTCCGTCAGCGGCATGACGGCAATGATTCCCATGATGATGCCCGGCACAATGATGGCGCCGAAAGTCAGTCCCAGAGCCTCCACCGCGTGGAATCGAAGGAAGCGAAACAGGAACAGGAAATACCATTCCGGACGAGCAGCATCGAATTTGACGGCTGGGTCAGCAGGAGCACTGAGTTCGGCAGGACGGAAGATTGCAAGGGTGAGAACCACAGCCAGCACCGCGAGGCAGGCGACGGCATCCTTGAGCACCTGATCCGGCCAGAACTGGGCGTCTGCCGCATGTTTCGGGTCATGAACCGTCAGCCCGTGCCTACGGAATACGTAGATGTGCAGTGCGAGAAAGCCGACGAGCAGTGCGGGGAGGATCCCGGCGTGCATCGCGAAAAATCGGGTCAGGGTCAGGTGGCCATAATCACGCCCCCCCTGAGCCAGCGTTTGGACCTCCGCACCAACCACCGGAGTCGCACTCATGATGTTGGTGGTCACCTGCGTGGCATAGTAGCCTTTCTGGTCCCACGGCAGCAGATAACCGGTCAGCGACAGTCCCAGCACGATCATCATCAGTACCATACCCAGCCAGAAGTTGATCTCACGCGGTGCTTTGTAGGCCCCGTCGATCACCACCTGCATGAGGTGAATTGCCATCAGCACCACCATCGCCTGAGCGGAGTAGTGATGCAGGCCACGAATAATGCTGCCCAGCGTCATTTCGTACTGAATGTAGAACACGCTCTCCCAGGCCGTACGAGTGCTGGGGCTGTAGGCTGACCAAAGCATAAAGCCGGTGATCACCTGAACCACGAACGTGAACACCAGCGTACTTCCCCAGACGTATCGCCAGCGAGCACCGCCGGGAACGGACTCGTAAAGGGCTTCATGCAGAAGTTTGCGGACGCCGGTACGGTCATCCAACCAGTTGAGCAGAGCGTTCATCGGCGGGAACTTTCAGAGGCGGGTGAATGCAGGAGGTTTGAGGTGGGACGGAGCAGAGACGCCGGGGCGGAACAAACCCAGCTCGGCCAAACCTCGAAATTCAGATCGGGATTCGCTCGGGAGTGGCGCGGCGGAAGTTTTGAAACTTCACCCAGATTTCACTCCCCGCAGGATCGTCCTTGCCGGCAGTCCGCATGGCGACTTCCAGAGCATCCATGTCGCGCGGAGGAACTTCGTTGGATTTCTTTCCGTCGAGCGCGAACGCACTGGTGTGGCAGGGACAGAAAAAGTCATTTTCTGCCCGGCGGTAATTCACGGAACAGCCCAGATGCGGGCAGATGGAGTTGAATGCCAGAATGGGACCGTCACCCACCTTCCGCAGCCAGATGCTGCCGACAGGCACATTCGGAAAACGATTCCACGCGTCCTCGATGTCGTCAAAGACGGTCACGGACACCGGCGTGCCGTCCCCCGGCACGGCCTCGCGCGTCACATCCAGGCGAATGAAGCCATTTTCGTCCTTCCGTGCAGCCGGCCCGGCTTTGCCTGCACCGGCGGATTTTTGACGCCGGAGGATCGGGTCGAGAAAGAACAGGCCCCCCAGACTGGCCGGAATCGCCACGATGATGGTGCTGATGAATGCCGTCAGACCCTGATACAGCAGGCTGCGGCGAGGTGTTGCGGAGGGAGCGGCATGGCAGCAGCCGGCGGCTGTGGTGTCGGCGGAATTGCCGGGAGCCGGGTTGGAGTCGGTCACAGTCATGAAAGGCGTCCGAATCAGGAAGGCGGAGGGCAAATGCATCGATTGGTGCGGCACAGAGGCTCTGCACGGGCAGGATAGTCCCTTATTTGAAGCAGTCGGCCGAGCAAACTCAATTGAAACATGGATGAGGATCTGCAGATCCTGTATTTTGGAACTCCCGCAACATCACCGGAATGCCACACTCCGCCGGCATTCCCGGTTGCTTAGTGCCCCCCGCCCGGTAGAATCCGAAGACTCGAAATCCCCATAACAAAGCTCGCGGTCCCCGCCCGTCGAAAGCAACGCCATGAGCCCACCTGACACGCCTTCCCGACGTCAGATCCTGCAACGCACCGGATGCGGCTTCGGTCTGCTGGGACTCGCCGGACTCCTCAACGACCAGGGACTCCTCGAAACCGCCACCGCCGCCGATGGGCTCGGCAATCGCTCCCTCAATCCACTCGCCCCCCAGCCCAGCCATTTCCCCGCACGGGCGAAACGCGTGATCTGGATCTTCATCAACGGCGGCCCCAGCCCCGTGGACACGTGGAACTACCGCCCGGAACTCAGTCGCTGGGACGGAAAATCCATTCGCGAATTCGACTCCGGCTTCAGCGACACCACCGGCTTTTTCAAAAACGCCGTGGGCAATCTGATGCAGTCGCCGTTCAAATTCACGCCACGCGGTCAGTGCGGAAAAATGGTTCCCGAAATCTTCCCGTATCTCGGCGAACACGTCGACCGCATGGCCGTCATTCAGTCCGCTTACACAGAATCCAACAACCACTCCCCTGCCCTGTTCGCCATCAACACCGGCTTACCTCGCATGGGCTTCCCCTGCGTCGGGTCCTGGGTCACCTACGGACTCGGCAGCGAAAGTGCCAATCTCCCTGGATTTGTCGTCATGAGTGACCCCAAAGGTCGGGGTCTGCCCAAAGGCCATGCCGCCAACTGGAGCGCCGGTTTTCTTCCGGGTGTCTTTCAGGGCACATGGGTCAAACCTTCCGGTGACCCCATCGATAATCTCAACCGCCCCGCTGACCTGCCCCCCCAGTCGCAACGCTCCAGTCTCGACCTGCTCAAACAACTCAATACCTTCCACCAGCAGCAGCGCTCCGGCGATTCCGAACTCTCCGCGCGAATCGAAAGCTTCGAACTGGCGTACCGCATGCAGGCCGCCGCACCCGAAGCACTCGACCTGACCCAGGAAACTCAGGCCACCCAAACCCTCTACGGAATCGGTGACCCCCAGTGCGATCACTTCGCCCGGCAATGTCTCACCGCCCGCCGACTCGCCGAACGCGGCGTCCGCTTCATCCAGATCTACTCCGGGGGCATGGAAAACCAGCGTTCATGGGACGGCCATAACGACATCGAAGGCAATCACCGCCAATTCGCCGGTGAAACAGACAAACCCGTCGCCGCACTGCTTACCGATATGGCAGCCAGCGGACTCCTCGAAGACACCCTGGTCATCTGGTGCGGCGAATTCGGACGACTCCCAATTGCCCAAACCGGCGGTAAACCCGGACGTGACCATAACCCACACCACATGGTCTGCTGGCTCGCAGGCGGCGGCGTAAAAGGTGGCATCAGCTACGGCAGCTCAGATGAAATTGGCTACAAATCCGCGGAAAACCGCGTGCATCTCAACGATCTGCATGCCACCATCCTGCACCTGCTCGGCATGGACCACGAAAAACTCACCTACAAATACAATGGCCGCCGCTTCCGCCTCACCGATGTCGCCGGTACCGTGATTCAGGATGTTCTTGCCTAGGAGCTTGAAGATGCGCCGACTGTTGCTGCTGCTTGTGGGATGTCTGCTGACTGCTGCCGCAGACCTCGCCCACGCCGATGTCATCGTGCTTCGCTCCGGCCAGCGAATCGAAGGTGAAGTCCTCAAAGTCAGCCGTGACTCACTGTTCGTGGACATCGGCGTGGACGTGGTGCGCGTACCCGTCGACCAGATCCAGGAACGTATCACCTCCGAACCCGCCACACCCGCCGCAGCAACCGCCGAAGGCGCCGTCTTCCAGACCGCCGAACTGCCGGAACGCACCGTTAAGGAGCTCGTCTCCAAATTCGGCGAAGGCGTCGTGCTGATCGAAACACCAGGCGGCCTCGGTTCAGGTTTCATCATCAACAACCGCGGCTGGTGCGTCACCAACTACCACGTCGTCGAAGGACAAACCCGCGTCGCCGTCACGATCTTCCACCGCAGCCCGGAAGGTGACTTCGAACGTCGCTCAATTCGTGACGTTAAAATCCTCGCCCTGAACCCCCATTTCGACCTTGCACTGCTGGAAATTCCAGCCCAGGAAGGGCTCCCGTTTCAGCCCGTATACATCGCGGAAGACGATTCACACCGTGAAGGAGATACCGTCTTTGCCATCGGCAGCCCACTCGGACTCGAACGCTCAGTCTCAGAAGGCATCGTCAGCACCCGCAATCGCAACATGGAAGGTGTCGTCTACATCCAGACCACCGCACAGATCAATCCCGGTAACAGCGGCGGACCGCTGTTCAATGATCGCGGGCAGGTTGTCGGGGTCATCAATATGAAACTCACTTTCGGAGAAGGCCTGGGCTTCGCCATCCCCGTCTCCTACCTCCGACACTTCCTCAAAAATCGCGATGCCTTCGCCTACGATCGCACTAACCCCAACACCGGCTACCACTACCTCGACCCGCCCCGCCGCCGCAATCCCAAAGCCCCTTACGAAGCGGAAGCAAAGACGAAGTAGTCAACATTGGCTGTGCCGGTTCCTGAGCCCTCTGCCCGCGGACAACGCCCGAGGGCATTGATGTTTGCGGGAGTTCGTGAGATACAGGACGCAACTCGACAGCCCGCGATTGGATGACGCGGCGCCGGTATCAGCACGTGACTGGCCGTTTGAGTTTCGGTATCCCGGGATGCGGCTGCAATCGCGGCCCGTAAGGCATGGTCTGGCAGCCTCGCAAAATTGCCGGATCACCGCCCCGTCTCGTGCCGGGCCCTGCGGCGACGTGCAGGAACGCTATGGGACAATTGAACCAAAACGCAACGAAGCGCAGGGCGCAAACGCACTGAGCCGCAGGGCGGCAGCCCAATGGCATTGGATTTTTGGCAAGACGCAGTGCCAGGAGGGCGAAGCTGGGATGACGAAACGGTGTGAACAAGGGCAGATTGAGAGATTTCAGTTCCGCCTGCCAGTTGAAATCCCACGGCCGGATTGAGTCACGAAAACGCAGTGTGGCGAGCGGCCGATGTCGATCGGCCGGTGCCGCCCTGGTGAGCTCCGGCGGCCGTGTTAGCCGCGCGGGCACGCACCGTTACCGGGGGCACGACAACAAGCGTCCCTGCGACCGTTTCGTTACCCCAGCATCGCCGTCCCACGGCACGTCCTGTCTTTTCGCAGGGATTCCAGAAAACGTCAACGATCGTGGGACAGCGCCCAGCGATCAATTCAACATGAAGTGAGCACTGAGCAACCCCAGAGGCCACTTCACTTCGTCGCGACCCGTTTGCCCGGCTTTGCTTTCCCCGGCTTCACTGGAGATCCCGGAATCCAATGCAACAGTTTGCTGATGGATTCCTGGTACTCCGTGAATTCCGTGTCCCCCGTAATCTCCTGCAGGCGACTCCGCAGCGCGGCCGCATCAATCACTCTGGAATCGTCCAGCGATTCCGGCAACTGAGTGTCCCTTAACTTATCCAGCAACCGCCCAATCTGCCGACACACCGTCCTGCGATCGTCTGCGGCAGTATCGATCACGGAGTATTCGTTGAGGGCGCTGCAGAGGTTGTCGAGGAGGGCACTGTAGTCGGTTACCTCCGTGTTGGTCACAGCGGGGCAGAATTTCCTGCGGATGCCGTCCAGAAGACTCGTGGCATTGCGAATATCTGCAGACTTCAGGAGTTCTGCCAACTGCCGTGCCGCAGTGAAACCGAGATATCTGTATGCCTCAAATTTGTCTGGTGAAAAAAACTGGTCACTTGTTGGGTCGTTTGGAAACGCCGGAAACTCCTTGCGATGCTGCTGAAGCTCAAACGGATCCTTCTTCAGGATCACGGACTTGATGAGCAGCAGCAGGCCTTCGTCAGGTGGTTCTGTAGCCGTCCCGGGATATTTGATGCGAATCGCAAAGAACCGATCAGCGCTATAGCCGGTTTCCTTGTCAGGCACCAGTTTCTCGGGGAATCCGCAGGGTGCGTCTTCGTGGGCATCCAGAAACTCAATGCCGTCGCTGGTCCGCGCCCGATTCATAACAATTGCCAGTCCATGAAACTCAAAGCCGGCATCTTCTGAAGCATCCAGTGCCAGAATGAGTCGGCAGCGACGTTTCAGCAGCGATTCGATACCCAGATTTTCGTAATGCCCACCGTCCGTGACCAGCAGGTGTGACCATTTCTCCGGATCCCGTGGCCTGAGTGTCCAAATGCCATCGGGAATGAACTGCAGCCAAAGCCACCGCAGTGGAGGAAACAAATGACGGTCAACAACATCGAAAACTCGCGATTTTCGCTGGCCGGGCTGCATTAACGCCGGGTTTGGCAGCCACAGGCCCGTTCGCAGATTCATCACCAGCAGGAGTGCTTTGACGAGCAGATTACTGGTGGCCCACGGCGACAACGCAGCCCCGGATAACGCGATCGCATCCTCCAGTCGCAGGTCTTCGTAGGTGCTGTCCGCCGTTCGCACGAATCCCAGATCCGGGTGCGGGCTGCCACAACACACAGGTGACAGCAGAAAATGATTCGGATTCGCCGCGTCCGGTTTCTCTGCGCTCTGTGACCGGCCGGTCAGGCAAATCGCCGCATTCATCAGCGGAAGCGGACGAAACGGCGTTTTCTCTGAAAGTCGTTCCAGTGTCAGCTTCTGATGTTCCGGGAACCCCGCGTGAATCCAGAACATGCCAAGCTGCCGAGCGTAGTAGCCGTGCCAGCTGAGCGCGTTCAGGTCGATACCGGCACTCAGCACGAGCCCGATGACGAATGACCACAGCACGAATTGCAGCCGAACCTCCTGGTCCCGCGTATGCACAACAGCACTGAATACCTCGGACTTTCCATCCCGAGTACGAATCGTGTCGGGGAATATGGTCGCCAGCAGCCGATGATTTGCTTTCAGAAGCGAACGCAGAATCAGTTCGCGATCTTCCGCGGTCACGACCTCTGCCAACGGTTCATCAGCCTCCGGATCCTTTTCGTTCAGCCTGAAGAGCGGCTGCATTGATGCGGGCAGGGCTTCGATCTCAGACAGGAAATCGATGTTTTCCTTCCACGGACCTGAGTCCGCTGAGTCTCCAGCCTGCTTCATCACCGCCCAGAGAAATTCCTGCATCGGACAGGCGGCATCTTTCATCAGCGGCTGGTCCTCTTTCCCAGCCGAACTCAGCGTCAGATGCCAAATGTTCATGCCCTCACGAGCAGCATCAATAACCTTCTTCAGATAAGCGATGTCACCCTCAACTTCAGCCTGGCTTTTAACGCCTGCAGCGATGCCGCCTGCCGATTTTTCCGCCCTGGCCTTTTCGAGGAGGCATGTGGCGGTCTGGTGAACATAACTGCACATGTCTGCATTCAACAGCTGGGTGTTCAACAGATACATCAGTCTCCGCTGCGATTTGCGACCTTCATGCAGCCAGTACAGCATCTGACCAAACTCACCCGAATCCCGCTCGGCCTCACACTCGTTCAGCAGAAACTCGGAAAACTCCACAAAACGTTCCACGTGTGAGATTTCGCTTGAACCGCTCAGCCTTGAGAGCAACTGTCCCTCTTCTGCGACCTCTTCCCCAGCCTCCAGGGCACGATACTGCCTTTCACAAAGATTGAACCACCTGAACTCCTCCAGAATTTCCTCAGTGCGGAAGAGATCATTGAACAGTGATTTGGAAAGCTTGTCTTTCCAGGATCCTGAATTCTGCCACCAAGGCCGTCGGACAGTCTCAAACTCTTCGAAGAGCTTCAACTTTATCCCCAGATCCAGCCCATCCTTCGATTCCACCAAATCCTTGTACTCGAGTCTCCAGTCGCGTTCCTGCTGCCAGTTGGAAATGTTTTCTCTTGCAAACATGCCGAACGAGATCAGCGGCACACCGAGCAGCAGGCCATTTCGAGCCATCACAAACAGGAATTTGCGTGGGCCGGCTGCGCGTTCCTTTCCACTGCGAAGCAGCGCACTGGGGCGAAAGTAAGGAATCAGACTTGCCCCAATCAGAGCAAGTATGCCGCTCTTCACCCAACCCCCATATCCCTGCAACTGTTCCCACAACTGCTCTGAAACACCAGTCCGCCGCAGAAATTCATCAACTTCAATGTCCCCGGTCACTGCGATCATCGTCACGCCGACAACGGCGCAAAACAGTAACAGCCGAAACACATACGAGGCGATCACGCCGGTGGCACTTCGATACTTCTGGAAAAAGGATACCAGCCAGCAGAACAGCCACAGAAAAAACAAACCAATCGCCGGTGTCATCGGAACGATCAGGTCGCCTTCAAATCCCAATGCTCTGAGAAAGTCCAGCACGCGAGGCTTGTACAGCAGCCGAAATACATATGCCAGCAGCGAAGTCAGGAAGATAATCCCGCAGATTGAAACCGTCCCCATCGCCACCACACCCAGCAGGGCACGGCTAAGCCAACCCTCCTGGCGAATCAGGTAGTTGCAACGCACCACCAGCTCGCGGAGACGGGACAGAGAACCTTTGGACGCGGAGGCCTGAGAAAATTCCGCATCCCCGGACGCAGCAGTGACGGGAGGAAACAGCCTGCTGTTCACGTCGCGGCCGGCCCCGCCCACGTCCTCCTGGTCGCTCGCACGCTCGGCCGTCAACAGACCGCCCGCGTAACCTCCGCCGGATACCGTTGACATGTAGTCCACATGCCGCAGCAACCCGAAAAGATTCAGCCCCATCAGAAATCCCAGTGATGTGGCCCCGGAGCGAACGCCGCCACCCGACAGTGCAACGCCAACGAGCGGTTCATCTTTAGACCGAACCGCGGAATCACCGGCAGACGAACGAGCGCGATCCAGCCATGCCCGCTCTTCGTGGATCACATCTTCCACAGACTTGAACTGTCTGCCCCCGGCGGAAGCAGCAGACCGTGAGCTGGACGACCGAGGGGCTTTACCCGCTGCATGACCCTGATCACTCGACACCATGTTCTGTTAACCCGGTGCAGGACTGGAGGATATACGAACATGCACGAATGCATGAAAAACCCCACCCTACTTTCCCTGATTGGCCGATTCAACCAAAAACGGGATAAATGTTTCCGATAGCAGCGGAAATTCCGTGCGTACTGCCTCCGAGTTTTCCATCAGCCGCCACGTCCCCCAAAACAACAGCCGCCCTGCCCCCCCCCACACAACGGCGTCCCGGCGAGCCTCAGACGCGTCGCCAGCCCGGGAAAAATGCGTTCGTTCGCCGCACGTACTCCGCGTACCCAGGACGACGCTGCGAAATGTCCTGCTCCAGCATCGGCACTCCGGACACCCGCATCAGAAAGAAGGCCATCACCAGTGGTGAAACAGCGGTCCACAGCGGCGCGCCGGCCGAAAGCGACACCAGCCACAGTCCCCACCACACACAGAAGTCCCCAAAGTAGTTGGGATGCCGCGTCAGCGACCAGAGTCCGCTGTCGAGCACTCTCCCGGAATTCTCCGGAATTGCTCGAAATCGCGCCAGCTGCCAGTCGCCAACAGTTTCAAAAAACAGCCCGATCGCCCACAACAGCACACCAGCCCCGGCCGCGACCAGCTGCTGGACACCAGACGGTTCGCCGGAGGCTGAGGCGATGCCGGTTAACACCGGCAGACTCACAAACCACATAATCACAGCCTGCAGCAGAAATACGATTCCGAGGCTCTTGAGATGAAAATTGGGGGCGTATTTCCTTCGCATTGCGGCATACCGCCGATCTTCCTCCCCGGCACGCAGAATCCTTGCGCCGAGGTGGATTCCAAGACGGAGTCCCCAGATCAGCACGAGCACCAGCAGAAGCCATTCGGGCCATTGCCGCGCGGCCCCTGGCACCTGCAGCAGAGCTACGGATGTTAACCAGCCAAAGCCCGGGCCCCAGAAGGCATCAATAATGCACACCCGACCAGCCAGCAGGCTCAACAGCCACACGCAGATCCCGCCGCCGAGGGCCGCAGCAAAACACCAGATCAACACAGCAGACATGCATGCGGCTCCTGCAGACTCACAGTCGGAATCAGGCCAGCCGCTTTTCCGCCACTGTACCCGAGGGTGACGTTTTCACATCGTAGCCACGTTTCTGGATTTGTCCCCGAATTCCGTCGGCGGCAGCAAAGTCGCGACGCTTGCGAGCATCATCCAGCTGCCGACACAGCTCCAGAATTTCGTCTGCCTCCGAATTTGCTCCGGAACCTTCCACCGTCGGTGTCAGCGGTGCCACGCCGAGCACTTCATTGATGCGATTGAGCACTCCCAGAGCGACTGCAGCGTCGGACGGTGTTCCTGAAGCCCACGGCAGGATTACGCCCAGAGCCCCCGCAATGTTCAAGTCATCCGCGATGGCCTGTGCAAAGTCCCTCAACACCGGATGCGTGAAATCCACAGCCTCCGCACGCCCACCGCTGGCGGCTTCCAGCCGACCACGAAAGTCCTGCAAACGTCGAACCACTCCGGCCGAATCAATCAACCCTTTGTGCGTGAAATTCATATTGCCACGGTAGTGGGTCTTGATGAGTTCCAGTCGCAGTACGGCCGGATGCACGGCCACACCGGTTGGCTGCCCCTTCTCATCACGCACTCGCCCCTGCAGCACATCGCGAACCGTGTAGAAGTTGCCTTTGCTCTTCGACATCTTCTCGCCTTCCACCAGCAGAAAGCGGGCATGCATCCAGAAGCGAGCAAACTGGTCCCTGCCGGTGGCGCCACAGGTCTGAGCAATCTCGCATTCATGGTGCGGAAAAATCAGATCCTCACCGCCCGTGTGAATGTCAATCACATCAGCTGCCAGCCGCCGTCGGGCCATGCAGGAACACTCAATATGCCAGCCAGGGTAACCAGCACCCCATGGCGAATCCCACTTCATGATGTGCGACGGATCAGGCTTCCAGAGCATGAAGTCGGCCGGATGGCGCTTCGCCGCCTGATGCTCCTCACTGATCCGGCCGCCCGCTCCCATCAGGGTGCTGTCCGGCGTATTCCCGCTCAGCTGCCCGTAGCGAGGGAAACTCTCCACGCTGTAATACACAACTCCATCACCACCCACGTATGCATGACCATTGCTGATCAGCTGACCAATCATCTCCAGCATCGCGTCAATATGCTGCGTCGCGTGCAGCACATTCTCCGGATACTCGAAGGCCACCTTCACGCCCAGAGTCCGCGCATCTTCCAGAAATGCATCCGTGTAATAGCGGGCGATCTGCCACGGATCGTCCGGATTCTGCACAGCCCCCTCCGGCACCCGGCCCGATTTCTTGTCCTCCTTCATTCGCCGTGCAGCCGCCTGCATCTTGTCCTCACCACCCCCGTCCGGGCTGGCGTCGTCCGTCATGTGCCCCACGTCAGTGATGTTCATTACGTGATGCACCCGATGCCCGAAAAACTCGAGCGTCCGGCGGATCACGTCGGCAAATAGAAACGAGCGGAAATTGCCGATGTGCGCAAAGTCATAAACCGTCGGACCGCAACTGTACATCCTCACACAGTCCGACTGCACCGGCTGGAAAATGTCTGTCGAACGAGTCAGCGTGTTGTAAAAGCGAATTTCCATAACGCAGATCCGCATACCTTATATCTGAGGAACCGTGGAGCGAGCAGCAAACCCCGCAGACCCCCGAGCATAGCCAATTGCGCGAAA
This sequence comes from Planctomycetota bacterium, assembly GCA_041161565.1. Classification (GTDB taxonomy): domain Bacteria; phylum Planctomycetota; class Planctomycetia; order Planctomycetales; family Planctomycetaceae; genus SXXK01. Next base: position 12,714 of record JBEAUF010000441.1, on the reverse strand, counting down.
TCGGGGCAGACCGATTTCACCATTCCCTCCCGGGAGCACAGAAATCAATCGGACAGCCGCCGATAACGCACCAGGACAAAAAACGAATCCCGCAGACCCGTTCGTAAACGCTGCACAAATTCCAGCCGGGCTGAACTGCTCCGAGGACGCGGAATCATCCCCGCTCCCTGCAATTCCCCCGCCAGCCTGACTCCCACGTCAGCAGCAGGCCGGCGACGATCCAGCCGGCCCAGCTCCGGCTCCAGCCACTCCGGCAGAAACTCACCCCGCGGCAGTCGCACGGTCACCACCACATCACCGAATTTCCCCAGCCAGTTCTCCAGAGCCGCCTCGTCAGCCAACTCCTCCACCCGCCGTATTCGGCCGGCAAAATTCAGCTGACCATGGTACCCCCCAGGCCAGCCTGCAGGCACACCCGAGTCCGCTGCAGCCCGCGCCAGTGGACCGACGTTAAATCCCTCCCACATCGTCGAGCTCAGAGCCACCGTCAGAATCCCCACAAAAACGGTCGCTGCAGTACTGATCGCCGTGGCCGCCGCCAAATGCGATCGGAATCCCGTTACCAGCAGTGCCCCGCCACAGCACACCAGCAGCAAAGCCGCACGATCAGACACCAGCCCCTGTAACCCCGTGCCGCCTGCAGCCGACAGGTGGTTCACAACCACAGGAAACACTCCCAGCAGCACAGTGCCGCATGCCACCGGAATCAGCTGCCAGCGCGTCGGCACCGCACCTGAACGCTGCACCAGACTCGCCAACAGCACCGCACAGGGCGGAATCAACGGGATCAGATAGTGCGTCTGCTTGCCGCTCGTCAGACTCAGCAGCACAAACGCAGCTCCCGCACGCACCAGCGAACTACGGATCGCCCCCCGCCCGCTGCTGTCAACCGCCCCCCGATTTCCCAGACCCAGCCACACTGCCGGCCACAGCAGCCATGGCAGCAGACACAGCGGCACCACCGGCACATACCACCACAGAGGTTCCCGATGCGCAAACGAATTCACCATCCGCCCCGCCGTCTGGCCAAACAGCAGCTCCTGAGCATACTCCGGGCCACCGGCGGCCGCCGAAGGTAATGCCCACGCGAGTCCCACACAGGCCGCCAGCAGCAGAGCTCCGGCCAGTCCCGAATACCACCGCCACCAGCCGCCGTCGGGCCGAACCGCCAGCCACCATGGCGCGGCAAGTGCCATGGGCAGTACCCACAGCAGCACTACCGGGCCTTTACAAAGTATCCCCAAACCCGCACCCAAACCCGCCTGCAGCCAGCCTCGCACGACCCGGCCGGCGGCAGCCAGCAGAATGCCCTCCACCGCGATCTCCGCCGTCAGTGCCAGCAGTGTGTCGAACATTGTCAACGGCCCGTAGAACAACCACAGCAGACAGCCCGACTGCACCACCGCTGCAAGCGCTGCCGTTTGCTGATTGCCCGGAACCAGCAGCCTCGCGGTACGCCACGTGCACAGCACACCGATCGCACTGGCACAGGGTGCAGCCAGCCTCGCAACAAATTCGCTGACACCTGTCACCAGCCACAGGCCATTGATCAGCCAGAACAACAGCGGCGGCTTGTGCGCATAAGTGTCACCGTTGAGATGCGATACTAACAGGTCACCGCGCTCGTGAGCTTCCCAGGCCACTGCCAGGTAGCGTGTCTCGTCAATCGGCAGCGGCGGCCGCACCGTCACCGTGAGCACGCTCAGTGCCAGAATCAACCCCGCGGCCCACAGGACGGTCTTCATGGCGGACCAGCTCCGTCAGGCTGCCCGCTTCCGGGCACCCGGGAACTGCAGCACCTGCGGCTGCGGCTCGGATGCTGTCGAAGCCACCGCCCCAACAGCCGCACCAGCCTCCGCACTTGCCGCTTCCTGCAGCCTCCTGCGTTCACGACGGATCAGTTGCAGGTTGCGAACGTAGACCAGCGTTCCAAAGCTCTGACCAAAAATAAATACCAGATCCCGTCGCTGGAGCGAGTAGGTCAGCAGCATGCCGCCGCCAATCAGGCTCAGGTACCAGAACGCATTCGGCACCACACTCCGCTTCTCGCGCTCACTGCTAAGCCACTGTACGAGAAACCTGGCCATGAAAATTGTCTGCCCCACCATACCGAAACTGATCCAGAACGTCTCGCTCATGCTGATCCTCACTGTCCATCTCAATTCGTGGCACGGCTCCGCGGTGAATCAGCCAGGCAACGCCAGCCAGATCCAGTAGTCCATTGACCAGTCGCCGCAGGGTGTCGTAATGCGATCGTCCATGCAGCCGCGGACGATGATTCACCGGAATCGATCGAACCTCACCACCGGCACGCACAACGAGTGCCGGCAGGAATCGATGCATATGATTGAACCGAGGCAGCTGCAGAAACACGCGACGGTAAAAAACTTTGATGCCACAGCCTGTATCCGGAGTTCCATCGGCAAGGATGCGCCGACGCACCGCGTTGGCGATTCGCGAAGAAAACAGCCGCCACCACGAGTCTTTGCGGTGCGTACGATGTCCGGCAATCATCTGCACACGACGTCCAAAACGGGGCTGCAGCAGCATTTCAATCATCGCCGGCAAATCGGCCGGATCATTCTGACCGTCGCCGTCCAGCGTCGCAATCAGAGCACTTTGAGCATGATCGATCCCCGTGATCAGTGCCGGACTCTGACCGCAGCTGCTGGCGTGCCGAATTGTTCGCAGCGTCGGCAGCTGAGCTCGCAGGCCAGCCAGCACTCGCGGCGTGTCATCGGTGCTGCCATCGTCCACCACGATGACCTCAAACGTGAAACGGCCGGACAATGCGGCAGTGATTTCGTGGAGTAACTGTGGGAGATTGGCAGCCTCATTGTGGGCTGCAATCACCACGGACACAGCGGTGCGGCCGACGCGATACATGCGGATCCATCCGAATGCAATGAAGACCAGCGAGCCGGCCACCATGCCGGCTGCAATCACAACGTGGAAAATATTCTTCCACGGAGTCTCTCAGATTATTATCGGACTGGCAACTCGTAAATTCGTACAAATCCGGGTTTTTACTGACGATTCCACGGTCTGGCAGCAATTCTCCCGGTATGAAAAACAGGGCCTATGAAGCGGCTTTGACCCCGCAGATCCCACCCAAATCTCCGGCCAGAGCTGCCGATTCCCCGATGCTTGCTTGTTTTTTGTTTCCGGAATCCGGTAAAAAACGCCTCTTCGGTTAATCAATCCCGAGGTTTTCCATGTCCGCTGCGAATCCTGTCTCCAAACGTGGCCGCCCCGCCGGCCCGCACATCAAACTGACACGGTATGACATTGCGGTCTCCGTGATGCAGACCTCGGCGCTAATCGCAGGCCTGGCCTTCGTTGTCATGCTTGCCATCTGGCTCTCGAACCTCCTGCCGACTCCCGTATCGAAAAAGGTGGAGCTCATGCCGGCCGATGACGGGGGCTGGGAGGACGGCACACCGGATGCCACGCCCAACGTTGAATCGCCTGAGGACGCCGTACCTGATCCCTCAATGGCCAACGAAGAAACAGATGTGACGCAGATCGAGGAAGTGATTGAGCAGGTTGTTGAGGTTGCGGAAAATGCGGCGGTGATTGAGGCTCCCACCGAAAGCACCCAGCGTGAGACTTCCGGGATTCCGGGCAGCGCGGACGGCACCGGCGGACGGCCGCTCGGCTCCGGCGGCCCAGGCCGCGGTGGTGCCAAACGCGAACAGGGCTGGATCGTGGAATTCGCCGAAAAAGGCGACATCGACACCTACGCCGCTCAGCTCGATTTTTTTGGCATCGAACTCGGACTGCTGCTGAAGGAAGAATCCCGTCTGATCTACCTCAGCAACCTTTCTCAGCCGCAGCCCACTCGCCGCGAAGTGCGTACCGGTGATGCGGAAAAACGGCTGTTCCTGACGTGGCAGGACGGCAGTCAGGAACGTGTCAAAGCCGACCTTGAACTCTTCAAACGCGCCGGGATGGACGGCAACGCGGGACTGATCCTGCACTTCTATCCCCCCGCCACCGAACAAATGCTCGCGCAGCTCGAATTCGCCTACGGCAACCAGCAGGCCTCCGCCATTCGCCGCACTTATTTCCAGGTCCGTCGAGCGGGCAATGGTTTTGAATTCGTGGTCACGCGTCAGGTGCTCAAATAACCCCTTTTCGTGCTCCCATTCGAACTCCTCTCTTCCGTTTTCGATATTCGGTGGTGATTAACCATGATGAGCGTCTTCAGTTTCCTGAATTCCATCACTCTGCTCGCACAGGAAGCTGCTCCTGCTGCCGGTCCTTCCACCTTCATGAAGGTGATCGAAAACTCCATCTGGGGCGGTATCGCCATCTGTGCTGCCGGGGGCATGTGGACCGGTATCCTGTTGATGCGTCGCGTCAGGCAAAAGCAGTTTCCAGGTGACGCCGCCGAACAAGCCTTCCTCAACGAACTCGGCGAATGCCTCGAACGCCGCGACTTCGATGCCGCCATCAAGGTCTGCGACAACCCATCCATCTGGAATATGGCCCTGCCACAGCTCGCCCTGCTCGCACTGCAGTCCCGCGATGAACCCATGAAGAAAATTCGCCAGATCGTCGGCGAACGCTTCGAACGCGATATTCTCGGCAACCTCGATCGACTCAATTCATGGGTCGGTACCAGCATCAAAACAGCTCCTCAGCTGGGACTGCTCGGAACCGTTCTCGGGATGATCAACGCGTTTGCGAAAATCGCCGGCGCTGCCGCCACCGGCGTCGACCCCAAGGAACTCTCCGCTGACATCAGCTTCGCACTCTGGACCACAGCCGCCGGCATGGCCATCTCCATCCCGCTGATCGTGATGCAGGGCGCCGCTTCCAACGGCATTAAGAAGCTCCAGGAACGCATCGATGAAGGCACCGGCGCATTCCTCGACGAACTCGCCGTCGCCAAAACCCCCCGCTGATCACTCCAGAATCTCTCTGTTCCACCCCATAACACATGACGGCCCCGGAGCCAGCGGACGATGAGTGCTGAAGAAGATGATGCCCCGTACCAAAAGAAACAACGGCCGCCGGAAGACGCCGAAATCGACATCACCCCAATGATCGATGTCACCTTCCAGCTGCTGATTTTCTTCATGGTCACCTCCACCATGCAGGGCAATCCACCCGCCATCGTCCCCCGCTCCGTCTCCGGTGGCTCCACCGAACTCAACAAAATCGCCTTCAAACTCGTCATCAAAGCTCCCGTGGATGCCAACACCGACCCCGTGATGGAGATCGACAAAAAACCCATCACCATGGAAGAACTCCGCATCCGCCTCAACGAAGAATCCGGCGCTCGACCCAATGGCATCGACCTGATGATCATGGGAGATCGCGACGTGCCCAATCGCTTCACCGGCGAACTCGAAACCATGATCTCCGAAATACCCAACGTCGGCTTCCATTACGCAGTCCAGGATCGACGCGAATAACCCACAACCCACAACCCACAACAAACAACAAACAACAAACAACAAACAACAAACAACGTCATCCGAAAACTGCCCCCTGAAAACCTGCCATGAGCGACCTGACTGACAAACGGCTCGGTGAATTTCACCTGCTCCGCAGGCTCGGAAGCGGCGGCATGGCCGAAGTCTTCCTCGCCGAACAAACATCCCTCCAGCGGTACGTCGCCGTTAAGGTCATGAAACCCTCCCTCATGGCCCACTCCGGTGAAGACATGCTCGCGCGCTTCCGCCAGGAAGCCATGATGGCCGCCGGACTCAACCATCCCAACATCGTCCAGGTCTACACCATCGGACAGGAAGGTGACCTCCACTACATCGCTCAGGAATTCGTTCAGGGACAGGACCTCGCAACTCTCCTCCGCGAACGCGGAAGACTCGACCTGACCTCCGCCTTCCACGTAATGAAACAGGTCGCTGCAGCACTTAAGGCTTCCGGCAGAGCGGGGATTGTCCACAGAGACATCAAGCCCGAAAATATCCTCGTCAACAAAAAGGGTGAAATCAAAGTCGCCGACTTCGGCCTCGCACAGCTCGGTGATTCGGGCGACAGGTCAAAAGGCATCACCATGGGGACTCCGCTCTACATGAGTCCCGAGCAGGTTCAGGGCAAGGAGCTCGATCCCCGCTCCGATATCTACAGCCTCGGCATCACCTGCTACCAGCTGCTCTGCGGCGACACCCCCTTTCACGGCACCACTCCCGCACAAATCGCCCTGCAGCACGTCGACAACATCCCCCCGCGGCTCGAAGAAAAAAATCCGGAACTCCCTAAAATCGTCTGTCGACTCGTGCATCGCATGATGGCCAAACGCCGCACGCTGCGCTATCAGTCCGCAGAAGAAGTCCTCGAAGACCTCAGAACCCTCAGTGCAGCCCACAAACAGGGCCGCTCACTCGACCTCGTCCGTCTTCCAAAACTCGAAGAACTCGAACGCAAAGCCGAACAGGAACGCAGGAAGCCCGCCAAAACCACAGGCGGCCACGACGGTGAACTCGCAGACGACGCCGTCGAACCCTCCCACGCCCCGGCAGCCTCCGATTTGTCCGCAGAGCCCCACCCAGGACGCTCCGCTCGCTCCCCATTCCAGCTCCAGCCGAACACCGCTGCCGCTCCCGTCGCCACAGCGGAGGATGACGACGACGATCCGCCGCCACGCCGCGCACGCGTCGAAGAAAGCGCCGCAATCGACCTCACACCCGCGGTCGATGTGACCTTCCAGCTGCTCATTTTCTTCATGGTCACCGCCTCCTTCAGTATGCAGAAGGCCTTCGACGTTCCACCCGCCAAACAAACCGAAGGTGTCTCCGTCGCCGTCGTCGTTCAGGACGAATCCCAGTCCGCAGTCAAGGTTCAGGTCGACGCAGACAACGCCATGATCGTCGAGGAACAGGACTCCAAACGCGCCTCCAACTACCGCGAACTCCTCGAACTGCTCAAAGCCGAAAAAAACGCCAGCCCCGATGTCACGGACATCCAGCTGGAACTCCACCCCGATTCCAATCATGAAGCCCGAGTCATCGTGATTGATGCCGCTACTCAGGCCGGCTTCACTCGCGTCCGCAATAAGGTCATCGAATGGTAGCCCCTTCAAAACCCAGTCAGGACGACCCGTCGACCGAAGCAGCTCTGGAGGCCGTGCAGCAAAAGGCCCGCCAGCAGCTTAAGCGCGGACGCATGGCCCTGCTCTCCGATCGACTCACCGGTGGCCCGCAGCGCCCCGGACAACAGTCCATCACCCGCTCTCCAGTCGTCCTCTTCCTCACCGGCACCACCGTCGTCTGCCTCGTTCTCGCCGCGATCTTCTGGTTCATCAACCAGCGAAACGCCGAATCACGCCTGCTCAAGGAAGCCCAAACCTTCCTCGAACAGCAAAAATACCTCGATGCCGAAGCCCGCTTCACTCAATTCCTCAAAATCTACACCAAAACCGAATCCACGCCCGCCGCCCGCATCGGACTCCATCGCACCCTCGTCGAAAAATACATCCAAACCACCACCCCCGACGTCATCCGCGGCATGACCGAACTGCGGAACCTCATGACCGAATGCGGGGACCTGCCGGGCTACAACGAACTCACCGACACCCTCCGACGCTACTCCGATCGACTCGCTTACGCTGGCGCCATCGTCGCCGAACAGGCCGCCTCAGAAGATGCTCTCCGCGTCAGCCGTGAAGCTGTCGAACTCCTCCGACGCTTCTCCGGTGAAACCGGTATCCCCCAGTCCCGCGAGGAATTTCTCGTCGACCGCCAGCGGATCGCTGAAGGTGCCATCGCCCGCAAACAGTCGTTCCAGGCCACCATCGAGAAAATCACCAGCCAACTCGCCGCCGGTGAAACCGTACCGGCACTCGAAACCCGCCAGGCACTCATTGATCGCTTCCCCTCGCTCAGCACAGATAAAGACGTCACCAAAATGCTCGCGGATATCCTCAACCGCGAAAAAGAACTCGTCGTCCGCACCGATCTCGGCCGCGATGCTCTCCCGACTGACACTACCAATACACCATTCCCCGCCGCCACTCTCTCACTCCGCACTCAGGGACGCACCGACCTCACGTCCCAGGGACGCTTTATCTTCACCATCGGCATCGACTCCTGCTGGGCCATCGATGCCGATACCGGCGACCCCCGCTGGCGAACAGTCCTTGGCACCGATGCCCCGTTCGAACCCATCGAAGTTGATGGCTCCGAAAAAGGCGTCCTTGTCTACAGCACCCTCAGCGAAGAACTCGTCCTGCTCTCCCACAACACCGGCCGCCCCCTCTGGCGCCAGTCCCTCGAAAGCCGCCCCTCCGCCAAACCCATCCTGCTCGCCGGAAATATCATCGTCCCCACCGACAATCAGGAACTCTGGCAAATCGCCGCCGTCAATGGCCGCGCTCTCGCCAAACTCGCTTTCCCCCAAACCGTGATCGGTCCTCCGGCCGTTACCGGCGATGGCCAGAAACTCGTGCTTCCAGGTGACCAGGCCATGGTCTACACCATCACACTCAACCCCTTCACCTGCGAAACTGTCTCCCACATTCCCCATCGCCCCGACAGCGTCCGCGTTCCAATGCTCGCCGCTGGCCGCTATTTCCTCCTCTGCGATAACGCCTCCTCCGCCAAAGGTCGCGTTCAGACACTCCAGACTGAAGCCGACGGCAGACTCGCCATCGTCTCCTCCAACGAAGTCGACGGACAAATCCTCGATCCGCCCCTGCTCCGCGGTTACGAACTCTTCATACCCTCCACACCGCAGCGAATCTCCGCCTTCCGCGTGGGCGATGAACCCGGCCAGCCACCGCTCGCAGGCATCGGCGCCAATCAGCTCGAAGAAGGACTCCAAACCCGCATGTTCCTGCTCGCCGGACCCGGCGGACAACTATGGCTCGCCGGACGGGATCTCCGCCGCTTCCGTACCCGCACCAATTCCGTCGAACTCGATTCCGCCGTCGCCGCAGAAGGAATCCACTCCCAGCCCATACAGGTGCTCGACGAATCCGTATTCCTCACAACCCGCTCCGCCCAGTCAGATTCCACATTCTTCACTCGCACCGATCGCGAACAAATGCAGGGCATCTGGCGCACCGTCATCGGCACCCGCGTCATTGCACTCGCCCCCTCGGCCGGCGGAAACGCCGTCCTCGCTCTCGCCGACTACGGCGAAATCTACCGGCTGCCAGCCCCCGATATTGCTAAGGGAACTTTCGTCACTGAAAGCGTCAGCCGCTTCCGACTCCCCGATAAACTCTCCACACCCATTCAGGGTTTCGTACTCGCTGACGGACGCCCCGCTGCCTGGACCGGAGCACCGGAACCATCGCTCTGGACCTTCACACCCACCGGTCAGCTCGAACGCCGCTGGACACTCCCTGACGCACCCGAAGTTCCCCCAGTGGCCATCGCCGCCGGCGCCGTCTTCGCCTCCTCAGGACGACTGCACCTCACAGCCATGGCCGACGGCAAGACTGCCGAAGAGTACCGCGCCTCACAGAACCAAACCCAGCAGCAGCCGTGGAAAGCCCTCGTCGCACTCAACGACACCCAGGTGCTCGCCCTCTCAGCCACCAATGATCTCGTCCGCGTCGAATACCGCGCCACACCCCGCCCACAGCTTGCCGAGGTTGGCGTCACCCGCCTGCCACAGCCCGTTGAACTCACGCCCGCGGTCGCCGGCAACTTCCTGTATGCCGCCAGCACCAGCGGCAAACTCCTGCTGATGCAGACCGCCACTCTCGAACTGCTCGCCGAAGCCAATCTCGATGGCGTCCCCTCCGCCGCACCCAAAGCCGCCGGCAACCTCGTGCTCGTCGAAGTCGCCAGCGAGCAGGCCCGGATCTTCCGCGCGGAAAACGGACTCACTGCCGCCGGCTCCATTCCACTCGACGGACACTCACTCGTCGGACAACCGCTCCCCGTGGCCGATGGCTTCCTCGTCGCCCGCTCCGACGGCAGAATCTTCAAGCTCAATCCCGATGGCTCACCCTCCGACAAATCACTCAACCTCGCCCAGCAGCTGCAGGCGGGTTTTCTGAAACTGGGCGAGCAGATCATCATCCCCGGACTCGACGGCAGCCTCTATTCCGTCAAACCCGACCTTCAGCGGTAACATTCCATGTTCTGCATGCGTTCCCCCTTTGATATGGTCCGCCGCGCACCCCGCTCCGGCAGCCTCGCAGATCGCTCGCTACGCGGTTCAGCCCCGCGCACCCTTGCGCTCGTTGCAGCACTGCTGATCTGCCTCACCGGCCTCGCCCCTGCCGACGAAAAAGTCGCCCGCACCGAACTCCCAAAACTCTCCGAACTGCCAATCCCCGAAGCAGAAGCCCTGCTCCGCGCTGACGCAGACGATAAGGAGTTCGACTGGGTCGTCATTAAGGCGGCCAACGAAACAGATCGTCGAGTCGCCGTTGTCAACCCACTCTTTCCCCGCCCCGATACGCTCGCCAAACAGGAAGCCGAATACAAAAAACTCGAAGCCTCCCGACCACAGAACGCAAAAGAACGCGAAACCCGGGCCGCACGACTCAAAAGCCTCAAAAAACTCATCTTCACACTCCCCGGTGACCTCACCGAATACGCGATCCCGGTCGAACAGGTCGACCAGATCATGTATTTCGAAGACCTGATGCTCCTGCGAGTCGACAAGCTGCTCGAAATCAACGATTTCCGCACCGCCTACGAACTCCTGCTCCGCGTCGAAACCGAAATCCCCAACTGGGACAAATCCACTCCGCGTTTCGAACGCCTGCTGATGGTCGAAGCTGCACAACGCGCCCAGGCCGGCGAAATCTACGCCGCACTCGCCCTGCTCGACGAAGTCTTCCAGCGAAACAACAGCAACCCCGAACTCCCGGATCGCATGGGCGCCATCGTGGGCCCCATGATCGATGCCGCCCTCGCCGCCGAGGACTTCCGCAAAACCCGCTACCTCATCGGCCGCGTTCAGAAACTCTTCCCCCAACACCCGCTCGTGCAGGCCACCAGCAATCGCATGCTGCAGACCAGCACAGCGCTGCTCGAACAGGCCGCCACCGAATTCGCTGCACGACACTTCTCCGCCGCCGCCGAACTCGCCCGCCGCGCAGAACTCGTCTGGCCCACGGAAGGCAACTCCCGCGCCGCCTACACCCAGTACTTCGCACGCCACCAGATTCTCCGTATGGGAATCAATGAATTCGCCGGCCAGGGCATTCATCCCGCCCCACTCGAATCCCGAGAACGACTCAGAGAACTCGTCGAAGCCTCGCTCTTCGAACCCTCCTCCGCTGATGAACTCACCTACTTCCGCTCCGGCTTCTTCGAAATCTGGGACCCCGCAGACCTCGGCCGCGAAGTCCTCTTCACGCTCCGCGAAACTCGCCCCGCCTGGCAGTCACAACCCCTGTTCACTGCAGCCTCCATAGCCGATGCCATCGGGCACCGCATCGACCCCCAAAGCCCACTCTACGACACCCGACTCGCCTCCTTCGTCTCCGAAGTTGCCGTACGCTCCCCGTCTCAACTCCGCATTCGCTTCTCCCGAGTTCCGCTCAGCATTGAATCGCTCCTGCGATTCCCCGTCACCAGCACCGCCCGCAATACGTCCAACACCGCCGAAAACACGACAACCCCCGCCGCAGACAACTCAACCACCCCCGACAGCGAGGCCCCCGCCCAGGCCTCCACCGCTCAGCCAGTCGTCGTCTCCACTCGCTTTGTCCAAACCGCATCCAACGATCAGGAATCCCGCTGGGTTCGCGCCATCCCCGAACCCGATGGCTTTGATGCCGGCAAATACCACATCGCCGAAATTCAGGAACGCCGCTTCGCCGATCGCTCCAACATGATCCAGGCTTTCATTCGCGGTGATATCGACTGCATCCCCCATCTGCTCCCGTGGGAAATCGAATCCTTCAAAGCCTCCAGTCACCAGGTCGTGCCGTATGCACTCCCCATGACCCACGTGATCGTGTTCAATCCGCTTTCAGATCGCATTACCAACGCCCAGCTGCGGCGGGCACTGTCCTTCGCTGTCAATCGCGACGGCATCCTTCGCTCCACCGTGCTCCGCGACCCGGAAGCCCGCCACGGACGCCCTACCAGCGCCGCGTGGAACCTGAGCAGCTATGCCACCGAACCCCGCCAGAAACCGCCCGCCTTCAACCTCCGACTCGCCTATGCACTCCGCTTCGCCGCCGAAAGCCAGCTCAAAATTGCCGAACTCACCAAACTCACAGAAGCCGCCCGCGCCCAGGCAGCCAAAGACAAAATCAACTTCGACTCCGAAGTCTTCCGCAAAAACACCAAAGTCGACTATATCAAACTCCCCCGACTCCGCTTCGTCGTCGAACCCGACACCGTTTCCACCGCTGCCGCTGAACGCATCGTCACCTACTGGCAGAAAATCGGCTTCGAAATCGATGTGATCAAAGGCGATCGCGAAGGACAGCCACTCCCAGATACCGAATGGGACCTCTGCTACAGACAACTCCGTATGGAAGAACCGCTGCTCGAACTCTGGCCCGTCCTCACCAACGACCCCACGCTCGATATGAAGCGACTCCAGCTCTTCCCCGACTGGATGCGACAGGAACTCGTCGGACTCGACTACGCCGCCAGCTTCGTGGATGCCCAGGAAAAACTCTTCCGTATCCACAACCACATCGCCGCCCAGGCCTTCCTCATCCCGCTCTGGGAAGTTGACGACTATGCCGTCTTCCGCAAAAACGTCTCCGGACTCCCCCCCAAACTGATGTCCACCTACCACAACGTGGAACGCTGGATC
>JBEAUF010000424.1:0-9905 GCA_041161565.1 Planctomycetota bacterium | reverse complement strand
TGAGAAGTGAGAAGTGAGAACGCGATGAGCCGCCTGGCGGCAGCCTGCGGGTAAAGTGCCCTGGTAACGCACTGCTGACGCCGCGGACAGGGGTGCGCACCAAGGTGCGAAATCGCAACCGAGGGCTTCCGCCCGTCCGCTCAAGGGCTGGCAGGGCCGCGCACCAAGGTGCGAATCGCAACCGGGGGCTTCCGCCCGTCCGCTCAAGGGCTGGCAGGGCCGCGCACCAAGGTGCGAAATCGTAACCGGGGGCTTCCGCCCGTCCGCTCAAGGGCTGGCAGGGGTGCGCACCAAGGTGCGAAATCGTAACCGGGGGCTTCCGCTCATCCGTTCTTGCTTCCGCGTTCTCCTCTACTCTCTACTTTCCACCCTCTCCTCTCTCGCGCAGCGTCGGGCTTCCGCCCGTCCGCTCATGAGTCGCTCAACATATCGGCGGAATGGCCGGGGCGTGTCAACTTCCGTTGCCGGTGGTGCGGAGTTGTTCGCGGTTGAGCCGCAGCTGGCCGCAGGCGGCGTCGATGTCGGCGCCTTTGCGTTTGCGTACGGTGGCTGCGATGCCGTACTGCTGAAGGATTTCCAGGAATCGCCGGGTCTGAGGTTCTCCGGGCGCGGTCATCACCAGTTCGCTCACACCATTCATCGGAATCAGATTCACATGCGCGATGCGGCCTGCCAGCAGTTCCGCCAGCTGCTGAGCGTGCTGGGGCTGGTCGTTGATTCCCGACAGCAGCACATATTCCCACGAAACGCGACGGCCGGTGGTGAAATGAAACTCGTCGGCCGCTTCCATGATCTCCTGAATGCCAATGCTGCGATTCACCGGCACGATCTGCGTCCGCAGGTCGTCGTTCGGGGCATGCAGCGAAATGGCCAGGTTGTACTGCTTCCCGGACCGCGCAAACTCACGAATCTTCTCCGGCAGGCCCACTGTCGAAACTGTGATTCTGCGGGCACCAAGACCAAACCCGTCGTCATCCGTGAGCCGCTCAAGGGACGACATCAATGACCGAAAATTCGCCAGTGGTTCGCCAATCCCCATCACCACCACATTGCTGATCTGCTCGTCGTCATTCATCAGACGGTGCAGCACCAGCACCTGCTCGACGATTTCCGCCACCGTCAGATTGCGTTTCACCCCCAGCAGACCGCTGGCACAAAAGACGCAGCCCATAGCACAGCCAACCTGCGTGCTGATGCACACCGTGCGACGATCCGGAGGGTCGCGCATCAGCACACATTCGACAAGCTCACCGTCCCGCAGACGCAGCAACAGCTTTTCCGTACGGTCGAGCGCTACCTGATGCCCTACCCGCTCAAAACTGCTGAACCGAAAGTCAGCCTCCAGCCGCTCCCGCAGCCGCAATGGCAGATCCCGCATCTCGGCGAAAGAACCAATCCGCGCACGATATAACCAGCGGCGAATCTGCTTCGCTCGAAAAGCCGGCTCACCTGCTGACTGCAGCCATGCCACAAGCTCCTCAGCGGACAGCTCCAGCACCGCGCGACGCGGATCCGTGTCCAGCACTGCAGGTTCGGAATTGATCACAGGCAGCGAAACTGCCGTTAACTCTGCTTCAACACTCACTGCTTCGGTGCCTGTCCGCCCGCCGGGGCCTGAGAACGTGAACGGGCGAGGTCGCGGCGATAGCGACGAATCATCCCGGAATACTCTGAATCCAATACCTCACGACCAGTGTCCTGAACGTCGTTCTCCAGCTGATCCTGCAGCTGACCCCACGCACGACGACGCCCCCGCCGCACTGTTGACTCAGGATTCGCTCCGTCGAACTCCGCAGGATTGCCCTGCGGCTGAGATCCCTGCGATGCCGAACCACTCTCCGTGGGCAGCTGGCCGGGTGAGAATTGACGCGGCAGGGCGCTCTGAGCTGCCTGCTGCAGAGATTTTGCGGCCTGAGACAACTGGCGAGTCGAACCCGCGGCATTCGGCGACTGACCCTCGCCCGGCTGCCCCGGTTGACCCTGCTGGCCCTCGCCCTGTCCCTGTTGGCCTTGCTGACCCTGTCCCTGCTGTCCCTGCTGGCCCTGCTGTCCCTGCTGTCCCTCGCCCTGCTGCCCTTGCTGGCCCTGCTGGCCGGCACCCTGTTGACCATCACCCTGTTGTGCTGCGCTCTGCTGACCATCAGCCGGCTGGCCCGGCTCGCCGGGCTGTGCGGGCTGACCATTTTCGCCAGGTTGTCCCTGCTGCGCCGCCTGCTGCTGCTGCTGCGCCGCGGCCTGTTGCGCTTCCGCCTGGGCTTCAGCGTTCATCAGTTCTGCGGCCTGTTGCAGGCTTTGCAGAGCATTACCGACATCCTCACCCACCTGGGCGGGCACCGGGTTGTTGGGGTTCCGCTGTCCCTGCGCGGCCTGTTGAGCGAGCTGTGCAGCGCGATTGAGCTGGTTGGCGGCGTTCTGAGCCGCCTGGCCGGCCTGCTGCAGTTGCGCCTGGTTGAGGCCTGCGGCTGCCTGCTGACCGCTTTGAGCAGCCTGCTGGGTTGCCTGAGCGGCCTCGCGGGAAGGCGCTGATTGACTCTGCAGGCCAAACGCCGGATTGTTGAGCCGCTGCGCGACATCCTCCAGCATCTGCGGGATGTCTGCGGCTTCGTCGGCCACTGCCTGCTGCGACTGTTGCTGAGCCGCTACCTGGGCGGCGCTGTCCTGCTGCATTTGTCGGAAGGAGTCGGAAAGGCGGTTGAGGTCATCGCGCTGCTGACGCAGCTGGGCCTGACGATCCTGCAACGGAGCCTGTTCGAGCTGATCTGCGGCGGCGGAAGATTCAGCAGCCGCCTGCCGCATTCGCTCAGAAGCCCGCTGGAACTGGCCAGCCTGGGCGTTCTGAGCAGCTTCGTTCGCGCGCTGTGCGGCCTGCTCGGCGTTGTTGCGAGCTCCCTGGGGTGCGGCAGGAGCGTTTTGCAGGGCGTCTGCCTGTTCACGCGCGGCAGCGGCGAGCTGGTCAAGCTGGCGAACCATATTTTCAGCCGCCTCACGCGAAGGATTCGGCTGCGGCTGCGGCCGCTGGGATTGCTGAGCGTCGCCGGGCTGCGGCTGGGCCTGCTGAGGCTGACCCTCCTGCGGCTGTCCCTGCTGTGGTTCGCCGGGCTGCGGTTCGCCCCGCTGCGGTTGACCCTGCTGTGGCTGACCCTGCTGCGGTGCACCTTCCTGCGGTTGACCCTGCTGTGGTTCACCCTGTTCTGGCTGCCCCTGTTCCGGTGCACCCTGTTGTGGCTGGCCTTCCTGGGGATCAGCGGGCGGCTGTGCTCCGCGGTTTTCCGCGAGTTCGCGGACCTGTTGATTCAGCTGATTGAGTCGTTCTTCGAGTTGTTCGGCCTGCTGCGCGAGCTGCTGTCGTTTGGCGTTTTGCTCATTGATTTTTTGTTGTTCGGCCTCCTGAGCGGCTTTGGCGGCCGGGTCCTGTGGTGCCGGGTTGGCAGCGGGCTGGTCGGTATCGCCGGGTTTGGGAGCATCGCCGGGTTTGGGAGCATTTTCAGGCTGTGGGTGATTGGCGAGTTGTTCGGCGGCATTGTCGAGCTGTTGGCTTACGTCTTCGATATTCTGCTGTGGTTGTTCCAGGTTTCCCTGGCGGAGTTCGCGGAGGGCATCATCGAGTGGCTGGACGGCGGGCTGCTGGACATCTTTGGCCTGTTGTGCGATTTCGCGTCCGAGCTGTTCGGCTTCGTTGCGTGCCTGTTGCAGCTGATTGGCAATTTCCTGAGCATCGCGAGCGGCATCACGGGCTTCTTCGCCGACTCCTTCGGCGAGGTTCTGCTGGCGGCGTGCGAGGTCCTGAAGTTGCTGAGCAGCTTCGGCGGCGCGATCGAGCTGCGCTTCGCGGGCGGCCTGGAGGAGTTCCTGTTTGCGCTGGAGGAGGTTATTCAGGTCGCCACTGACTTCCTGTTGTTTCTGTTGCAGCCGCTGGCGTTCCTGCGCGAGCTGCTGATTGAATTCTTCGGGTTGTTGTCCGGCCTCTGGTCCGGCCTGACGCTGCTGCTGGAATTTTTCGGAGTCTGCGGCGAGTTTTTCGGCGTCGAGTGCGAGTCGATTGAGGTCAGCGAGGTCCTGTTCGAGCTCGGCGGCGCGCTGGATTTCCTCGATGGTGCGATTGAGTTCATCACGGCTGCGGTTGAGTTCGTGGGAGGCCTGCTGGAGGTCCCTGACAGCGGGGTCACGTTCGGCGGCTGCAGCCTGATCGAGCAGTTCGGGGACGTTCTGTCGGACGTTCTGAGCAAGTTCTGCGAGCTTTGCGGCCTGCTTCTGCATCAGCGGATGTTCGCCGGTTTGTTCAGCGAGCCGCTGGAGTTCGTTGCCCTGGGTCTGTTCTTTTTCGCTGAGTCCGCGCGCGTTCTGGCGGGCCTCAGCATTCCAGTCGCGCTGGGCCTGATCACGGAGCTGAGCGGCTGTGGTGGTGTCTTTGCCAAGCTGTTCAGACATGGCTTTGAGGGAGTCAATGAGCTGCTGGTCGGCCTGCCGCAGTGCCTGACGTCCGAGTGCTTCGGCGTCATCGCGGATGCGAATGGACCACGGGCCTTTCCAGACCACCTGGGGCCCGGGAATCTGCCGCTCATCCGCCGCCCGCACGCGAAATTCCACGGTATCACCCTGACTGACGCCCAGCGTCTGCAGGTCCAGCCGAAATTCGTGGGTGACGTCGGGCGATCCGTGATCCAGCGGCACAGCCGGGATCACTCGCACCGCGTCCTGGTTCTTTCGCAGGTGCAGTTCGAGCAGGCCCACTCCGACGTCATCGATGACGCGGCAGTTGATGGGAACAATATCGTCGGGGCGTACTTCGAGCCCATCCGTGAGACCGGTGACGCTGAGGACGGGTGGGGCATCGGGCGTGACGAGCAGTCGGCGGTCAGGTTCGCTGCTGTTCGTCAGACCGTATTCGTCTGCGGCATGGAAGCGGAAACGGCCGCTGCCGAGTGCCTGAAAGCGGAGCACGGCGGAGAGGCGGTCCGCAGCCATCGCGACTTCGGGGACGACCGGTCGGAGCGCGGCGGGGACGGAGTCCGGACGAGCGTCCGCAGCGTCCGCAGGTGCTCCGGCCATGGCCGCACCGGCTGCGGCTGCAGCCAGCTCTTCAGGGAGCTGTTCCGGGGGGGCCGGAGTGGCCGTGTCGGAGGGAGAAGCGGGAATGTTACCGGCTGGACCGCCGACGGCAGCGACCGGAGGAGGTGACAGGAGCGGTTCCCAGTCGAGCCATTCCAGCTGCAGCTGCTGGATGGGTTTGCTGAAGCTGACCTGAATCCGGATGTCGCTGCGTTCAAAGACAGTGATGTCGCCGACAACGCCGTCGACAATCTGCACCGGTCGATTGGTCCATGCCGGAGGTGTTTCCTGGAGCGCGGCGGTGAGGATTCGCGGAGGATCGGCGACAATCAGCTGGTACCACGGCGAAGCTGCACCCGCACCGGTGACGCGATACTTGAGCGACTGAGAGGCCTGTATCAGCGAGGCTGTGAAGGTTCCGGAGGTTTCATCCCAGAGCATCGGCAGGTGCTCGACGTGACCATCAGCGGCCTGCATTTCAAGCTCCACAGACTCCGGGCGGGAACCGGGCTGGCTGGTCCGCCAGAGCGGTCGTGCGGCAAACGGGATGCTGGAGCCGGTGGCGGCGACGTGATCGCCCGGCTGGACTTCGAAGTACAGATTGGTTGGGGCTTCGAGGTTGGCGAAGGGCGTGAAGAGTCGTCGCAGCAGGAGCTGAGATGCAGCGGGCCAGAACAGGAAGGGGATGAGCACCAGCAGCAGCAGCATGGCCGCGGTTGTGGCGCGACGAACGACGGGCTGCACATCCACAACCTCATGCGGACGAATGGCCTGCACCCGCTGCGAGACATGCTGCTGCAGACGCTGCTGCATGACTTCGGAACCCGCATCAGAAAGAGTCTGCGGGGCGCGGTGAATCGATATCAGGGTTGCCAGAGATTCCTGAAGATCGGGGAATCGCAGGTCAACGGCGGCACCAAGCTCTTCCGGGGGGAAACGATGGGTGAGCGGTCGCAGCAGGCGGAACCAGGCGCTGGCTGTGGTGCCCGCAACCACCAGCCCCAGGAGCAAACAGCGGAAGGTGCCAGGCAGCACCACCAGGAAGTCCAGCAGGCAGGCGACAAGCAGACTGACCAGCAGCACACTGACCGTCTCGGCAAGTCCCCGTGCGGTGGAGTGCAGCCGTACGCGGCGCTGACACTGATCCAGCAGACTTTGCAAACCAGGGACCTGAGTCAGGATTCCGGACGACATTGAGCGCTCCTGATTGGTGTGGACCAGGACAGCCGACAGGCCACGAACTGTGCCCCGCACTGTGAACAGTCTACAGTGACGCAGCGAGAAAACCTACAGAAACCGGGTTTGGGGAGCGAGGATGCAGCGGGAAAAACGGCTCGCATGGCCAGCCCGCGAGATGCTCCCGCAGGCCCTGCCACGAAAGCCGAAATCCATCCATAAACCATTTCCTTCCAACAACTTACGGATCTTCCGAGCGGGTTTGATCACGTGCTCTGTCCCGCTGTTTGCCAGCTTCCCGGCGGTCCGGCACAGTCGTTCCGAACAGTCGTTCCAGAGAAAATCCGCCCGATTTTCCACAATTTCTCTGTCGAAATTCCCCCGCTCCATGAGCTAGACTTTCAGGCGAGTGCTGGAATTGTCGATTCATCCCCGGCCGACTGGTTTTGGCTGCGGATCTTTGCGGAGAAGTAACTATGGCGGGAAGTTCCCAGGGCATCGTGTTCGGTTCCATGGGAGTTGCGGGGCTGCTGGCATTGCTGGCTGTTGCCGATATTGCTGCGTCGGTTCCGTTCGGCGGTCAGACCACGTTTGATGTGCTCTTCATCCTCGCCGCAGCGATCGTGATCTACATGGGTATCGATTGCCTGAAGGACATCAGGTAGCGCCAGCGGCTTTCTCAGTCGCGACCGTTCAATCGACAGCCGGACAGGAGGTCCGCGGGTTGGCCACTTCACTGCACAGACAGCTTCGTGAGCATTACGTGGCGGACGTTGATCGCCACGAAGTTTCCCTCGACGGCTACCGGATCGACGCCGTTGATGACTCGGGACGGCTCATCGAAATTCAGTGCGCATCGCTCGCTGCCATCCGCGACAAAGTCCGTGATCTGCTCCGGCTGGGTCATTCAGTCACCGTTGTCAAGCCGCTGGTGGCGGTCCGCCGGGTCACTACGCTGCGGCATCCCGATGAACCACCAGTGCGTTCGCGGCGGAGTCCTGCGAAGCAGAAGCCGGCACATATTTTTCTCGAGCTGGTGCATTTCGGCGTCTTCCCCAGTCCGCGTCTGCAGCTGGATGTTGTGCTGACTGAGCAGGAGGAGCTGCGGCTGCCGCCGACGGCCCGCAGCTCATGGAAGAAACGCTATCACGTTCAGGATCGTCGACTGGTGTCGATTCACGAGCAGTTGTCCGTGCAGACGGCTGCCGACCTGTGGCAGCTGCTGCTGCCGGACGCCAGTCTGCCGGATGTCTTCTCCACTGCACAGCTCGCTGAAGCCAGCGACATCCCGCGGTGGCTGGCACAGAAAGCCGCATGGTGCTTCCGCCGCATGGAATTCCTTGAACTGGCCGGCAAACAGGGCAACTCACTGCTCTACCGTCGCCCGGCCCGCCGCAGGAAACGCCCCAAAGCCGCCTGAGGCGACTTGAGCCGCAGGGCGGAAGCGTCCTGAGCCGCAGGGCGGAAGCATCCTGAGCCGCAGGGCGGAAGCCCGCGGGTAAAGAACCCCGCCCACGCGCTACTAACGCCACGGGCAGGGGACGGGCACCAAGGTGCCAAAACACAACCGGGGGCTTCCGCCCACCCGCTCAAAATACTGCTGACGCTGCGGACCGCCCTTGAGCCGCAGGGCGGCAGCATCCTGAGCCGCAGGGCGGCAGCCCGCGGGTAAAGAACCCCGCCCACGCGCTGCTTACGCCACGGGGCAGGACGGGCACCAGGGTGCCAAAACGCAACCGGGGGCTTCCGCCCACCCGCTCAAAATACTGCTGACGCTGCGGACCGCGATTGAGCCGCAGGGCGGCAGCATCCTGAGCCGCAGGGCGGAAGCCCTCGGGTAAAGAACCCCGCCCACGCGCTACTAACGCCACGGGCAGGGGACGGGCACCAAGGTGCCAAAACGCAACCGGGGGCTGCCGCCCGCCCGCTCAAAATACTGCTGACGCTGCGGACCGCGATTGAGCCGCAGGGCGGAAGCCCGCGGGTAAAGAGCCCTGGCAACGCCCTGCTGACGCCGCGTGCAGGTGTGGGCACCAGGGTGCCAAAACGCAACCGGGGGCTTCCGCCCGCCCGCTCAGAATACTGCTGACGCTGCGGACCGCGCTTGAACCGCAGGGCGGAAGCCACGGTGCCTATTTCTGAACCTCGTAACCCTGCGTATAGGACTGCAGCGCGGCTGTGAGATCCCGCACAATGGCATCCACGAGTTCTTCCGGTTCGAGCACCCGCGCGAGTGGTCCGAAGCTCTGCACCCAGCTCCGGACTTCCTCGAGATTACGAAGTTTGAGTTGCAGTGTGAGGCTGCCATCAGCATGCGACTGCAGTTCCTGACTGGGATGCCACTGCGATTCACTCACGGCAGCGGCAGCAGCAGCGGCAAAGTGAATCCGCACACGCCACGTTCGGCCAGCTGGGCTGAAGATGCCAAAACCCTGTTCGAGGTATTTGCGGGGATCGAAATCCGACGGCGTTTTGAAGTGACGTTCAAGGAGTTCTGCGGATTTCACTCGGTCCAGTTTGAAGTGCCGCATCGCCGCCGACGACTCGCTGAACGCAATCAGATACAGCGCGCCGCGATGATGCACCAGACTGTAGGGATGAATGACATAGGCAGAGGCCTCGGGAGCCGTGTTTTTGCGATACAGCAGCCGCAGCACCACACGATTGCGGACGGCCTCCAGCACGGTCGTAATCAACTGGCCACGGTCGGAATAGTCGCTGATGCCAATTCGCGTCTGATGAAAGCCATCCGAGAGCTCCTGCAGCATAGAACGGGATTCGCGAAAAAGTCGGCGTTCCAGCTTTTGAAACAGGGAGTGAATCCCTTCGAAGAGCGGTGTCCCTGCGAAGGGTTCCAGCAGACGACGACCGAGATACAGCGAGAGCAGCTCGTCGTATTCAAAGGACAACTCGGACAGAGGCGCGGCAATTCTGAGCAGTCGCCGACCGCGATCGCCCAGCGTTTCCTCAATCGGAATACCCTCCTCCTGAAGCATCGCGATGTCGCGGCGAATGGTTTTTTCGCTGAGCTCTTCAGAGTGAGCAAGGTCGAGAATGGATATCCCCTGCCGGTGCCTGCAGAGCTCGCGGATCAGGCGAAGCGCTCGACGCAGCCGTGCAGACCGTGATGCCGCAGACATGAATGAGAAACCGCCGGAGATCTGGTCGGGAGAAACACACTGACTGCAGAGTACTCCAAAGGCGCAGCCGGCACCAGTGGAAATTCCTCACCCGGCAGGCTGCCTGCCCGTACGCTCGCCTGACGGTGCAAATCGCAGCCGAAGGCTTCCTCCACGCCTGAGCCGCAGGGCGGAAGCCCGCGGGTAAAGTGCCCTGGCGACGCGCTGCTAACGCCACGGGCAGGGCGCAGGCACCACGGTGCCAAAACACAACCGGGGGCTTCCGCCCGCCCGCTCAGAACACTGCTGACGCCGCGGACGCGCTTGAGCCGCAGGGCGGCAGCCCGCGGGTAAAGTGCCCCGCCTACGCGCTGCTAACGCCGCGTGCAGGGCTCAGGCACCAGGGTGCCCAAACACAACCGGGGGCTTCCGCCCGCCCGCTCAGAACACTGCTCCCGCTGCTGACCGCGCCGGAGCCGCGGGGCGGGACGCGGCGCGAGGGCGGAGAGCGTAGAGCGTGGAGCGTGGAGCGTGGAGCGGAGAAGGAAGTGAGAAGTGAGA
>JBEAUF010000348.1:0-6738 GCA_041161565.1 Planctomycetota bacterium | reverse complement strand
GGGCTCTTTACCCGCGGGCTCCCGCCCTGCGGCTCAGGCGTGGCGGAAGGCCCCGGTTGCGATTCTGGCACCAGGGTGCCCCACCCCTGCACGCGGCGGCAGCGGCGCGTTGCAGGGGCCTTTACCCGCGGGCTCCCGCCCTGCGGCTCAACGCGCTGCCGCCCTGCGGCTCATGCGCTGCCGCCCTGCGTCTCAACGCGTTCCCGCCCGGCGGCTCATGCGTGGCGGAAGCCCTCGGTTGTGTTTGCCCCCTGGTGCGCACCTCTGCCCGCGGGATGACACAGCAGACGCACTTCACAGCAGGCCTTCAATCACAGTCCCGCCGAACTGGCTGAGTTGTTTAAAGCGGCCGGCGTGGTACCAGGTGAGGCGGTTGTCATCCAGTCCGAGCAGTCGCAGCAGGGTGACGTGGAAATCGCGAATGTGGTGCACCGTTTCCACAGCGGACTGACCGAGCTCATCAGTTGCTCCGACGGTCTGTCCGGCACGGCAGCCACCACCGGCCAGCCAGATGGTCATGGCAGCGGGGTTGTGATCGCGGCCCCAGGCGATGCCGCCGCGAACACCGTTGTCGGGCGAGCGTCCGAATTCGCCGCACCAGACCACCAGAGTTTTTTCCAGCAGTCCTCGCTGACGCAGATCCTGGATCAAACCGGCAATCGGCTGATCAACACTCCGCACAAGGCTGCCATGCGCCCGTTCAATCGCATCATGACTGTCCCATGTGCCATGAAACAGCTGCACGAACCGCACGCCCTGTTCCACCAGTCTGCGGGCCAGCAGACATTTGCGGCCAAACGCCTGCGTGTGCGGCCTGTCGAGGCCGTAGAGTTCTGCGGTGCGGCGGTCTTCACCGGTCAGATCGAGCAGCTCGGGGATCTGCATCTGCATCCGGAACGCCAGCTCATAGCCGGCCATGCGGGCAGTGAGTTCATCGTTCCAGGGATGCCGTTCTGCGTGCCGCTGGTTGAGCATTGCGAGCAGATCAAGATTGCGGCGCTGATGGCTGCGAGTGATTCCGGGCTGCGGCTGCAGATCCAGAATCGGATCGCCGGCTGGTCGCAGCGGCGTGCCCTGAAACTGCGCCGGCAGAAAACCATTGCTCCAGTTCGCCGGTCCACCCTGCGGCTGACTAATTTCCGGCAGGACGACGAAGGTCGGGAGGTTGCGGTTGAGTGATCCGAGGCCGTAGGCGGTCCAGGCACCGATTGCCGGATCTCCACCAAAGCGATTGCCCGTATGCAGCTGATACATGGCTGCGGGGTGATTCACGCTGTCGACCTGGCAGCCGCGATAGAAGCAGAGTTCATCGGCGACGGTGGCGAGGTGTTCCCAGTTTTCGGCCAGATCCGCGCCGCATTCACCGGCTCGAATAAAGCGGAACGGACTGCGAACGTAATACCTCCGCCCGGACTCCATCGCCGACTTCTGTCGGCCCTCGCTGATGAATTCCTGCAGGTGCAGCTGGTTCAGTTTGGGTTTGGGGTCGAAGGTATCAATGTGCGACGGGCCACCTTCCATCGTCAGAAAAATGACGTTCTCCGCTTTTGCCGGGAAGTGGCAATTCGGGGAACGTTCCGTGTCGCTGTCTGCTGCGGCCAGCAGGGAAGAAAGTGCGAGGCTGCCGGGGCCGGCTCCGAGACCATACAGGGCTTCCCGGCGGCGAATTTCGGTGAGGTTCGGCCACAGTTCAGTCGACATACAAAAACTCGCTGGAGTTCATCAGCACCAGACAGACGTCCGCCAGAGCCCGGGTGCGGGCGTCACAATCGGCCGGCTGCAGATCCGGCATAAAGTCGACGTGCGGGTGCAGCCGTTCGCGGAACACAAAGCGTTCGCCCGTGTTCTCTTCCACCGCTTCCCGCACGGCTTCCAAAGGGACCGTTTGCCGGGGGAACTGCAGCTGCTGCTGCGGCGGGAGCATCCGCTGCCAGTGTTCATGGCAGGCCTGCAGTTCCGCGGATTCCGGGCCGCGTCCAAAGAGCAGCAGATAACACCGTTGAATCGCGGCGTGTTCGTCAGCCGGATGCTCCTGCAGCACACGGGCAGCGAGTGCGAGAGCCCGGGAAGCACTGTTCTGACTATTGAAGAGTGCAAAAATCTGCGGCGCTGTGGTGCTCACATTCCGCCGCTCGCAGGACAGGTCGGTGGCAGGAGCATCGAAGACTTCCAGAGCGGGGATCGCCAGCCCTCGCAGCCGCAGGGCATATAGCGAGCGCCGGTGCCGCTGAGCTGGCAGCGGGTTGGCTGTCCACGCTTCGGCAAATGTGCCCATCACCTGCCGCGGCTGCAGAGCGGCCGCCGCCGGAATCTCCGGTCGATTGGGGATGCCTCCGAGCGTTCGGTTGAGTTCGCCGCTGGCCGCCAGTTGCGCGTCCCGCAACTCTTCCGCCGACAGTCGGCGCTGGCGGAACACAGCATAGGCCCGTTCGCGAGCCGCACGCTGATCACGCGAATCTCCATCAGCTGCAAGACCACTGCTGCGACGCCAGGCTTCACTGTTGAGTATCAGCCGGGCCAGGTGTTTGACGGACCAGCCGCCAGCGACGAATTCCGCTGCCAGCCAGTCCAGCAGTTCCGGGTGCTCCGGCCGGCCACCACTGCTCCCGAAATGATTGGGCCCCGGTACCAGCGGCCGATCAAAATGCCACATCCAGACGCGATTGACAATGCAGCGGACGGTGAGGGAGTTATCCGGGGCGGCAATCCATTTGGCAAGGGCCAGGCGGCGACCGGAGATGGCGTCGGCAGGCGGCGGAGTGCTGACGTGGGCAATTGACAATGCACTAAGCACTCCCTGGTCCACGCGGTCGGCCGGCGAAAACGGATCGCCGCCCGTCAGGATATGGGTCTGCTGCAGTTCACCACCGCTGCGATTATCCGCGGGGATCCGCAGCGGTGCGTTGACACTCCGCAACGTCGGCGTGCGGCCGGAGTAAACGGACAACGCAAACGGCTCATAGCGGTCAAGGGCCCATTTCAGGCGTTCCAGTCCCTTGCGGGCGACACGTTCGAGGCCCAGCTGATCGGGAGTCAGTCCCACGAGTTTGGGCGGGAAGTGGCTTTCGGGGACCTGTTGCCTGAGGAGTTGACTGCGGGCCCGAGAAAACACGTCCGAAACCAGCCTGCGGTTGCCCGCGGAAACCTGACTGGCCGCGGCCACGGCAGCCCGCCAGATTCCCGGATCCCGTCCTTCGCGAAGATACCATTCTTCAGCGTTGTCAAGCAAAATCCGATCGATTTCGCGGAGTGCTGTTTCGTGATCAGCGGCGCGTTGTTCGAGGTAGCGACGTTCGTCGAACCCGGACGTGTTTTCTTCCGGCAAAAATGCGGCCGGCCGTTCGCAAAGCTGTGTGGTGGCGAAGGCCGCCTGAATCGCGTAGTAGTCGCGGGTGGGGATCGGATCAAACTTATGATCATGGCAGCGGGCACACTGCAGCGGCTGAGCCAGAAATGTTTCTCCGACGCTGTTGGTGACATCATCCAGAAACCTCTGACGCGCCACCAGTTCCACTTCCATGCCCGTCAGTTCCCAGGGCCCCATGCGCAGGAATCCGAGAGCGATCAGGTTTTCTGCAGCGGCTGCGGGATCAGCATCGGCCGGAGTCAATTCGTCGCCCGCCAGCTGCTCAAGAATAAACCGATCAAACGGCTTATCACTGTTGAAAGCCCGAACAACATAGTCACGGTAGCGCCACGCGTTGCCGCGTTCGTAATCGTTGGCGAAACCTGATGAATCCGCGTAGCGCACCACGTCCAGCCAATGCTGAGCCATGCGTTCGCCATAATGGGGGCTGGCCAGAAGTTGTTCCACGAGCCGTTGGTAGGCGGGTTCCGGGGTCGTGGCAAATTCGGCGGCAAATGCGGCGATTTGATCGGGATCGGGCGGGAGTCCCGTGAGGTCGAAGTGCAGGCGGCGAATCAGCGTTTCCGCAGTAGCCCTCGGGGCCGTCTGCAGGCCGGCCGGCTGATGTCGGCTGAGCAGTTCATCGATGGCGGCAGAACCCGTGGCTGCGGTCGCCGGACGCTGCACAGGCTGCCATGCCCAGAGACCATCCGGGGAATAGCGGCGCTGCGTCCAGGCAGCTGAAAGCCCGCCCGAGGTCTGCACCATCACTCCGTCCTCCACCCCCCATTCCTCAGCGTGTTCCCGCTGCAGCTGCTGCACACGATCGGCCGACGGCCAGATGGCACCGGCCGCCAGCCACTCTTCCAGCCAGGCAATTTCGGTGGGGCTGAGCCGATCGGCTTCCTTCGGCGGCATGGCGGACCACGTATCCGATTTTCGCCTGACAGCCAGCAGCAGCGGACTTGCAGCCGGGGAAGCCCCGATCAGCGATTGCCCACTATCGCCGCCTTGTTCCATGCCCGAACGCGACCGCATGTCGAGTCCTCCGGCCGGAGGCTCATCGCCCAGTCCATGACACGGCAGGCAGCGGGCCGCGAGGGTGGGCTGAATGCGGCGGGCGAAGAGGATTTCTGCGGGGCTGTCGGCAGCGGGATCCGCGGCGGGCCCGGGCGGTGAATCGGGTGTCTGCGGAGCGGGAACGGGAGCGGCAGGCGACACGGCGAAGCAGTTCTGCAGGGCACCGGCAGTGAGAGCCAGCACGGTGGCGAGCACCGTCAGGTTCGAAACCGGCCCCCGGCGAACACGCACCGCACACATCACGGCTGCTCCTGTGTTTGCAGTGGCAGCATCAGCCGCGAAAGAGTGGTGGGACTGTGATGCACCTGTTCCACGGCCACGGCGGTGTCCTTTCCAAAGATCCCGGCGGCCGTGTTGGGGTTGCGATCATACAGGGGAAACAGCGCACCGCAGACATCCACTCGCAGCTGATGTCCAGGTGCGATCGTGGCGGCGCAGGGCCCGAGGTCCACGGTGAGCTCATACACCCGGCCCGGCTCCAGCAGCTCCGGCTCCAGCAGCGAACGGCGATAACGCCCCCGCTGGATGCCAACCACCAGATTCTGAGCAAACCCGTTGGGATGGACGTCGATCAGCTTCACGACCCAGTCCGCATCCGGCGTATCGGTACTCACGTGGAGCACTGCCGTGACGTTGCCGGCGAAGACCAGCGGTTCCGTGATGGTCGGTGAGGTGTAGACCAGCACATCGTCACGCGATTCGAGCGGTGTCTGGTCCACAGGGCCCCACACGGCGGCCTTGAGCGGACGCTGGTCGGTAATCGGCGAAGCCGGCACCGGCTGCTGAGGATCGGCGCGGAAGGAGTCGGGTGGCTGAGCGGTTGCGGGGGCTTCGCGCAGCAGCTGGCCGTCACCTTTCAGGGAATTTGCGTGTCCGGCCGAGTGCAGATAAAAGGGCGTGGGCTGAAAGCCGGCCGGCGGCCACGCTGCCGCTTCCCGCCAGCGATTGTCGCCCATGGAAAAATAGAGCACCGGAGGGAATGGCCGTTCGTTGGCAACAGAGTCGTTGAGCAGATGGCGTTTGAACCAGTCCAG
The DNA here is from genome assembly GCA_041161565.1 of Planctomycetota bacterium. Taxonomy (GTDB): domain Bacteria; phylum Planctomycetota; class Planctomycetia; order Planctomycetales; family Planctomycetaceae; genus SXXK01. The sequence goes on along the minus strand of JBEAUF010000348.1, from coordinate 1,278 downwards.
CTGCAGTTCAACCATATCGATTGCTGCAGCGGGACCAAAATCCACATCCGCCACCTGAGAACGGCCGATCGTCCCGTGATCCCACGGCCCGAGCACCAGCCGCTGCCCCCGCCGAGTCTCCGGATCCGCGGCCTGCTGCATCAGTTGAAAACTGTTCACGGATTCCCGAGCAAAGAAGTCATAGTAGCCCACGGAATGCAGCACCGGGAGTCGCAGATGCGGCACCTGTGATCCCAGATCAACGCGGGTCCAGAACCCATCCGGCCGGGGATGTGTGAGCCATGCATCGAGCCACGGCATGGGCCAGCCGATTGCGGTGTCGACATCGCTGAGCGGCAGCTGGAACAGGGCTTCATCCAGATCCCGCGGAGAAACCCCCTCGGGTTTGGCGGAATTACCTGCCATCCAGCCGGCGATCAGCGACAACCGCACGGCACCACCCTGATAGAGATTGTTGTAGAAGCTGGTCCATGTGGCCTGCGGAGCGATTGCCGCAAGCCCCGGCGGCCGTTCGACAGCCGCCTGCCACTGCACAGCGCCCACGTAAGACCCGCCGAGCATTCCAATGCGGCCGTTGCACCACGGCTGACGGTGAATCCATTCGATGGTGTCAAAACCATCCTGACCTTCATTGTTGTACGGCGCGAGCAGTCCTTCGGAAGCAAACTTGCCCCGGCAGTCCTGTGCCACAAACACAAACCCAGCGGCAGTCAGGCGTTTCGCCAGCGCCTGCTGTTTGGTGCGGTCATAAGGGGTCCGCATCAACAGTACCGGGCCAGATGCTGCTGCGGGATCACGATGAATATCGGCAGTCAGCAGAATGCCGTCCCGCATGGGAATGCGAACGGTCTCCAGCGTGGGCTCCGCAGCGATCAGAACGGAGGGAACTAACAGCACAGTCAACAGACAAGGGAATCGCATGGGGGAAGCCGACGACTGGGGTGGCGAACAGGAATGAGTTGGCGGTGATTGTCTCCAGTAATCCGCCGGTGTCCACCGCAAAGTGTCCAGGCGATCCGTCGGAAACGAGACAGACGGAACTGGCGGCCGTAGTGCGAACTGCGGCTGTGGACCTCCCGAGCGGACGGCCGGCAGCCCGACGCTGCGCGAGAGAGGAGAGGGTGGAAAGTAGAGAGGAGAGGAGAACACGGAAGTAAGAACGGATGAGCGGGCGGGCGGAAGCCCCCGGTTGCGATTCTGGCACCCTGGTGCCCACCCCTGCCAACCCCTGAGCGGGCGGGCGGAAGCCCCCGGTTGCGATTCGGCACCCTGGTGCCC
>JBEAUF010000300.1:0-4591 GCA_041161565.1 Planctomycetota bacterium | reverse complement strand
GCTCATGTGTGGCGGCAGCCCCCGGGTTGCGATTCGGCACCTTGGTGCGCGCCCGTGGCCGCGGCGTGAGCATCGCGTAGCCAGGGCTCTTTACCCGCGGGCTCCCGCCCGGCGGCTCATGTGTGCCCGCCCACCAACTCAGCGCGTTCTCACTTCTCACTTCTCACTTCTCACTTCTCACTTCCGTCTCCTCTCAACTTCCTACGCTCTCCTCTCTCGCCAGGGCTCTTTACCCGCGGGCTGCCGCCCTGCGGCTCATGTGATCCCGGCCTGCGGCTCATGTGTTCCCGCCCAGCGGCTCATCGCGGTTTGTCGTACTTTTGCCATCTCGGTTTACCATCGCGCGCCCCGGACGGTCTCACCCCGGCTCCGCCTCCAAATGACCGTTCCACGCCCACCGCTAAAGCCCCTGCCGCATGATTTTCCCGATTTCGGACTAATTTTCCAAAATTTTGGCTGGCAGGAATGGGCGCAAATGTCGTATATCAATTGCGACGCCGGCTTTCTCCCCGTCACTCTCCCATCATCAGACCCATTTGCCTCTCCATGGCTGTCGCCACCACAACTCTGCAACGTGCCTGCACGCGGATTCTTCAGCCGCGTCACGTGCTAACATGGTTGTGCTTCAGCATCGTTCTGGTGTTTGCCAATCGTGCCGCTCAGGCTGAAACCTGCGGACACTATTTGTATCGGAACGGCAAGCCGGTCGTCGGCGTCCACAACCCTGCGCACGCCGACGCCATTGCCGCGGCTGCTCGACACAATGAAACGCGGCCTGCCGCTCCAAAGCTCCCCTGCAGTGGCCCGGGATGCCGTAAACAGGCACCACCGCTGCTGCCCGCTCCCGCTGCTCCCTCCAGCTCCGTGGCCAACGATCATCTGGCCATTCTGGAAAAACTGCTGTCCGCACAAATGTGCCTGGACAGCCTCAGTGCACCGCAGTCCGAACGCGGTGCTGTGTGGATTGCCGGCGAAGTGTTTCGCCCGCCCACGGTCTGATTCCGCATCGCAGCGATACGGCCTGCGCCGGGCAGCGGATTTGCCTCTGCACAACAGCGCGGATCCGATTCTGCTGAAAGCTGCCCTGCCTGGGCACGACTCCTGATGCCGCCGACTCCGATGCCCCGTGATTTTCACGTCCAGCCCTGCTGGCGTGTGGTCGCCGCCAGCATCCCGGTGGCCCTGTAAGACACTCGGCCACGCCACACCTGGCCATGCGTCTGGCGCGATTTGCGAGGGACGGTGTACCCCACGGTACCTGCTTGCAGACCTGACTTGCTCTTTCCAGGGCGTTGTCCCTGATCGTCCTTTTTCGATTGATTCTGATTCATTCCGTGCTCTGTATTTTCATGGAGACTTTGCAATGAAAACTCGAAACCGTTCCCGTGGTTTCACCCTGATTGAGCTGCTGGTGGTGATCGCGATTATCGCCATCCTGGTGGCTTTGCTGCTGCCGGCCGTACAGCAGGCTCGCGAAGCGGCGCGGCGCACCCAGTGCAAGAACAACCTCAAGCAGCTGGGCATCGCGATTCATAACTACCATGACGTTTACAACTGTTTTCCAATCGCCGCGGTGAACAATACGATTTCTTCGATTTCCGCCCACGCGCGGCTGCTGCCGTTTCTGGAACAGTCGGTGCTCTTCAATCGCATCGACTTCAACGTGGCCTTTGATCATCCAAACAACACACTCGCACGGATGACCGAGCTGCCGGCATTCCGCTGCCCCAGTGATCCAACGCCACTGCCGGCCGCAGTCGGCGGCCGCAACAACTACTACTGGAACGCGGGCAATGGAATTGTGATGTACCCAACGGGTGCAGCCGGACAACCACAGGCCAATGGAGTGATTTTTCTGACGCGCCGCATCCGCTTTGCAGACGTCACCGACGGACTCAGCAACACCGCCGTCATGGCTGAGAAGCTCACCGGTGACGGCAGCAACGGGATCAGCTCACCACGCACCGATACATTCGCCACCGGCACTTATCCAAACAGCGCCGATGAAGCTCTGCAGCAGTGCAATGCAGCAAACATCTCGGATCTGGCACGGCAGGGCTATTCCAACGTCGGCGGCCCATGGCTCCAGCAGTATCACTCCACAAACCAGTACAACCATGTGCTGCCCCCGAACGGACGTTCCTGCATGTTCCCGCCGGGACGCATCGCCACCACCGCGAACAGCCAGCACACCGGCGGCGTGCAGATTCTGCTGGGTGATGGTGGAGTGCGATTTGTTTCTGATAACCTGGCCATGGTCACATGGCGCGGGCTGGGAAGTATCGATGGCGGCGAAGTGCTCGGCGAGTTCTAAGCCGGGATCGCCATGACATCAAAAACTGAGGTGGAACACACCGGAGAATCTTACGGCCTGGCCTGTTGACAGGGTTGCTGAATTCCCGGTGTTTCTCTGTGACACTCTGCGTCCTCTGCGGTTGAAAACGCTCCGCATCCGCGATCCGTTTCGCCACCTCAGTTCCTCGCTCGCAATTCACTCTTCGACATCGCCACGTGGTTTGTCTGACTGATTCACCTGTTCGGAGTACTTCGCTGATGTGTTGCTGGAATCGATCGGGATTGATGCGCGCACCGTGTCTGGTGCTGGGGCTGGGCCTGCTGCTGCTGGCTGTCGGCTGCGGTGGTGGCGAAACACAGGCACTGCCGCTGGATCAGGAACTCGCACGCAGCTCCGTGCAGAAGGCGATGGAAGCCTGGCAAGCCGGCAAAAAACCGGCTGACCTGCGTCCGGAAATCACCATTGGTGACCCGGCGTGGGAATCAGGTCGGCCACTCAAAAGCTTCGCAATCCTGCGGGATGAAGAAACTTCAGATGGCTCAAACCTGCACATTCGAGTGCAGCGGACGTTCGGCGATGCGGGCGACAAGTCCGAGTCGAAGGTGATTTACATCGTCGGGACGTCTCCGGTGATCACGATCTTTCCACGGTGAACCTTAATCTGCACGCGGGAGCAATTCATGAAGTCTTACCATCGTTCAGGCCGGCAGGTATTCAGGTCCGCTGTCACGGCTGTCCTGCTGAGCAGTCTGCTGTCATCGAGCCGCGCTCAGGATGCTGTTGAGCCCGCTCTCACCCGCCCCGAAATGAAGCAGCGGCTGGAAGCGCTGCGGCAGCGACAATCCCGTCTGCCGCTGCCGCCACCAACGGATGCCGAGAAGGCGTCCGGACGCAGCCTCGTCAACAACGGACGACTCAGAAGCCTGTATCTGCCGCCTTCGTGGACCTCATTTGTGATTGCCGGCTGGGGTCGTGGTGCCGCCTCCCGCCCCACTCCAGGTGGCACCACCGCCCTGTTGAATGCGCTTCAGGCACAGCCCGACTACGCGTTTAAAACCCGCGTTTTCTGGGTGGTGTCTCGGGCCAATGACTGCCAGTACTGTTTGGGGCATCAGGAGCTCAAGCTGCGGCGGGCCGGCATGCAGGAAGACCAGATCGCGGCGCTCGATGGAACCTGGGAACTCCAGCCCCCCGCCGAACGGGCAGCCTTCGCCGCCGCCCGCACTCTGACACTCAGCCCCCACCGCTTCGGTCCGGCCGAAACCGAACCACTCCTGGCCCACTATAAGCCTGCAAACCTGATCGACGTGCTCTACACGATCTCCCGCTACAACGCCGTCAATCGCTGGACCGATTCCACCGGCATTCCCCAGGATCAGTCCTTCGGCGGTGACGAACATCCGGCTCTCGACACACCAACCTCCGCCGAATTTGCCGCAGTGGAATCGAAGGTTGCACCGCGGCAGCCTGAAACTCGGCCCGACTGGGAGAGCTGGGAAGACTACCTCGCAAAGGTTGCCGCCGCACGCTCTCGCACCCCGCTGGTACCGCTCCCGGAAGCCACAGCCGCCGCTGCAGTCCTTGCAGGAGACACTCCCGGCATCGTGCCCCCCAACTGGTTCCGGGCCCTGAGCGGTTTGCCAGTGGCTGTGGACGCGTGGACACAGCGTCAGGCACGGGTCCGTGAAGGCGAATCACCGCTCGAACTGCGACTGCTGATCGCGTGGGTCACGGCCCGCGAAAATCGCGCCTGGTATGCGGCTGAACACGCGCGGCTGCGCTACGCAGCGGGTGGCCGAGACACCGCACCGCTCGCCTCGTTCGCCACACTCGAAGCTGCCGTGTCTCCGGCATGGGCCGAAGCCCTGCGGTTCGCCCGCCGCCTGACATCGGCCCCACAGGCCATCGGCGACGCGGACGTGGCCAGACTCCGGGAACATTTCAGCGATCGTGAAACAGCCGAAATCATCGATGCCACAGCCGACGCAAACGCCTTCGACCGGTTTACGGAATCTCTGCTGCTGCCACTGGAACACTGAGAGCGAGCAGTGGACACCGTTTTCAGTAGCACATGAGCCGCAGGGCGGCAGCCCGCATCAGCCGCAGGGCGGCAGCCCGCGGGTAAAGTGCCCTGGCTACGCGATGCTGACGCCGCCGGCAGGCGCGGGCACCAGGGTGCCAAATTGCAACCGAAGGCTGCCGCCACACATGAGCCGCAGGGCGGCAGCCCGCGGGTAAAGTGCCCTGGCTACGCGCTGCTGACGCCGCGGGCAGGGGCGGGGCACCAGGGTGCCA
>JBEAUF010000288.1:0-2559 GCA_041161565.1 Planctomycetota bacterium | reverse complement strand
TTTGAAGGCGCGGTCTGCGGTGAATCAGGGGGCGCTGGTGGCGTCGTTGTCCCGGCGGGGGGTGTCGCAAGACGACGGCGACTTTCACGCTTAGCGCGTTTTCGATTGGCAGCCCGGCGGGATTCATCAATGCGATGCACAAGCACATGCTGCGGATTACTCTTTGCCCAGTTATCCGGCAGCAGTGAGGTCAGGGATTCTGCCGGAAGACGATCGGCGATCGATGTACCCAGTTCGCGGAATTTCTGGCCGTTCAGATTCGAGATCTCACGGAAGCCCGAGATCTCCACGTTCTCTCGGGCCCCTCCCCGCCGCACTCTCCTTTCCACTCTCTCCACTCTCTCCACTCTCGCCGCAAGCGCCGGCTGGAGCGGATCTCGCACCTAGACCGCCACAAACGGCGGCCCACCCGGCTGCTTCGTTGCCGAACGTGGCGTGATGGCCTGGACGGTTGTCGATTGAAGCTTCGACGATCGAGTCACCGCCGGCAGTTTCCTCCAACGATACACCGACGCGACAGACACGCCGAGCACTTCACAGCCCTCAGCGATCGTCAATCAGGACGCCTGCAGCCCCCCCTCCCCAGCCGCCCACGCCACGCCTGCTCCAGTTCGCTCATGTACCACCTCCCCAGAAAGAATCGGAAACCAGAAAGACACCGGGCTCCAGATTACAGGGGCTGGCAAGAATGGATTTGTCGGACGCTTACGCACAAGGTGTGCACCGTCAGAGTCTGCCACGCGTCAAGGGGAACATAGGGATCCTGCTGACAGACCGGGCTCTGAGCGGACGCGAGGCTGCAGCAACGGGTTGGGGGCAGCGAGTTATTGCGGTCAGTCCAGGGTCAGCGTTCTCTTTCTGTAATCGATATGCAGGATACGATTTTCGAGCAGTTCAGTCCCGAGGAGTGGATACCTGCCATCATTGGCGATGATTTGAATTGGTCGTCGCTCGCCAAACCAGTCGACGTAGCAGTAGAACACATCGAGCGTCACCTTCGAACCGTCTGCCAGGATGGCTTCCGTTTGAGCCAGAGATTCGAGTTCGAAATCTTTGATCATCTGGAGAGGCAGTACGAGATGCCCATCAAACGCCGTATCGATCCATGTGGTGACGGCCATGCACTCCGCATTCGGTTTTCTGCTGATCTGCACATCCAGCAGTGCTCGGCCTCTTTCGTCAATCGATCCCATCATGACGTGGCACCGCCGATGTGAAATGCCGCATCATGACCAATCCGCAGGACGAATGATGTTCTTCCAGGAAAGGCCTGCTTTGCGGCGAGAGCAGCGGCGAGAAAGGTGTCTCCGAGAAAAAAGGCCTTCGAGGTGGGTTCAATCGCGACGAATTTGTCACGGTACGCGGATTCAAGGCGTTCCTTGAGTTCGCGGTCGTACACCATTTTGGCTGCTTCTGAAACTGACATTGGCATGAATTCCCGAGTCGCCTGGCGCGTCACAAGTTTTCCGGAGTTTACGTGGAGCACTGCGAAGCATCAATTTGAGATTGCCGGGAATGTTTCCTCGGGACGGAAGAATTACGAAGGGAACGGCGTGGCGGGAAATCGGAACGCCGGGTTCGTTATCCGCAATTTCACCGGTTTTGACGTCAGCACTCGGTGGGGCTTCCGTTGGGTACGTAAGTGTCCGATCTCGGCGGACGTGGTTGATGCGTGCGGAGCCTGAGTTGCATTCACTTGTGTCAGCGTTCGGGCTTCAGAGCGGGCCGAGCCGAGGGGGTCTGAAAGCGGCGAATTGGGTCTGCAGGAGTCGCCGTCCACGGAGGATGCGTGCCTGTGGTGCTGACGCAACTCGAATTCACCATGCGGGGATGAAGCGGCCCGCCGTTGGGGCTGCTTTCGCAGAACGCTGGTCAGAGCGTTCTTCAGGGGTGATGCACGGATCGGTCTGCAGACAACTTCAGGACTACGTCCTGGTCCGAAGGGCGAGCAGGTTCTCGGGCGAGACCTTCAAGGCGGTTTCCGACGGCCTTGGGGCTGATTGGGCCGGATGCTGAAAGTGGAGAACAGAATGTTGGGGAACCTCTCCGAGCGTTGGGGAAAGTGGATTTGGGCAAGTCGCTACGACACCACAGGGCACCCATCCTGGCGGTGGTCGTCGAGTGTAAGCGTCCGACAAATCCATGCTTGTCAGGGTCTGTAGTCTGGATCCCGGTTTCCTCCGGTTTCCCGACTCCCCCTGATGATGTTGTCCATGAGCGGGTTGGAGCAGTTGTGGCGTGAGCGGATTGATTGGGTGCAGGCTTCTGGACTGACGATCGCGGCGGCCAGTGCGGAGCTGGGCGTATCAGCGGCATCTGTCTACCGCTGGAAGAGGTTGCTTGCTGAATCGCCGGTGTCGGGGCAGCATCGGGCAAGTCCCCTGATGCGGACTGCGCGGGCGACGAAGTCTTCGCTGGCGACTCTGCCATTTGTTGCAGTTCAGGTACGGGGTGACGATCGGCAAGTCAATCCAGCAAGGCCGTCCGATACACTCGACTCCAGTCGCAGCGTTCTACGGATTATCCTGCCAAATGGCGTCGTGATCCATGTGGCCGGGG
>JBEAUF010000282.1:0-25666 GCA_041161565.1 Planctomycetota bacterium | reverse complement strand
TTGGGTGGGGGTTCCGCAGGCACCGGTGGAGCAGTTGTTGCAGGGATCGCAGCAGGAAGTTGGGCAGCAGCCATTCCATGCCGGGCCGACGGGGGCTGCGTACCACGGCGTGTAGTAGGTTGAATAGCCGCCCCAGCCTGGTGCAGCCATTGGGTATGCAGGGCCGTAGCCCATGCCCCAGCCGCAGAATGGCCAGAGGCAGCAGGCGCTGGCCGAGTTGGCAGCGAGGAGCAGAGTGCAGGAGGCGAGGCAGCGGGCAAAAGCACTGTGCATGAGTAGACCCTTGGGATTGGATCGCGGACAGGAAGTCGGAGAGCTGCGATCCGGGGAAGCGTGTTGTGGAGCAGGTTCAGCATTGCGCATTTTTTCCAGCCTGCCCGATCGGATTATCCTGGTGCTGCGAACGAAGTCAAATGAAAGTCAGGGTACACCGGCTCAGGTTTTCCGAGTTGGGACGCTCGTGCAGTTCCTGTGAAAATGGAACGACTGGGCGTGCATTGCGACCTGAGCCTGCTAAACTTCGCCCGCAACAACACTCGCCGCGGCACCACCTGGGGTGCAGCGGAACCCTGAAAGATCGCAAAGCGGCTTTCCAGGATTTTTTTGTTCGTTGCGTACTGGGCCGTCATGTTTACGGGGCTTGTGGAAGGGCAGGGAACGGTCACGGCCATTCAGCCGCTGCCTGCCGGACTGCGCCTGTCGATTGCACCTGATGAAGGCTGTTTTTCTGCGTCTCAAACAAGGCTGGGTGACAGCATTTCAATTTCCGGCTGCTGTCTGACCGTGGTGGCCTGTGCCAATGGTGTGCTCGAGTTCGAAGCCGGGCTGGAAACACTCGCAAAAACCCACCTCGGCCGTTTAAGCGTGGGTAGTCGGGTCAATCTCGAGCGATCCCTCAGAGCGGATTCTCGGCTGGGTGGCCACTTTGTGCAGGGCCATGTGGATGGGACGGCACGCGTCGGGGTTGTGGACCGTGATGGTGAGTGGGTCGTGATGTGGTTCCATCCCCGCCCTGCCCAGCTGCGCTTGCTGGTCCCCAAGGGATCGGTGGCAGTGGACGGAGTGAGCCTGACTGTGGTGGATGTCGAGAGTGACCGTTTTTCAGTGGCCCTGATTCCGCACACACTGTCCGTCACGACACTCGGGCTGCGTTCCTCGGGAGACGAAGTGAATTTGGAAAACGACATTTTGGGTAAATACGTTGATCACCTGTTGCAGGGGCGGTTTTCTGCTTCCTCTGGCCCGACGGGAGCTCTTTCCGGTTTGCCGGCGGAAGGCATGGCGGCTTCATGAAGGACGTGCAGCGGCAGACAAGATCGCACCTGCTGGAGTTGTTCCGACAGCACGGGCTCAATCCGCGCGGTGATCTGGGTCAGAATTTCCTCATCGATGTGAATCTGATTGAGTTTGTGGTGCGGCACGGCGAACCTGGACCCCGCGATGTGGTGCTCGAGGTGGGCACGGGAACCGGCGGCATGACAGCGTTTCTTGCCCGGGATGCGGGGCAGGTCGTGTCTGTTGATATTGACCGCAATATGTCAGCGCTGGCTGCAGAAGCCGTACGCGGCTTCACGAATGTTGAGCTGGTCAACGAGGACATTCTGAAGAACAAGAACACGCTCTCCCCGAATGTCACTGCCCTGCTCTGCCGGCATTTGGCAGCAATTCCCAATTCGCGGCTGAAGCTGATTGCCAATCTGCCGTATAGCGTCGGGACGCCGGTGATTTCCAATCTGCTGGCTTCTGAGCTGCCGTGGGAGCGGATGGTTTGCACCATCCAGTGGGAACTGGCCGAAAAGATGTCTGCGGAGGCAGGCCGGAGCGGTTACGGGGCCTTGTCTGTATGGGTCCAGTCGCAGGCGACAGTCCGGATTTTGCGACGCCTTGGGCCGATGGTTTTCTGGCCGCGGCCAAAGGTTGATTCGGCCATTGTCAGCATTTGGCGGGACGAGGCAGCAGCCAGTCGGATTGCGGATCGGCGTTTCTTTCAGGACTTCCTGCGGCGACTCTTCAGTCAACGTCGCAAGCATGTTCGCGGAGTGCTGGCCGGAATGTACCGCAGGCAGCTGGACAAGAGTCACGTGGACAGGCTGCTGGAGCATCTGGGGATGCGGGGAGATGAGCGTGCAGAGCTGATGGATCCGGCAACTCTGATCCGCCTGGCCAACGGTCTGTTTGAGATTATTCGCCAGGCCGATTCCGAGGATCATCAGGCGGAGCAGGATCCGGAGCAGGATCAGACCGACGAGTCAGGCTGGGAAAACGGTGAATGAGGAGTGCTGGCATGCAGGACCGAATTGTGTACCGGGGATTGACCTTTGACGATGTGCTTCTGGAGCCGGGTTACAGCGAGATCATGCCTTCCGAGGTGGACATTGGCTCGCAACTGACCCGCACCATCAGCCTGAATACTCCGATCATCAGCAGTCCGATGGACACTGTGACGGAGAGTGACATGGCGATTGCGATGGCACAACTTGGCGGCATTGGGATCATCCATAAGAATATGTCGATTGATCAGCAGTCGATGCAGGTGGATCGTGTGAAGCGGAGTGAGCACGGGGTGATTGTGGACCCTGTGACGCTCCCGCCTGAGACTCCCGTCGGCGAAGCTGCACGTCTGATGGACGAGCGGAACATCGGTGGCGTGCCAATTACGGTGAATGGTCGTCTGGTGGGAATTCTTACCCGCCGGGATCTGCGGTTTCTGGAGTCGCGAGAACGCCCTGTTGCCGAAGTGATGACAAAGGACAACCTCGTAACGGCTCCGGAAGATACCAGTCTGGAGCGTGCCGAGCGGATTCTGCTGGAGAACAAGGTTGAGAAGCTGCTGCTTGTGGACGACGCTTTTCAGCTCAAAGGCCTGATTACGATCCGGGATATTGATAAGAACCTGCAGTTTCCGCGGGCTTCCAAGGACTCGCGAGGCCGTCTGCGGGTGGGGGCTGCGGTCGGGGTGTTTGATCTTGACAGAGCAGCGCAGCTGGTGGAAAAAGGCGTGGATGTGTTGGTTGTTGACAGCGCCCACGGTCATTCCCGCAACGTTGTTGAGACGGTGCGGGAGATCAAACGGCGGCTGCAGATTGAGGTGATTGCGGGCAATGTGGCTACGGAAGCTGGTGCGCGAGCGCTGGCGGAAGCTGGAGCGGATGCGGTGAAGGTAGGGATTGGCCCTGGGTCAATCTGCACCACTCGCATCATTTCCGGGATCGGTGTTCCGCAATTGTCGGCAATTTCGAATGCAGCAAAGGGGCTGTCCGGAACCGATATTCCGATTATCGCAGATGGAGGGATTCGTTTCAGCGGTGATATTACAAAAGCTCTGGCGGCCGGTGCGTCAACAGTCATGATTGGCGGGCTGCTGGCCGGGGTTGATGAAAGTCCCGGTGAAATGATTCTTTTCCAGGGCCGGAGTTTCAAGCGCTACCGTGGTATGGGATCGCTTGGGGCAATGGTGCGAGGAAGCAGTGAACGCTATCGGCAGGGACATACCGCTGCGGCTGACCAGTCAAAACTGGTGCCGGAGGGTGTGGAGGGCCGTGTGCCTTACAAAGGTGCTCTGCAGCCGCTGATGTTTCAGCTCACAGGCGGTCTGCGTTCCGGCATGGGATATGTCGGATCGAGGACCGTACGGGAGCTTCGCGAGAAGGCTCGATTCATCGAGGTTTCCGCGGCATCGGTCAGGGAGAATCATCCGCATGACATCGCCATCACTCAGGAAGCCCCTAATTACTCTGTTGAGCAGTCCTAGCCACAGGCCTGGCTGGAACCCGGCAGTCGGCAGAATTTGCTGCAGTCTGCTGGGGGCGATTGCCTGCCTGATTTCCGTTGAGGCGGTGATTGCAGGGGACCAGCCACGGGAGAAGACCGTGAGTGAGGCCTGGCAGTCACATCTGGACGACATGCTCGACGGATTGCACGACTTCGCCTCCTTCGAGACTGCCGGAGAATTCTGGGCTCGCCAACACGACCAGCAGTCCCGTAATGCAGGTGCATCTTCCGATCTCAGGTCGACTTTCCCCGATCGCAGACCACTGCGGAAGTTCATCAGTAATCACACGTGGGAGCAGCCGTCGGAGCCATCGGAGGACGTGTTTGACTCCAGCCCAGTCGCTGTACTGGCTCCTGAAGTTGCTCCAGCCGTTCACAGCCAGGAATCTGCTGATGAGCAGTCGGAGTCAAGTCGTCGTCTGAAGACGGACATCCGGACGATCAAGCCGTCGCTGAGCTACGCGTTAAGGGACATCGATGCGACACAGCTGCCCTCTGACTACGACAACCGTCTCGACAAGGGTGAGTACGTGGCGAGGAAGATGAGTCCGGCGGTGCTGCAATGGGCGCCGACCAATTTCTACCACTATCCCCTGTACTTCGAAGATCCCGCTCTGGAACGTTACGGGCACGCATGGCACCCGGTGGTACAGCCGTTTGTGTCAACGGGGCGGTTTGCCGGTCAGCTGGTCGGCCTGCCGTATCAGATGGTGATTAACCCGGTGCATTCGCGACAGTATGCTCTGGGCTACTACCGTCCTGGTGAACCTGCGCCGAAAAAGCACTACCAGATACCGTGGAACAACGAGGCGGTGGTGATGCAGACCGCAGCAATTGTGGGGTTGTTCCTGATCATTCCGTGACAAAAAGCCAACAGGCCGGGTGCATTTTCCATGGGAGAATGAACCTGCGGCCTGTCGCTGGAGTCGCGGGGCGGGCCAATGTCACGCGGCTCCGCAGGAGAAGCACAGCAATCGTTGTGCCGTGATTCCCTCAGGAATTTCTCCGGCCACTGTCTCGATTTTCCTCGGCTCGCGCAGCAGAATGCAGCAGTGTTTCGAAGTTGCTGCAATTTGCAGCAGGGCTGTAGCGGGAACGGGGTGTGTGGATGGTTGGGGAGCGTGCAGAGCTGTTAGCGCCTGCGGGGGACATGACATGTCTGCGGGCAGCGGTTGAGAACGGCGCGGACGCCGTGTATTTCGGTCTCGACTGCGGCTTCAACGCGCGTGCCAGAGCGGGGAATTTTTCGGAAACCGAACTCGATGACGCTCTGGATTACCTGCACCGTCGGGGCGTACGTCGCTACGTAACGCTGAATACTCTGACGTTCACATCCGAATTGCCGGAGCTCGAAAAAGTCGTGCGACGGCTCGCAGCGGCGGGCGTGGACGCGGTGCTGGTGCAGGACCTCGGCGCAGCCCGTCTGATTCGCGAGATCTGTCCGCAGCTGTCGCTGCATGCGTCCACTCAGATGACGCTGACGAGTGCGGAGTGTATTGAGGAGGCAAGGTGGCTTGGGCTGGAACGCGTGGTGTTGCCGCGCGAGCTGTCGATTGATGAAATCAGGCTCCTGAGATCCGGCACGGACATGGAACTGGAGGTGTTCGTTCACGGGGCATTGTGCGTTGCCTATTCGGGGCAGTGTCTGACGAGTGAGTCGCTCGGAGGTCGCAGCGCAAACCGTGGCCAGTGTGCGCAGGCCTGCCGGTTGCCGTGGGAAATTGTCTGTGACGGCCAGTTGCGGGATTTTGGTGACCAGAAGTACCTGCTGAGTCCGCAGGATCTTGCGGCTTATCCGCTGTTGCAGGACCTCCTTGTGGCTGGCGTTCGGTCATTCAAGATTGAGGGGCGTTTGAAGACGCCGGAGTATGTGGCGCAGGCGACAAGTTACTACCGCGAGGCTTTGGATTCCGCTCTGAATGGTGTGCGTCTGGAGTTTCCACGGCGGCGGGTTCAGGAGCTTGAGCAGTCATTTTCCAGGGGGTTTTCGCCGGGTTGGCTGCAGGGTTGCGACCACAAGATGCTGGTGCCGGCAACAAGTTCGGCGAAGCGTGGAGTTTTGCTGGGGGTGGTGGAAGCCGTTCGTCGGGGTGCCGTGGCAGTGCGGCTCGAATACCCCATTCAGGCGGGGGACGGTGTGGTATTTGAAGGCGACAGAGCTGCCGGTGAGGAACAGGGGGGACGTGTTTATCATGTGGCTGTTGGGGGGCAGCAGCAGTCGGGAATGGTTGAGTCCGGCGTGGCGGAACTCACGTTTGAATCATCCGCGATCGATCTGCATCGACTTCAGCGGGGACAGCGGGTCTGGAAAACGGATGATCCGCGGCTGAATCAGCGTTTGCGGCGGACGTTTGAGGTGGCAGATCCCCGGCGTCGCGTCGGCCTGATGCTCTCAGTCACGGCAGTGACAGGATCGCGTCTGCGGGTGCGTGGATTGTCGGAGAATGGTTGTCAGTGTGATGTGGAGTCCGACCAGGTACTCGAAGCTGCTGTTAGGCACGCGGCGAGTGAGGATTTGCTGCGAGAGCAGTTGGGGCGTTTGGGTGGGACAGTCTTTGAACTGCGGGGGTTGGAGTGCGAGCTGTCGGGAACGCCGATGATTCCCCTGAGTCTGCTGGGGAAAGTTCGCAGAGAGATGTTGGTCCAGCTGCAGGCCTCACTACCGCGGCCCTCGCGAATGCTTGCGGCAGAAGGAGCGGTGTCGCGTCTGCGCTCTGAGCTGGCTCAGGCTGCTGGCGCTGGCATTGCATGTGCCGAGAGGGCTCCCCAGCTGGTGCTGATGTGTCGGACGCTACAGCAGCTGGAAGCGGCCCTGCAACTGTCTGCGGGAGGGAATGTCGGTGGCGGTGTTGACTGGCTGCTGGCAGATTTTCAGGATCTGCGGGAGTATCGGGAAGCTGTTCGACTGGCGCGAGACGCCGGTATTCCGCTGGATCTTGCGACACCCCGGATTCAGAAGCCCGGAGAAACGGGGATGTTCCGCATGCTGGAAAAGGCTCAGCCGGATGGAGTACTGGTGCGGAATCTGAGCGGAGTGGCGTGGTTTCGCGAGCGGGGCGTTGCAGCTTCCGGTGATTATTCACTGAACGCTGCGAATGAGCTTACGGCTCTGCAGCTCAAGCAGCGTGGTCTCCGCTGGCTGACTCCGAGTTATGACCTGAACCGGGACCAGCTGATGGATCTGGTGCGGCTTGTACCCGGAGAATGGCTGGAGGTTGTGATTCACCAGCACATGCCGATGTTTCACATGGAGCATTGTGTATTTTGTGCGATGCTTTCACCCGGTACGAATAAGACGAATTGCGGACGGCCATGCGACGTACATGTTGTGGAGTTACGGGATCGCATGGGGTTGGCGCATCCGCTGACCGCTGACATTGGCTGTCGAAATACCTTATTCAACGCGGTCGCTCAGAGTTCGGCCGAAATTGTTCCTGAGCTGTTGCAGGCGGGAGTGAGGCGGTTTCGGATTGAACTGCTGCGTGAGACGCCGGGGGAACTGGCTGAGCTGGTGCGGCTGTACCGGGCCCTGCTGGCCGGGAACGCTCAGGGTGAACACGTTTGGCGATCGCTGCAGGCAATGAACCGTGTGGGGGTAACTCGGGGTACGCTTGAACCCCCGAGGAACCCTCTGGCGATTTTGTAGAACGATGGCAGACAGGTCAGCGGGATCAGTTCGAAGTCATTTCGAAATTGAATTCGTTGGAACCGGACTTCACCTCGACGTCAAAGCCGTCCTTCATGTACCTTGCAGGAACGTTGGCGGTGGGCTCGACTCCCGGTTCCCATTCGAAAGTGACCTTTGCAGGTCCGGTTTTTGAACCGGAGTAACCTTCGAGGTACTTCAGTTCGTAGCGGCCTTCTTCGTCGGTCACACCACCGGCAGCCCGACCTTTTTCGGGAGTGAACAGGATGTTGAGCTTTGCAACGGGCTTGCCGTCGAGCGTCACCTGTCCGTAGACGTCACCGAGTTCCGGCAGATCACTCCGGCCGCAGCCGATGAACAGGAACGCCGCGAGGCACAGCAGAGTATGGGGGAGGGGTTTATTCAGCACGAGCAGGTTCCTGAGGATTGCTGAAAGAGCAGGGATTTCGAATCAGAATTCGCCGACTACCTGACCATCTTCGCGCACCAGCAGACGGGCATAGACCGAGGTGACATGCTGCGACATATCTGTGAGTGCTGCGTTGTCAGTGACGCGGTAGTCGATGTTTTCACTAATCAGTCGCACAGATCCGTCGCAGAGTACGAACTGGGCGCCACCGGTGTGCCCGCTGCTGAACCCACGCGTTTGGTGCACAAGGTTGTTGGCACTCCAGTTGATTCCGTTGTAACCGAGGCCAAGAGCAGCCATTGCGGCTGATTTGACGTTGGCACTGGAGCTTTGATCGTTGATGGAGGCGCTGAAGCCGAGTACTGTGGCGGCACCCACGGTCACCGGGCCGTATTTCCAGGCGCGTTCTCCGACAAGCAGTGTATTGCTGGTGCCGTCTGTAATGTCACGCATGCTGATTTTTGAGTTACGAAAACCGATACCCAGAGGTGGGCAGGCTGATGCGGCGCGATTGGTGGGGTTGGCCGCCGGCGTGGTGCTGACACCGGTTCCGCTGACCATCACGTAGTTGGATGTGGCAATTGGCACCGGGCCGCTGCCGCTGCTGATGTTCATGTTGTACCAGTTGGCAGCAGGGGCGGGGCTGATGTAATTGTTGAGCACCGGGCCGGTGTCAGAGGGGCAGCGGAACATGGGCAGAGCCGTTTGCATGATCAACCGTGTGGCTGGATTGGCGGCGTTGACCCAGAGCGGAGTGTTGCCGACGTTCAATGTCTGGTATGTGTTGGTCTGTTCCAGTTGGGGCAGGATGAAGGCGCTCCACGAATACACGCCAACTTCAGAAGTTGTGTTTCCATTCGCGAAGGGAGAGACAAAACCTGGCGGAAACGTGTTGTAGATGTCGTGATAGTTGTGGAAGGCGATGCCGATCTGCTTGAGATTGTTCTTGCACTGTGTGCGTCTGGCTGCCTCGCGGGCCTGCTGGACGGCGGGCAGCAGCAGGGCCACCAGAATGGCGATGATGGCAATGACCACAAGCAGTTCGATCAGCGTAAAACCGTGGGCGCGCGATCGCCGAGGGCCACAGAGAGGCTGGGGCATGGAAATTTCCTTTTGATGGGCGACGGGATGGCAGAAGGGACTGGTGGAAAGGTTTTTGGCTCCCTGAGCCGCTCATGTTAGGAAAGGCTCAGAAACACACAAGCTGTCGATGAAAAGAATTTATCACAAACAGCGGGCAGGGAGATTTAATTGCCGTGGGTTGTCGGATTGCCTCGAGCCGTCCACGGGCCCTGCTCTGCGGTGGCCCGCAGTCGCCGCTTGCTGTGTTTTCAGACTGCCGGAGGAAGCAGGCTCCACCAGGCAAGCGCAAGGGGACCGGCGTAGAGGGGACTGTCAACCAGGTCGAGGAGTCCGCCGAATCCGGGCATGAGTGCTGAAGCGTCCTTTTTGCCCACATCACGTTTGATCAGTGATTCGCAGAGATCCCCGATCACGCCGGCCAGACCAATGCTCATGCCATATCCGAACACAATCGCGATCGCTGCGGGTTTGGGGGAGGCATCGAAGAGCGATCCGCCGAAGCGAAACCAGAGCCAGCCACCCGCGGTGCTGCCCACGAGTGCGCCAACGAAACCCATGCCGGTTTTGCCGGGACTGAGTTTTGGAGTGAGCCGACGCTTACCCCAGAGTCGGCCGAAGGTGTAAGCGCAGGTGTCGCCGCACTTCACGCAGACGATCATCGAGGCCAGAGCGAAATAGCCAATTTCCTCGCGCGGGAACCAGCGGAGCTGTGCGGTGACGGCCGGGAGCAGTCCCGCGTAGAAGAGTATCACAAGATGGCCGCCAAGAGACTCCATCGATACACCGGGGCTGTCAAAACGGACTGCTTCCAGCGACAGCAGGAACAGCGAGGCGGCGGTGAAGGCTGCTGCGATGCAGCCGAGCGAGTGCAGGAGGGTGGTGCGAGTGTCGAGGTGCAGGTGCAGGTGAATCCAGCCGAAAAGAGTCACGAGAGCTGCAAGCGGACCAGCTGCTGCAAAGCTTGGGCGAATGCTGCGAACTGCGAGCAGATCACAGAGTTCCCATGCGGAACGCAGGCTGACCAGACCACAGAACGCCGCAAACAGGCTGGCGGTCCGTCCCAGAGTCTGATCAGCGATAAAAAGTGCGATCACGGACGGAATAAGCAGGCAGGACATGAGCAGTCGCCAGCGAAGCATAGTTGGATCTTTCCGTGGGGCCTGCAGGGAACTGTGAGCGGATCTTCAGCCTGTGGTTTCAGGTTTGACGGAGAGTCCGCCGAATCTGCGATCACGGGTGGCAAAGTCGCGGAGTGCCTGGCGGAAATCATCTTCGCGGAACTCCGGCCAGAAGCGCGGTGAGACCCAGAGTTCGGCGTAGCTGATTTGCCAGAGCAGAAAGTTGCTGATTCGAAGTTCACCGGCCGTGCGAATCACGAGGTCGGGGTCCGGCATACCCGCCGTTGAAAGGTTGTCGCTGATTGTTTGCTGGGTGATTTCGGAGGGCAGAAGCTGGCCGGTCTGAACTGAGGCTGCGATGCGTTGCACGGCGGCCGTGATCTCCTGGCGGGCACCGTAATTCACGGCGAGGCAGAGAGTCATACCGTGATTAGCTGCAGCCAGCTGCTCGGTACGCGCAATTTCCTGCTGGATGCCCGCGTCGAGTTCACTGGTGGTGCCAATAACACGGAATCGGAGTCCCTGCCGCTGGATCTCACGACGCTCTTCAATGAGGTACTGTTTGAGCAGTGCCATGAGCAGAGTCAGCTCTCGTGGCGGGCGTTTCCAATTTTCGCTGGAAAAGCAGTAGAGTGTCAGCTGTTCAAGGCCCATGCGGGAGGCTTCTTCCACCAAACAGCGCACAGACTGCACTCCACGACGATGGCCCTCGATCCGCGGGAGTCCACGCCGCTGGGCCCAGCGGCCATTTCCATCCATGATGACCGCGACATGCCGCGGCAAACGCGCACGGGCGAGTCCAAATTCCTGAAGTTGCTGGTCGGTGTAGGGGGCTTCCCTGGTCAACGGTGATGCTCCGGGGGCGGGGCCTGATTCCTGGGGGACTGCTGATCCGTCACTGCTGCGGAGTGTAGCAGGTGGGATGCGAGTTGTCCTGGCCACAATGCGGGCTGGTGCGTTGGAACGCCCTGCCAATGGTTGTGTGCCAACAAAAAGGGCCGCGGCTTTCAGCCACGGCCCTCGTCAGTCTGGTGCGATCAGCAGAATTGATTGTCAGCCAACCGGGTTATTCAGCCTGCGGCCGACCACCTCGAGGACGGCCACCCGGGCCACCCGGGCCACCGAATCCGCCACGTCCACCCATCATTGCCCGCATGTCAATTTCAAAGGCCGGGCCTTTGAGTTCCTCGAGTTGTACCTTCTGGGCGTCGGTGAGGATGGCCATCGCTGCTTCCGTTGTCTTTTTACGGGTCGATTCCATCTTTTCTCGCATGGCTTCGAAACCCGCCGGCGGACCACCAGCACCCGGTGCACCCGGTGCTCCCGGTCCACGACCACCCTGGAAGGATGACCGCATTTCCTCCATCATTTTCTGCGTCTCTTCACGTGCAGCGTTCTCGGCTTCGTCAAGCTTTGCAATCTGCTCTTCGCTGATCTTCAGTTTACCCTTGAGGTCATCAGATTTGAGAGCAGCAGCAAGTCCCCCGTTGAGTCGCATCTGCAGGGAGATCTGATCGAGGCGGGTGATCTGCGCCGGCTCGAGCAGTGCGTTGAGGACTTCGTCCGTCTTGCGGCTGAGTTCCTCACGCTGCTTCTGCATGTCTTCAAACATCTTTGTCCGTTCCTCTTCGCTCATGTTGGCGAAAGCGTCTCGGTCCGGACGAGGGGCGCTGTTGCGTTCTTCGCGGTAGGCATCGAGTGCGGAGTCGATAACAGCGGCCTGGGATTCTTCAATTTTGAGTTCTGTGCGGACCTGTTCGAGGCCCAGCAGCATCGCGCGGTCCACTCGGAAAGTCATGCTGCCGCCGCCAGGTCCCCGGCTGCCAAAGCCACCGAATCCCCCGAAGCCCCCGCGACCACCCTGACGGTCTCCACGGCCGTCCTGCTGCGGAGGCTGAGCACCTTTTTCATCCTGAGCAGGCTGGGCGGTCGCCACAGACGAAGCAGCCACTGCGATTGCGCTCAGCACGCAGATCTGCTGCAGAATCCGACTAATGCACATGGGAAACTCCGAGGAAAAGAAAGGGAACCAGCCTGAGGGGACGCCGCGGGGCGGAAGGGATGGCAAAGAGACTGTCTGGTCTGGTCGCCATGCCATGTGAGGGTGAACACGGTGTGAAACATCCGGATTCCCGAAATCTCGATCTTTCCAATCATTTTCAATGAAAATTGCAATTCTGTCGACCCAAAGACAGCCAAAAATGGGGAAAAACAGGCCTTCACGAGCGGACGAATTGTCGTCCGGAAGGCTTTTCGGGATTCAAAAAAGAAACGGCAGCACTCGTCTGCACGAGGCTGCCGTTAATTCGCGAGTTTGATTTGGATCCGACGCGTGATCGGAGACTGTCCGCAGATCAGTTGCCTGGTAGTCCGGGAAGCCCAGGGGGCAGACCGGGAATACCTGGAAGCCCCGGCGTTTCGGCACCGGGTGCTGGTGCCGCTGTTTTCGGTTCGACCACGCCCGCGCGATTCAACTGAAACTTCTCAAAGCTTTCCGCGGTGATCACGTAGTACCAACCGGAAAAGCGAGTCGAAAGTTCCTGTACTCGCTTCTGGCCCTCTTTTGCACGATCCTCCCAGGCCTTCAGTGTGGCCGGGAATGCGGCTTTGGCAGCCTCATATTCGCCCATAGCCTGATCGTACTGTCGCTGAGCCTCGACCTTCGGGTCCGGTGGGGTCGTCGGCGGAGTTTGTGCAGCAGGGGCAGCGGGCTTCGCTGTTTCATCGGCAGTGGCAGGCTTCGTTTCATCAGCGGCCGGTGTGGGCGGTGTTGCGGGTGTTGCGGGGGCGGCATCGGCAGGGGGAGCGGGAGCGGGTTCAGTCGGCTTCTCGTCGGCTGGCCCGGCTTCCGTTGCCGGTGGCGGGGTGGGCTCGTCGCAGCTGCCCTGGTTGGGCGCCGGCTGATCGCTGCCCGACTCTTTGGGGGATTCTGACTTCTCATCCGCCGGCTTTGCTTCACCTGCCGGAGTTTCGGCTGGTTTATCTCCCGAGTCCGGTTTGGCTTCTCCTGCAGGTGCTGCAGGTGCAGCGCCGTCGTTGAGGATAGCCGGTTTCTCCGGAGCAACAGGCTCTGTGGGTTTTGGGCCGAGGAGTGCCTCATCGTAGTCAACCTTCACCAGCAGGTACCTGCGGGGGCCTTTTTCAGCGTCGTCGCCAGGCGTTTCGGGTGGAGCGGCTGGTTGTGCCTCGGCCGCGGGGTCAGACTTGGCATCAGCCTCTGCTGCGTCAGCAGTCTCAGGGGCCTTTTCCCCAAGTCCGGTCTCGATGTCTTTTGCTGAGCCGCGAGCAATTTCGCCGAAGTACAGAGTGTAGCGAACGCCATTGGTCGTTCCGGCGATTAATTCACCTTCGTTGGAGACAAGCTGCACGGAGTTCTGCGGGCCACGGGCAATAAAGAAACCCTGGCGAGCCATGTCCTGCTGGAGAACTTGTCTGAGGAGCGGATTTCCGGCGACTTCTTCGGAAACGGTCAGGTCTGCATTGAGACCTTCGGGTTTGGGGCGAACACCAACGATCTTGAGTTGATCGAGATTGCGGACAAGGTCGGTAACAGCTGCTTCCCGGACCTGTTCGGACTCTGGGTTGATACCATCAAGGCTCCATTTGCCGGCGGTGCGATCTTTGTTGAAATCCAGTACCTCACCGGGAACGAGTTCACCCTTTTGCTCGTCGATGGAGTAGCGGTTGATGAGCACTCGATTGATGTCGGGTTGGTTGAGTTTGAGCAGATCGGGTTCAATCCAGTCGGAGAACCTGGTGGAAAGATCCACATTCAGTTTGGCGATATAGACAGGGTTTTTGTCCGGTTGTCGAACAAAAAAGTGCTGTGGCCTGTCGGCGACTGCTGTGCCGACGATGAGATCCACCAGAGGATTGCCGCTGCTGTCCTTTAGGGTCAGCCGGGTTCCCCGCGGGTCGGCCGTGTCTTCGCCATCTTCAGCGGGAGCCGCCGTGACTGCTTCATCGGCGGGATCGGCAACGCCGTATCGTCCCCAGTCGTCTTTGCTGCGGGACTGGAGTGCGACTTTGCGAATACCGATCATCGAGGCCGCGGTGCGTGCGAGGCGTTCTTCGGCTTCGGCCGGGTAGTCATGGTGCGAGGGAATGGTCCAGAGGCCGCTGTCGTTTCGCCGAACCGAAAACGCCTGCGGTTCGCGATTTTCGGAGTCGTAGCGGGTAACGCTGAGTTCGGAAGCTTTGAGTGGGTCGAGGAATTCCGGGAAGAACTCCTGACCAACCTCGGAGAAGCCTTCGGAGGTGGATGGGCGTCCTGCGTAATGGACGGCAACGGCGAGGAGCAGGGAAGCACCTGCGACGCAGAGGAAAACAGCTGTTCGGCTATTTGTGTTCATGATTCAACCTGCTGGATCAAGGCCTTAGCCAGGGAACTGGAGGGGCGGGGAGGCGAGTGCAACCGTGGTTCGCAGAGACTGCGGGGGCAGTGATTCAGCTCTTCCGCCGTACAGGGCTGATGGATTGCTGTTCAGCGTAGTTTCGCATGCCGAGGAACAGCATGCCGAAGCACAGGGGAAGAACAGCAGCTACGACATAGGCGGACATCCGAACCGTGTTTTCCACCCGTCGAATTTCGCGTTTCATTTCGAGGGCTGATTTGTTGACGCGGGAGTTGAGTTGGCGCTGGAGTTGTTCGCGCTGGACTTCCAGTTGTCGGCTGAGTTGTTCTTCCTTCTGTCGGAGCTGCACTTCGCGGCTGCGATCGTCGAGGGTTTGGTCTTCTTCGATCTTTTTAATCTCTGCGCGGAGGGCATCTTCGGCTTTGGCGAGTTCCTTATCCATCAGCTCCTGAGCGTCGCGTTCTTCGCGGTTGAGGCTTTCGCGGAGCTTGCTGGTGCGACTCTCGACGTACTCCAGAGTCCGCATGCTTTCACGGCGGGAACGCAGCGGGATAAAGGTTTCGTCTCCGGCGAGGGCATCCACGGCGTTGAGCACAAACGTGACGTTGTCGAATTTGACATCGAGCATCCCGCGATTGCGTTCCATGAAGAACCAGTCGGTGATCATGTCGATATCTGAGCAGAAGATGACGTTGAGCGGAGTTTCCTTCGTGGCGTTGCGAATATGGGCGGCGATGATGTGTGACTCGCCGTCATTTCGGCGTTTGGGATCAAGCTTGATTTCCCGGGAGGGTGACATGGTCATTGGGCTGAAGGACTGGGTGGTGTAGTCATCCCATTCGAGCAGTCCTGATTCCTTCGAGGTGCGGATCAGGGGGGTGAATTTCTGTTCCTTGCGGCCGGAGCGATCTTCGAGGGCGCCTGGGTAGAGCATTACGAGGTCCTGGAGGGCGCTGGTCACAGGCGACTGGTTGGAGAACTGCGAAGCAGCACGGGATTTGCGGCTCACGAAAACATACTCGGGTGGGAGTGTCGCGAACTGAGTATGGGGATTGCTCTGGTCATAGGTGATGCGGCCAGCGTCCCACTTAACGTTGAGCAGGGTCATGAGGGTGGTGAGTTCGCCGTTATCCGCTTTCTGTTCCGGCGGAGGTCCTCCGAACATGCCGCCGCCGCCCTGTTTCGGGAGCCGTGGGGCCATCGCGAGACCGCCCTGATTCTGGAAGACGAACGGGCATGGGTCGTCGAAAATCAGCGTGGGTTTACCAGCGCGGACGTATTCGAGGAAGTTATCCATCTGCGGCTGTGTGAGCGACGAGGGCATGATGGCCAGCAGGACATCAAAGTCCTGGGCGGAGGGCTGGGCTTCGTCCTCTGTTTTGGCCTCTTCACCCCCGGCTTCCGCGGGTTGATCAGCAGCCGGGGCCGCGGCTTTCAGAATCTTCTGGGACGGGTTAACGGCGACGACCTTGTACTGCTTTTCGAGTTCTCTCACGATCTCCCACTTTCCTCCACCCGCCCCTTCGCTCATGACCTGTGCATCGGTGATGAGCACGCCAACTTTGAGGCGTTTTTCCTGTGAGACTGTGCGGAGTGAACGGGTGAGTTCGTACTCGATGGGCAGTCCCTTGCCGAAGAAGGGAATGACGATTTCATCGGAGGCACTTTGAATGAAGGCACCGAGGAAGACTTCGGCTTCCTCGCGTTTGCCGTCGCGATCGTACTGCAGCCGAGTCGGCTCAATGCCCAGAGCACGTGCCTGTTCGGCCTCTTCACTGAAGGGCTCAACAGAAATCTCGCGAAGATCGATTGCCTGGCCGCTGGAGCGTTTGAATTCGCGGAGCGTTCCGAGCAGTTGGCGGCGAGTTTCCACATAGTCCGCGGGAACCTCGGGGCTGACAAACGCCTGAATGGTGATTCGCTGGTTGGCGTTGACGGCTTCGAGCGTCTGGCGGGTGGCATCGGCCAGGGTGAACAGATTTTCGGCGGTGAGGTCAGCACGGAACGGGAGTCTGGCGATGATGATGAAGAGGATTGAGCCTGCTGTGACTGCGACACAGAGAGCACGGACGGCAAACTGCAGGCCGGTTGAGCGGCTTGTTGAGTCGGCCCAGCGGCGTTTGGAGATGACGACGAGGTTCAGGTAGAGCATTACTGCGGAAAAAGACGAGAACCAGAAGATGCCGGCGAACGGCACCACGCCCATGCCGAAGTCCTGAAGCTGCTGCTGCAGGCTAAGGGCAGAGAGTGCATTGCGGAGTCCGTAGAATTCGCGGCCGCCTCCAACAATTGCGGCTGCCCATTCGACGACGTCAGTCACGTAGTACAGCAGCACCGGGATGCAGGAAAAAACGACGCCCAGCACGAAGGCCACGGTGGCACTGTTGGTCAGGGCTGAGGCGAGCATGCCGGCAGTCAGCAGGGCAGCTCCGGAGAACCAGTAGCCCACGTAGGCACTGAATATGGCACCGATATCGGGGGAGCCGAGCAGAGTCAGCACGAGAACGTTGACCAGCGAGAACGCGAGGGCGACGGTGTAAACGCCGAGAACACCTAAATATTTTCCGGCGAGCACCTCTGTTTCGGTGGCAGGCATCGTGAACAGCAGTTCATCGGTACCGAGTTTGCGTTCGTCAGCCCAGACGGTCATGGTAATCGCCGGGATGACGAACAGCAGCAGCCACGGGAAGGCCGTGGTGAGCTGATCGAGGCTGGCCTGATTGGCGGCGAAAAAGGTTTTGGAGTACGTCATGGCTGCCGCAGCGACGCAGAAGACGAGGATGAACAGATAGCCCAGGATGCCTGAGAAATAGCTGCGGAAGTTGCGTTTGGCGACAGCAATTGCCACTGTTTTGCGAATCATCGCTTTCACCCTGTCGAGATCAAATGCAGGCTGCAGCCTGCGGATGTGTCGTGAAAAAACGGGACGGGACGAAGGTTGTGTTCAGGAGGCGTTGGCGAGTGTGCGGCGTCGGAACTGGGCTTCCATTTCGACTTCATTCTGGCCCAGATCAGAGGTATTGCCGTCGAACACCACGCGACCGTTGTTGATCAGCACCACGCGGCTGCACACAGCGCGAACTTCCTGCAGGATGTGCGTGGAGAGCAGGATAGTCTTGGTTTTGGCCAGTTCCAGAATCAGGTCGCGGACGCCGTGCACCTGGTTGGGGTCGAGTCCGCTGGTGGGTTCGTCGAGGATCAGCACGTCGGGATCGTGAAGCATGGCGTGCGCCATACCGACTCGCTGACGGAAGCCGCGTGAGAGTTTGGCGATCGGTTTTCGCCAGACTTCGGACAATGAACATTTTTCCGACACCCACGCGAGACGGCTGGCGAGGTGATCACCGGAGAGTCCGCGAACTTCGCCCATGTATTGCAGCAGTGATTCCGGGGTCATTTCAACGTAGAGCGGACCGTTTTCCGGCAGGTACCCGAGGTGCTGGCTGGCTTCAAGCCGATTTTCGGACACGTCGAAACCCGCGATGAATGCCTGACCGCGACTGGGGGAGAGAAAACCTGTGAGCATCTTCATGGTTGTGCTCTTGCCGGCACCGTTGGGGCCGAGGAAAGCACAGACCTGACCGCGGGGGACGGTGAAGCTGACGTCCCGGGTGGCAGCAAAATCACCGTAGAATTTGCTGAGCCCGCGGGCTTCAATCATGAGTTCGCTGGAGGAGTTTTTGGGCGTTGTCATGGCTTGAGCTTTGGCTGAGGGTCGGAACAGCGTGGAATCGCCGGGCGAGATCTGCCCGAACGAACCATAGCCACCCGCAGCGAATGTTCCAACTGCACGCTGCGGGTGTGAATTCCTGCCCGGGTGGTCAAGGTGCCGTGGTGTGGACGAATTGCTTGTCGGGTGCCAGAACGGCAGGCAATCGACTGCTGGAGACTATCCAGCAAGGAGCGTTCCAAATGCGATGAACGGGTTGCCGCGGGCGTCGCAAATCCGCCCGGAAACTCGATTTTTTCCAAACTTGAAAGGCGGTTCTTGTTTTTGAGAGTGAGTTGGGGCGGTTCTGGTTAGCGTGGAGGCCGGAATTCCACGGTTTTCCGGGATCAGCTGCGAGGCTGCATTTGCAAGCGAGTGGGCAGTTGAAGAAGATGGAGAGGTGGGCAGTGATTTTTTCTGATTATGACGGAGCAATCGATGGCATTGCTGGGTGTAAACATCGACCATGTGGCCACTGTTCGTCAGGCACGGCGTGGTGTGGAGCCGGACCCGGTTCACGCGGCGGTGCTGGCTGAGCTGGGTGGGGCCGATTCAATCACGGTGCATTTGCGCGAGGATCGTCGTCACATTCAGGACCGTGACGTGAGGGTGCTGCGGCAGATGGTCCGCACGCGTTTGAACCTCGAGATGTCCGTATCCGACGAGATCACTCGCTTCGCCCTTGAGGTGCTCCCGGACCAGGCCACTCTGGTGCCGGAGCGTCGGGAGGAAGTGACAACGGAAGGTGGTCTCGACGTGATTACTCATGCTCAGCGAGTGCGTCAGTGTGCTGACCAGTTGCAGGGGGCCGGGATTGTGGTGAGTTTATTCATCGATCCGGACATCGGGCAGGTAGAGCGTTCTGCGGAGCTGGGTGTGCCGGCGGTGGAGCTGCACACGGGCGGCTATGCGGAGGCGAAGACGGAATCAGAGGTGGAGCGCGAGTACGACAGAATCCGCGAGGCGGCTTTGTTTGCTGTGTCGCGTGGGCTGACGGTCAATCTGGGGCATGGGCTCAACTACCAGAACGTGCGGCGTGTTGCATCCATCCATGGTGTGCATGAACTGAATATCGGGCATTCGATTGTGTCGCATGCCGTGATGGTGGGGCTGGAGCGAGCAGTCCGGGAAATGAAGCTGTTATTAAGTCGTTGAAAGCTGGGGCGATGCCAGGGAATTCGTTTGGAACGCTGTTTCGGATCACGACTGCCGGTGAGAGTCATGGTCCGGGTAACGTGGTCATCATCGACGGGGTGCCGGCGGGTCTGCCGCTGCACGAGGACGACCTGCGGCCGGATCTGGCACGGCGACGACCGGGGCAAAGTCCTCTCGTGACTCAGCGGCAGGAGGAAGACGCTCCGGAGATCCTGTCGGGTGTGTTCGAGGGCCGTACGACGGGCACCAGCATCGCGATACTGATTCGTAACACGGATCAGCGGAGCGGCGATTATTCAGACATCCGCGACAAGTACCGTCCCGGTCATGCGGACTACACGTTTGACGCGCGCTATGGTTTTCGCGATTACCGGGGCGGTGGTCGCAGCAGTGCCCGGGAGACTACGGCGCGCGTCGCTGCCGGAGCCATTGCGAAAAAGCTGATTGCCTCCGAATTCGGTGGTCGTGTTGTGGGTTACGTCCGGCAGATCGGTTCGTTGGTTGCTGACATTCCGCATCCGGAACAGGTGACTTTGGAGGCCGTGGAGTTTCTGCCGGATGGCAGTCCGAATTTCGTCCGCTGTCCTGATCATGCAGCGGTGCCTGCGATGGTGACGCTGATTGACGAAGTGCGGCGGGATCTGGATTCGATTGGTGGCGTTGCTGAAGTGGTCTGCACCGGTGTCCCGCCTGGTTTGGGAGACCCGGTCTTCGACAAGCTCAAGGCCGACCTGGCCAAGGCGCTGTTCAGTCTGCCTGCGGTTTTGGGGGTTGAATACGGTGTGGGTTTCGGCTGCGCGACTCTTCGCGGCAGTCAGAACAACGATTTCTTCACCACCGTTCCCGGCGACGGTTCGGCCCAGGGCTCGGGGAATCCGGCTGATGGTCGGCGGGTGGTGACGACGAACAATCGTCACGGTGGGATGCTGGGGGGTATCAGTTCCGGAATGCCCATCGTTCTGCGGGCAGCCGTCAAGCCCACAAGCAGCCTCGCGCGTGAACAGCCCACGATCACCACTGCCGGCGAGCCGACTGTGATTCGCACGAAGGGCCGGCACGACCCCTGTCTGTTGCCGCGATTCATTCCGATGGCCGAGGCGATGGTTGCACTGGTCCTTGCGGATCACTGGCTGCGACTGAGAGCGATCCGCAGTTCGAAATAAAATTAATTCCTCCCACTCCGATGGAGTCTGCTGCCTTGACCAGTTTGTCTGCTCTGCCCTGCCCTTCCGGTGTGCCTGCCTTTTCCACTGATCTGCAGAATCGGATTCGCCGGGCAGGTGTGATCGCGGTGCTGGTGATTGAACGACCCGCGCATGCGGTGCGACTGGCGAAGGCTTTGCTGGCTGGTGGTGTGACGGCCATGGAGCTGACGCTGAGGACGCCGGCTGCGGTGGAATGTCTGCGGGCGGTGGCTGCTGAGGTGCCTGAGATGCTGGCGGGGGCAGGGACAATCATCGACCCGCGTCAGGTGTCTGAGGTGCTGGCGGCAGGCGGTCAGTTTGGAGTTGCTCCGGGAACAAATGCGGAAGTGATTCTGGAGGCCGGTCGAGTCGGTCTCCCGTTTGCTCCGGGGGTGATGACGCCAACGGATATCGACACCGCCGTGCGTCTGGGGTGTCGGGATCTCAAATTTTTCCCGGCAGTACCAGCCGGGGGGCTGCCAATGCTGGCTGCTTTGAAAGCCCCCTACGCCCATTTCGGCGTGCGCTACATCCCACTTGGCGGAGTGACGGCCGAAAATCTGCCGCAATGGCTGGCCGATCCGGATGTACCCGCAGTCGGCGGCTCATGGCTTGCGAAAAAAGAACTGATAGAAGCCGAAGCCTGGGACAGAATTACTCAGCTGGCAGCAGCGGCGGCGGATGCTGTGCGAAGACAGCGAACCGGCATTTAACGCACAGCGACTGTCCCTGGACGGAAGTTTAATGGCGAAGGCCCTCTGCCCACTCGCTGAGAATTCTTCAGTGCGACGGCAGGCGGAAATTGCCCGCACCTATCGCGTGGCGACTGCCCAATGGTAGTGACTTTCTTGTGTTTCGGATGCCCTGGAGAACTCTCTCTCCGTTGAAACGCTTCGCCCCGATCATTGCAGGCGCGCGGTCAATGTCAATCGGCCGGTACCACCCTGGTGCGATCCTGCTGCGGCGCTGCCCGCGCGGTTACGGACCGTTACCGGGGGATTGACATCCCCCGCTCGCCTTTCACGATTTTTTGCGGCGATTGAGAAAAAGCCAATGCCATTGGGCGACTGCCGCGGGTGGGGGCGACGTTCAGAAATCCAGCCAGATGCCGCCGCCGATGAGATTTTCTTCGCGGTCGACGAATGAGTACTGCAGTGAAGGGCCGTGGTAGTAGTTTGCTCCGATTTTCAGTCGATGCCCGGAGCGGACGCCGTGCCAGTTCCAGCCTGCAACCGTGTTCACTCCGATCAGACTGCCCTGCTCTTCCCTGTAGTGTCCATGAATCGCCACGAACGGGGCTCCGGACCAGCGGGATTTGGCAGCAGGAGTCCATTCAGAACCGGCCTGCAGTTCCAGAGGTTCCGCACCTCCGGAGACCCCAACCGCCCAGCCGACTTCGCCGTAGATGCTGATTTCTTCGGTGATGTCATGGCTGATGCCGGCCAGGAGCGAATCGCGGACGTAGTTCAGGCGTGGTGTATTGGGATAGGCCAGCAGAAACTCATCGCCAATATGGCTACTGATATGGGAATAGCCTGTTCTCCAGGCGGTGGCATCCTGTCGCCATGTGCCCGTCAGCCCAACGCGATAATCCGAGCCTTCCAGCATGGTGCTGGGTTCCTCGGGCAGCACACGGGCAAATACGGCACCATCAAGGTCAATTTGAAAGCCCTGAGGATGGTCACCGCCGACCGTTCCATTTCGTATCAGGCCCACCCGTCCGCCCAGAACGGCATCCATGACCTGCCGATTGCTGACGGTGTCATGCAGTGTCAGCACCTGCATCCGCGGTTCTCTGTCGCCGGCGAGCCACGAGCGGTAGAGGAGGCCCTCGGGGAGCAGCTGCCAGCCCTCACTGGCTCGCGGTCCACGTCCGAAGCAGATGCCGGAGTGATGTCCGTGGGGCCGTGAAGGTTGCTGCGAGTGCACATCACCCGCGACTGGCCTGTCCAGAGGAGGATTCAGGCTCGGAAGTTCAAACGGTGCTGAAGGTGCTGGTGCCGCGGATTCTGCAGGAGCAGAGGCTGCCTTCTCCGCTCCGCCCTGTCCCTGTGCGGGAGTCCTGAGCGAGACGCGAAGCAGCGATTGCGGCGACGACTCCAAACCCGCGTCGGATTCATGAAATACCGTCGCCGGCGACAGCCGCACGATGGAGTCCTGTGCGTGCGCCGTGGCGGTATTGCAGGTCAGGGCTGCAGGAATCGCGATGGCTGCGACGTATGTGGAAAGCGGAAACGGCCGTCCCATTTGGATCACCGAACCAGTTCTTGTCGTGTTGCGTTTCGCCGCGGTCTGCGCGGCGGGTTTTCACAGTCAGGAGATCGGCCGGTCCTCGGGAGGGTTGTAACCGATGCGCTGGTTGTCGGGCTTTTCGTGGCTATGTCATGTGCAACGAATCTATGACGCAGATTTTGACGCCTGGGGAAAGAGGTGAAGATGGAGTATCTGAGATCTTTGCGGTGATTTGGGTGGATGGGTGATTTTTATGGCGTGAGGGCAAGTCCAAATCGATCCCGGCGATCCGAATTTTTGAAAAAACTCACGTTGCCGGTGTTACTTCCGGCCAACGGAGCCATTTCACCGCGGGGATCTGCCGATTTCGCGGCACCGTGCCCATTCAGGGTGCCTGGCTGGTGGCGAAACAATCGGTGTGCAGGAGGCGCTGGTTGCGTCAGATCCCGCGAAAGGACAGGAAGTTTCCATCCGTCTCGTTCCCGGACGCGCGACATGTCTCTGACTCGCTGGCTCTCTGAATTCTCCCGCAAATTGACTCCGGTCTTCCCGCGTCGCCGTGGTTTTCGGCGGATTTCCCGGGACGGTGTCTCCAGAGTCATCGTTCAGCGGCGGATTCGGACCACGCCGGAGTCTCTTGAGGATCGGGTGCTGCCGGCCACCTTTTCCTGGGTCGGCGACGTCAACAATTCCTGGTCCGCCAACCTCGGCGGAAATACCAACTGGTCCGGGGACGTGATTCCCGCCAGTGGTGATTCACTGGTGTTTGATGGGGCGGGTACCGGAACGCTCGAGAACAACCTCGCCGCTGACTCCAGCTTTTCCATGACGTTCAATACCGGTGACTACACCATCACTGGGCAGAGCATTCAGCTGGGCAATGCGGGCACGGACATCATTCAGATTGCCGGCGAGAACCTCGTCCGGACTCCGCTCAGCCTGAACGCGTCCGCGATCGAAGTGCAGTCCGGAGTGCTTGATCTGCAAAGCAGCGTGACTGGCACCGAAGGACTCACAAAGCTTGGATCCGGCACACTGATTCTCACAGGCCCGGCTTCTTACAGTGGCACCACCACAGTGCAGGCTGGCAATCTCCAGGTGGACGGCGCGGTCAGTGGCAGCGGGATGTTTAATGTTTCCGACAAAGCCGGTGTGGGAGGCAGCGGAAGTATTGGCGGCACAGTGGAACTCGCAGGACTGCTCAGCCCAGGCGCACTGGCTGCCTCCGCCAACCCCGTCGGTAACTTTTCCGCTGCTGCCCTGAACATGGAGCGTACCGGCGTACTGCGACTGAACTTCAGCGGGAACTCCGCGGGTCAGTTCGACACCTTGCAGATCACCGGCACCGCTTCGCTCAGGGGCACACTCGAAGTCAACTTTGCGACCGGTTACACGCCCGCCAATGGTACGATCTTTCAAGTGCTTACTGCTGGCGATGTCACGGGATACTTCAACAACCTGTCCGGTCTGACGTACAGCGGCGGAGCCCTGCTGCCAATCCAGACACCAGTCGGCCTGCTTCTCGTTGCTACTCCATTCCCGATTGGTTCCGTA
The DNA here is from genome assembly GCA_041161565.1 of Planctomycetota bacterium. Classification (GTDB taxonomy): domain Bacteria; phylum Planctomycetota; class Planctomycetia; order Planctomycetales; family Planctomycetaceae; genus SXXK01. The sequence continues at coordinate 1,450 of JBEAUF010000282.1, read as the reverse complement.
TCGTTGCAAGCCGAATCCCATGCCACTGGTATGGCCCTTGCCGAGTTCTTTGCCGGCGTTACGGACACGGTGGCAATCACCGGCGGCCTGAATATCCTCGAGCAGGCTCTCAGCGGCAACTTCACCCTGACTCGCCGCGCCGCGTCAGGCGATAGTCAGGCTCTCACCATCATCGCCGCCACCGATGTGGGGCTCCCGATGAACGGCAGCACAGGCAGCCTCATTTCCGTCACTAACGGCTCCGGATTGATTGTGCTGTCAAAGGCAGGTGTTGCTGCCGACCTTTCGGTAACCGTCGCTGAGTCGATAGACAATGTCAGCTTTGCGGGAACGTTCGGTCTGGCGATTAATTCCACCAGCACCAGCGTGTCTGAAACGGTCACCGTCGGTGGTACCTCCCGAACCATCTCGCTCCCCGCCGGCCCCTATGTCCGCCTCACGGCCGACAACACATTGGTCACCACCGACGTACTCACCGTCTCCGGCAGCTTCACCCTTGAAACATCCGGCAGCGGCAGCAGTCGCGAAATCCTCGTGGGAGCCACCGGCGTTTCAGGTTTTCTGGGCGAAGATGGCGGGACGATCGGCGACACTTCTGATGATACGGGAGTCCACCTTTCGAACGGCACCCTGCTGGCCGTCGTGGGAGCGTCCGGAACGCTGGCCCTGAACACCACGGGCACCCTCAGCCTACTCGGCCTGCCCCAGCTCACCCTCGCCGGCACAGCATCGCTGGAAATCAACAGTACCTCCAGTCGGGTGACGCGATCGCTGAAGGTGGGGGGCGTCAACCGCACTCTGGATGTCGCTCCGAGCATCGAGCGACTGGCGCTGCGCAATGTGCTTGCCACCTTCACGGACTTTGTGGAACTCAGCGGCGACTTTTCCGTTGAACGTGTGGTCACCGGCAGCACGACCACGCTGCAGTTTGCCGCATCTGGTCTGGGCGCGTTTCTGGGCGTGCAGCGTGGACAGGCGGATGAATTCGGTGTGCGGGTGTCCGGAGCATCCGCAGCCATGGTCATTGAAAAAACTGTCGGGACAGCTGCGAAACTGGCAACACGAACCAGCCTCGGCACCGTTTCACTGCCGGGGCTTCCGGACCTCGATCTTTCCGGACCCGCGGCACTGGAAATCAACCGCCTCGGCCGCAGCATCAATCTCAACATTCCTGACCTCGACGGCGTCAACGTCCCGCTGAACTTCTCCACCGCTGATCTCGTCAATCGATTCGGCGGCAACCTGAAACTCGACATCGATGGCTTTACCACGCTCGCTGGTAACTTTGCCTTCGAAAAACGGAATGATGGCGGTACCACGGAAATCCGTGTTGCGGCCACCGGAGTCAGCACGTTCCTCGGAAAGAACGACGACGGCGTTGTGGGCACAACCGACGACGTCGGGGCGAAGATTACCAACGCGCGACTCGGCGCGGTCTTCTATCGAACAT
>JBEAUF010000054.1:0-3505 GCA_041161565.1 Planctomycetota bacterium | reverse complement strand
GCCTGGGACTGGTCAGGTCTCTGAACCGGCGGGCCCGCGGGTTCATTTTGTACCGAGGATTGCCGCCAGCCTGTCCCTTGTTTCCACGCGATTCAGTTCCGCCTTGCCAAACCCCGGAACTGCGCCCGCGGCGACGGCGGCCTGCTGCCATTCCGGATAATTGCTCACGAGCATTACCGGGAGTGTGTCCCAGGCTTCGTTGAGCCGGATATTTTTGAGAATCTCCATGCCGGAGCTGCCGTCTGCATCCAGCACGCGATTGATCAGCACCAAATCAAAACTTCGGGTGTGCAGAAGTTGCAGTGCCGCGGCAGCGGTGTCGGCTGTGACCACAGCTGACCCAAAAGTGGACTGCAGGTAATATTGAATGGCCGCGCTGTCCGGGCGACACTGGCCAATGCTGAGGACTGTGGTGGGCATGGAGGTGTGATTTGGGGTGGTGTTGGCAGAGCCTGTCAGGCTGGAGGGTAGGAAGCGGTGGCCGGCTGGTCAAATGAGCCACTCTGAAGGGTGCGGAAGTTTTTTCTTCACAGTGGCGTGGGAGCAGCGGGGGATTTGTTTCCGGGTGAGTTGAGAGCTACCGCAACGCGGCGGAGCTGCTGGGATGGCCCTGAGTTTCCGGCCTTTGCCGCATAAGCGGTCGCGTGTTTTCCCGCAGCGGAATTTGTTTTTTGTTACACTTGCGGGGTGCCGGAGTTTCCGGTGAGTCTGCACGGTCCATTTTCGGAGCGAAATCTTGCGAGCAGTTGTTTTTGACGGTGAGCTGCGATTCACTTCTGCGGCCGAGCTCCGCGAAGCCCGGGCCGACGAAATTGCCGTGGATGTGCTCGAAGCCGGCATCTGTGAAACGGATCTGCAGTTGTGTCGGGGCTACATGGGCTTTCGGGGAATACCGGGGCATGAATTTGTCGGGATAGCGCGTTCCGGACGTTATGCCGGGCAACGCGTTGTTGGGGAAATTAACTGTGCGTGTCGAGTTTGCAGTGTTTGTCGCAGTGGTCTGGTAACACATTGCCCGGAACGCACGGTGGTGGGGATCCTCCATCATGACGGTGCATTCGCAGACACGGTGCTGATTCCGGAGGGCAATCTGCACCGTGTTCCTGAGACGCTGGCAACGTCGATTGCGGTCTTTGTTGAGCCAGTGGCGGCGGCCTGCAGGATTATCGAGCAGATTCCGGTGGCGGGGCGTCGAGCGGTTGTCCTGGGCGATGGGCGACTGGGCAATCTTTGTGCGCAGGTCATGCGGCATCACGGTTGTGATGTGCGGGTCGTTGGCAAACATCCTGCCAAGCTGGAGCTGGTGCGGCAGCTGGGCATTCCGGCAGTGCTGTTGTCTGATTGCCAGTCTGAACGCAGCTATGACATTGTTGTCGACTGCACCGGATCGCCCACCGGTCTGGAATCCGCATTGAACGTGGTGCGGCCCTGCGGCACGATAGTGCTCAAGACGACAGTTGCCGCGACGCAGTCATTACACATGGCACCGTTCGTGATTGATGAAATCAACCTGCTGGGTTCGCGTTGTGGTCCCTTTGATGCAGCGCTGCGGTTGCTGGAGGCCGGGGCTGTGGAGGTGGCTCCGCTGATCACCGCGCGTTACCCCCTGGAGCAGGCTGTGGTGGCGTTTGAGCGCGCCAGTCGAAAGGATATGCTCAAGGTGCTGCTGGAGGTGCGTTCCGAGGCTGGTGGGCAGATGTTGCGCGAGAGCGGAGAGTGACGGAAGTGAAAAGTGAGGGAACCCGATGAGCCGCCTGGCGGCAGCCTGCGGGTAAGGGGAGCTGCGACGCGATGCTGATGCCGCTGTGCGAAGGGAGAGCGACGGAAGTGAGAAGTGAGAAGGCGATGAGCCGCCGTACGGGAGCGCGATGAGCCGCAGGGCGGTAGCCCGCGGGTAAAGTGCCCTGGCAACGCGCTGCTAACGCCGCGGGCCGCGTGCCGTGCAGGACACTTGCCGAGAGCTTCCTCGCTCCGTTCAGGAATTGGTGGGGCGTTGGCAATCAATCGGCAGCACGGTTTGGTGCGGCGGCTAACGGCGCCGCACCGCATTTGTCGCCCTCCGGGCTGCAGGTGATCTGCTGCAGGGCCCCGGCGGCTTACGCCGCCGGCAATTGATGTGTCGCCCTCCGGGCTGAAACACGGAGGGGACTCGTGATGAGTCGCGGGGCGGGACGCTGCGCGAGAGGGGAGAGCGGAGAAGGAAGTGAGAAGTGAGAAGTGAGAAGTGAGAAGTGAGAAGTGAGAAGTGAGAAGTGAGAGCGCGATGAGCCGCAGGGCGGCAGCCCGCGGGTAAAGTGCGCTGGCAACGCGCTGCTGACGCTGCGGGGAGCGTTGTGGCACCATGGTGCCGGAGCGCAACCGGGGGCTTCCGCCCGTCCGCTCAGGGGTTGGCAGGGGTGGGCACCAGGGTGCCGAAACGCAACCGGGGGCTTCCGCCCGTCCGCTCAGGGCGAGGGTGGGGTGGATGTTGTTATCTGTGTGTGTTAGTGGACGAGCACTTCATCGAGGTTCAGCAGGAGGGTGCTGGTGAGTGTCCATGCGGCGAGTGTTTCGGGGGGAATGCTGCTGCTGGCTGGGGAATTGCCGACGGCGATCAGTTGTTTGGCGGCGGCGGGTTCGGCGTGGAAGCGGGCGAGATCTGCTGTGAGTCCCTGCAGCAGGAGTTGCAGTTCGTGGGGTTCGGGGCGGCGCGCGGTGACTGTGCGGAAGGCCCATTCCATTCGCGCAGCGTCGGAGTCAGCCTCGCTGGTGAGGCTGCGTTCGGCGAGTTTCCTTGCGGCTTCGACCCAGGTGGTTTCGTTGAGCAGTGCGAGGGCCTGGAGTGGGGTGTTGGTGCGTGAGCGTTTGACTGTGCAGATTTCCCGGCTGGGGGCGTCGAACAGGAGCATCGAGGGTGGTGCGGCCGTGCGTTTCCAGATGGTGTACAGGCTGCGGCGGTAGAGTCCTGGTCCCTGATCAGCTTTGTAGCCACGGAGGTCTCCGTAGCGGCTGGTTTCATCCCACACACCATCGGGCATGTAGGGGCGGACGCTGGGACCGCCGATGTCCGGCACCAGCAGGCCGCTCAGAGCGAGCGCCTGATCGCGGAGTGTTTCTGCGGACAGCCGGAATCTGGGGCCGCGGGAGATCAGGCGATTTTCCGGGTCTGCCTCGTAGTCGTTGGTTGAGGCTTTGGCTGACTGGCGGTAGGCGGCGCTGAGCACGATGAGTTTATCAAGGGCTTTGATATCCCAGGCATGTGTGGGTTGTCCGGCGACGGTCCGGACGGTGGTGGGCTGCATAAATTCGGCGGCCAGCCAGTCGAGGAGTTCGGGGTGGCTGGGCCATTCGGCCTGTGACCCGAAGTTCTCTGTGGTTTTCACGATGCCGGTGCCGAAGAAGCGTTCCCACGCGCGGTTGGCCCAGACGCGTGCGGTGAGTGGGTGGTTGGGTGATACGAGCCAGCGGGCGAATCCGAGTCGATCGCGGGGGAAGTCGGCGGGGAAGGGGGCGATGGCGGCGGGGA
>JBEAUF010000230.1:0-6501 GCA_041161565.1 Planctomycetota bacterium | reverse complement strand
GGGGCGAGGAAGGCAGGTCGGTCGCGGCGGCCGGGGCGGGTGTAGTCGGTCCAGAGGACTTCGGCGGCGGTCTGCGGTGTGACGGTGCGGTGTGTGGTGAGGAATTCGAACAGTCGTTCGAAGATGCGGATCAGCGCGATGCCGTGTTTTCGTTGTTCGACGGCGTAGAGCCATTCTGAGAATTGCAGGAATTCGCGGAACGGGGACGGGGTTTGTTCGAGGAGCAGTCGGAGGGTGCCTGGGAAATTGCCGCTGTTGCCGATGAGGTCCCAGTAGCGGGCGAAGCGGCGGATTTGCTGGAGCTGTTCAAAGGACAGCAGGCGGTTGCTGAGCAGTTCCCAGGGTGGCTGCTGGCTCCAGACCATCTGCCACTCCTGATCGTGCCGCAGAATGGGGGTCCCGCGGAGTCGTTTGAGGATGCCGACCTGGATTTCCTGGGGTTTGGTTCTCCAGAGTCGGTCGAAGCCGTCTGCGAAGCTTTCGGCGTCTTCTCCGGGCAGTCCGGCGATCAGGTCTGCGTGCACGTGGACGCCGGTTTCCGCCCGCAGCCACTCGAGGTTGTGTTCGGCGGCCGCATTGTCCTGTCTGCGGCTGATGAGTTCTCCGCTGGTGGCATTAAAGGTCTGGATCCCGATTTCGAACTGCAGTGTTCCCGGGGGGAAGCGGCGGATGATTTCGCGGAGTGGTTCCGGGAGGCGGTCGGGGATGAGTTCGAAGTGGAGGAACAGATCGGGGGTGATTCGTGCGAGGAAGAATTCGAGGATAGCGGTGCTGATGCGGAGATTGAGATTGAAGGTGCGATCCACAAATTTGAAGCGTCGCAGTCCGCGATCCAGCAGCGACTGGAGGGCGTCGAGGAAGGGTTCGAGTGGAAACGTGCGGACGGGGATATCCAGAGCTGACAGGCAGAATTCACAGGTGAACGGACAGCCTCGCGAGGCTTCCACATAGACGACTCGATGGGCGATGTCTTCGTCGGAATAGAGTGCATAGGGAGACTGGAGTTCGTGGAGCGGCGGGAGTGCTGCGTGGAGGATGCGTTCGGCGGGCGGTGCGGCTGCGAGCAGCTGGCGGCAGAGGTCGCGGACGAGTCGGGTGGTGGGTTCCACGTTCCAGATGTAGACGCCGAAGCCGATGATTGTGGGGTTGTGTGAGAGCAGTTCGGCGAGGATGTCTGTGGTGGAGTCCTGAATGGTGAATTCAAGAAGCGTGGTTTGCGGCTGCAGTTCCTGCATGTTTGCGAGCAGGCAGCGCAGGCCGAAGCTGGCGTGGCTGTAACGGGCATTGAGAGTGCTGAGGATGATGGTGGACATGGCGGGAGCATATCGGGAAGCGGAGTAAAATCCCAGGAAGCAGCGGCCTGGCATTTCCGCGGTCAATCGTGCATACTCTGTGCGTCAGATCACGTCTGCTTCGCTCTGCCTGCATCCCCACCGTTTGAAAGGCTCCTGAACATGTTCCGTCCGCTGTTGCCGGTCCTGTTGCTGCTGTTCCCCGCCGCCGTGCTTCGCGCCCAGGATGCACCTCTCGAACCTCAGTCGATGGTCCGGATTTTCAATGGCACGAATCTGGACGGCTGGGATGGCGATCCGCGGCTGTGGTCTGTGCGGGACGGCGTGATTCACGGAGAAACAACGGAAGAGAACAAGGCTGACGGCAACACGTTTTTGATCTGGAAGGGCGGCCGTACTGCCAACTTTGAACTGCGGCTGTCATTCCGCTGCAGCGCCACGAACAATTCCGGCATTCAGTACCGTTCAAAGCACATCACCGAAGGCAATCCGCGGAACAAGTGGGTGGTCCGCGGTTATCAGCACGAGCTTCGCAATGAGCTGATGTTTCCGAATGTTTCGGGCTTTATCTACGACGAGGGCGGCAAACGCGGACGCATTATTCTGGTGGGTGAAAAGGCTTCGTGGGAACCGACCGGAAAAAAGGTTGAGGCGACCGGTCTGGTTGATCAGGAGAGCTGGAAGAAACTGTTCCGCCTGGATGACTGGAACGATGTGGTGATTCTGGCCGAGGGCAACCGCATTCAGCATTTCATGAACGGGAAGCAGGTCATTGATTTTCGTGACAACGCACCGGAGCTGGCGTTGACCGACGGGGTGCTGGCGTTGCAGCTGCATGCCGGTAAGCCGATGTGGGCGGAGTTCCGTGACATTCGCATTCTGGAGCGGAAGTAGCAGGCCGGTTCAGCCGACGAACGGCAGCGGCTGACCGGTGCTGGCGGGTTGAGTAAACCCGTCAGGGCTCAGCCGCGTGGCCGGATCGATGCCCAGTGCTGCGAGGATGGTGGCGCTGAAGTCTTCGGGGCTGACGGGGCGTTCGCGGACGTAGGCTGCGGTGTCATCTGAAGCACCGTAGACGAGGCCTCCGGGGATACCGGCTCCGGCGAGCATCCCGGAGTAGCACTGGGACCAGTGATCGCGGCCGATCGCGGAGGCTCCGCGGCTGATCTTCGGGGTGCGGCCGAATTCGCCGACGAGCACCACGAGTGTGGAATCGAGCAGTCCGCGGTCTTCGAGATCGGTGATGAGTGCGGCAACTGACGCGTCGGCGCGGGGCAGGGCCCAGCCGAGTCCGTTCCAGCCATTGTCGAAGATACCGATGCCCGCATTGCCGTGCATATCCCAGGTTTCGACGCTGACGAACTTGTCGTTGGGAGCGAGTCCCATCCAGGCGACGACGTTGACGAGTCGGACACCGGCTTCGATGAGCCGGCGTGCGAGCAGCAGGTTTTGTCCGAAGGGGTGTCGACCGTAGCGTTCGCGCATGGTCGGCGATTCCTGTTCCACATCAAAGGCCGTGCGTGCCTGGGGGCTGTGGAGCAGGGTGAAGGCGCGTTGCTGCAGGTCATTCAGCGATGCGTGTCCCGCCTGCGGCTGCTGGAGCTGTTGCAGGAGCTGCCAGCGGGCTTCCAGTCGGGGGAGTGCCAGATCTGTCGGGGACTGGAACAGCGGCACCTGATATCCGGGGGTGCCCGGGTTGTCATCATGGCGTTCGCCGACGAGGAGCGGCGCGTGCTGGAGTCCCAGCGAGCCACCGCTGAGCCATGCGGATTCCGCCGGAGCCGCTCCGCCGCCGAATTTCTGGAGCCAGACGTGGGACGGCATGACGGCGGACGACGGACGCAGTTTGGTGACCACAGCGCCGATGGATGGGGCATTGCGGGCGGGTTTGGAGTTGCCGGCGAGCAGCATTTCGTTGGCGACGTTGTGGACCGGGACACTGTGGCTGAGCGATCGAATGACGCAGCAGCGATCAGAGATGGCGGCCAGCGACGGCATGAGTTCGCCGACGTGGAAACCGGGGGTGCGAGTGGCGATGGGTTTGTAGGGGCCGCGGATTTCTGCAGGGGCCTGGGGTTTTGGGTCCCACGAATCGAGCTGGCTCAGTCCGCCGTACTGGTAGATGAAGATACAGGATTTGGCGGTGCGCTGGGCGTTGGCCGGGGTGTTGTCTGACGCGAGGAGGCTGGGGAGCCCGAGCAGAGCGGGGCTGGTGGACGCGTGCAGAGCAGCCAGTCCGCCGATGGCACCGCAGCGGAGCAGATTGCGGCGGGGGATTTGTGGGTTGCGGTTTGGCTGGTTCACGCGGACGAATCCTGCGGGGAAGGCGAGGCGGGAAACGGCGTTGTCAACGGGATCAATGGGCTTCAGCCGGCCGGGTGTACTCCCCGAGCCAGTTCCTGTTCCCATTCATCCAGCAGCGGCCAGTCCACCGCGCAGGTGCCAAAGTCGGCCATGTGCTGGTAGCGGTCGAGCCGGTCGATGGCGGATTGCAGCAGTTTGCGGTCGTTGCGAAACGCGGGGCCGTGGCTGGGGAGCAGCCATTCGACGCCGCTGTTCTGGATGCGTTTGAGTGATTCGATGAAGGCTGGCAGATCGGAACCGTGATGCGCATCGATGCTGCCGACACAGCCATCACGAAAGATGTTGTCACCGGAGAACAGCAGGTTGCCGAGTCGGAAGGAGAGTTGTCCGACGGCATGACCGGGCGTGTGCCAGACTTCGAGCTTCAGGCTGCCAAGTGCGAGCGCATCGCCGTCGTCCACGGTGCGATCGATGCTGAGTTCCGGCAGATCGATGGAGATTTCCTGGGCGGGGATTTCGGCGAAGGCGGCGATCCGGTCGTTGGATTCGAGGATTGTGCGGGCGTGGGGGTGTGCGAGCAGCAGCGCACCGGGCAGGAGTTCCTTGGCGCGGCGAAACCCCTGCACATGGTCGGCGTCGGCATGGGTGGCCACGAGGTAACGACAGCTGGCGAGTGGAAAATCCAGCTGCCGGATGAGTTCGATCAGGTCGTCCACCGTGTCTTCGTAGCCGATATCCAGCAGCAGCCAGTCGGAACCGGAATAGACGAGGTAGACGCAGCACCCCAGTCGGCGGCGCGCCTGAAAGTTGAGCTCAATCACATTGGGAAACAGTTCTCGACGTTCCAGCATGCGGTTTTTCCGAGTGGATTCAGTATCCGAAGCCGTTTTTGCGGACATGCACCCACGGATCGAATTCCGCTGGATCGCGGTGAGCCATGGCAGCGGTGAGGGTCATCAGGAGAATGTCATGATCGCCGGCCGGGAGGCGGGATTCGACACGCCCTTCCATGGAACACATGGCGGCTTTGAGCAGGGGCAGGCCGCAGAGGCCGGGGACACATTCAAGTCCCGTGAATGCCTCGGCACCCGGTTCAAAGCCTTTGCCGAAATGTTTGAGCAGCAGCGAGTCGCCTTTGGGGGCCTGGTTGAGCGTGACAGCGGCGCCCGGTTGCAGCCATTCGTTGATCCAGCGGGCTTTGTTGACCGCCACTGTGACCTGCGGTGGCGCGAAGGAGGCCTGCTGAACCCAGCTGGCCAGCATTCCCGTGGGGCGATTGTCGGGGCCGGCGGCCACCAGCACAAACAGGCCGCTGGGGATCCGGCCGAGGATGGGGGCGAGTTGTGTTTCGGGGGTTTCGGCAGACATGGACGTGGGAGTCAGACGGGAGGAGGCGATGCGGACAGGCGGGGATGCCGTCAGATTTTAGACCGACCGGGAAACTGGACGGGAAAATAAATTCCGTGCGGAGTATCGTGGATTGGGGGTGAAATCGCGAGAGCAGCGGTCCGGCGAGGTGGAAATTTTCCCAGGGACTGCCGAGGTGCTGGCCGGAAACTCGCAGACTGCCTAAGCTCATTCCAGCCGGAAACCGGGCAACCTGCTGAAAATTACTTCCTGCCACACGACCGGAACGGGATGGTGAAATGCCGCTCGGACAGGGGCGTTTTCAACCACAGAGGACGCAGAGTTTCACAGAAAAACAGCCAGAATTCCGCAAAACGTTGAGCAGGATGTGTTTGGGGGATACTTGGTGTATTCCCTCCCATTTGTTGTTGCTTTCGCCATTCGACCACCGGATCTGTCAGTTCTTCGCAAACCGCGGCGATTTTTGTTGACTTCCGCTGGAAAGCCAGCCTCCGAGATTTCCCATGCCCGACGATTGCTCCGTCCCCGCCACCGAAAATGCTCAGCAAACCCCATCCGTCGCCGTGGTGACGGGAGCCGGGCGTCGACTGGGAAGGGAATTTGCCCTCGCGATGGCTCGTCGCGGCCATGCGGTGCTGGTGCACTACCGCAGTGCGTCGTCCGGCGCTGACGAGCTGGTGCGTGACCTGCGGGGTTTGGGTGTGGCGGCTGCTGCAGTGCAGGCCGACTTCCGGGACGCCGAGTCGGCGGCGTCCCGTGTGTTTTCGGCCGCCGCAGAGCTGGGTGAAGTGCGAGTGCTGATCAACAGTGCTGCTGTCTTCGAAGATCGGCCGCTGGCAGAGATCGATCAGAGCCACTGCAGTGAACATCTGTCGGTCAACCTGCTTGCACCGCTGTTCCTCACACAGCATTTTGTGGGGCAGTTACCGGACACGGCGACTGGCCATGTGATCAACATTCTGGATTGGCGAGCGTTGCATCCCCGCTCGGGCTGGCTGGTCTACACCGCTGCCAAGGCGGGCCTGGCCGCAGCGACTCGCACGCTGGCACTGCAGCTGGCTCCGAGGATTCAGGTTAACGCGATCGCCCCGGGCGCCATTCTGCCGCCGGAGGATCGGCCCGGCTGGCACGCTGAACGCGCACTGGCCGCGATCCCGCTGCAACGCGCGGGCAGCCCTGAAGAGCTGGTGCGAGCGCTGAATTTCCTGCTGGATTCGACGTTTGTGACAGGGGAAGTGCTGCATGTTTCGGGCGGTGAGGAGTTGCGGTAGACGGGACGTGGTCGTGACAATGGGGTCCACCTCAACGGCATGAGCCGCCGGGCGGGAGCCCGCGGGTAAAGGGTTCTGCGAGAGAGAGTAGAGCGTAGAAGTGAGAACGCGCTGAGCCGCCTGGCGGAAGCCTGCGGGTAAAGGGTGCTGCGCGGGATCAGAGAGCGTGGACAGGAGAAGTGAGACCGCGCTGAGCCGCCTGGCGGCAGCCTGCGGGTAAAGGGGCGTGGTGCCGCGATGCTGACGCCGTTGGCATCAAGGTGCCG
>JBEAUF010000228.1:0-5383 GCA_041161565.1 Planctomycetota bacterium | reverse complement strand
TCAATCCCCCGGTAACGGTCCGTAGCCGCGCGGGCAGCGCCGCAGCAGGAGCACACCAGTGTCTTACCGGCCGATTGACATCGACCGCACGCCTTGCATGATCGGGTCGAGGCGTTTCAACGGAGAGCGAGTCCTCCAAAGCATGCGGAACACCAGAATGCCAATGCCATTGGGCTGCCACCCGGCTCTGTGCGTTGCCGCACGACGGCTGAGGTGCCAGCAACGCACATGCGCCGTTGCCTGGGATTAGTTCAGTGTGGAGTCTCAGCACACGACAACAAGTGCCCTGACCACCATTTCACCATGCCATGAACCGGCAGGAGCGATCAGGGGGTCAGCTGCTGACGCTGGATGCTGGCACCCAGCTGCTGCAGTCTGGTTTCCAGCTGTTCGTAGCCGCGATCGAGATGCTGGATTTCAAGAATCCGGGTGGTGCCGTGGGCTGCGAGTGCGGCGATGACGAGCGCGGCGCTGGCGCGGAGATCGGTTGCCCGGACGGTGCCTCCGTGGAGCCGTGGTACGCCGTGAACTACGGCAGCTCCGTGGTCCTGCAGAATGGAGGCCCCGAGGCGATTCAGTTCGTGGATGTGCTGAAAACGTTCCGGAAACACCAGATCGGTGACTCGACTGGTTCCCTGAGCGATCGCCAGGAGGGCTGTCATCTGGGCCTGCAGGTCGGTGGGGATGCCGGGAAAGGGTTGAGCGGTGACGTCACCGGGGAGGATTGTGGCGGCCCCAACGATCCGGAGACCTGCGGGGGTCTGGCTGATACCGGCTCCAGCGTTGCTGAGCCATTCAAGAAAGGCGTGCAGCTGCGCGACGGGAGCGTTGGGGATGAGAATGTTCCCCTGTGTGGCGGCAGCGGCGATTGCCAGCGTGGCGGCTTCGATACGATCCGGGAAGACCGTATGTTCGCAGGCTGTGAGTTGATCGACGCCGCGGACTTCGATGAATCCGGGCTCCGGGAATTCGATTTGGGCACCGGCAGCATTGAGGAACCGTGCGAGTTCGCAGACTTCGGGTTCCTGAGCGGCATTGCGGATGAGCGTTGTGCCGCGGGCGAGTACTGCGGCGGAGAGCACATTGCATGTGCCTGTGACCGTGGGGCCGGCGGGGCCGCGGAGATCGAGATCTGCGGCTGAGAGTCGGTCTGCGTGGGCGTGGACCCAGCCATCGGTGATCTGCAGGCTGGCGCCCAGGGCAGCGAGTCCGCGCAGGTGCAGGTCTATGGGCCGCGGGCCTATGCGACAACCGCCGGGGAGCGGGATGGAGGCGGTGCCGAAACGTGCGAGCAGCGGTCCGAGGAGGCAGATACCGGCACGCATGCGGCCAACCAGCGATGCATCGGCCGGAGCCGGGCCGGACTGCGGTGGCCGGACCTGAACACAGCGGGGAATGGTGACCGGGTATTCGGCGGAGGTATCGACGGCGGAGACGATCGCACCAGTGGACTGCAGCAGCAGCAGCATGGTTTGGACGTCGAGCAGCGCAGGGAGGTTGCGGATGATCGAGCTGCCGTGGATGGCAAGGGATGCGGCGAGTATCGGCAGCGACGCATTCTTGCTGCCGCTGACCGCGACTGTCCCGGTCAGCGGTGCGCCTCCCTGAATGCTGAAGTACTGCTGCAAGAACCGTCTCCGACGGACTGAAAAGGAGTGAGTCTGGGGGCAGGTGACTTCAGCCGGTGCCGGGTCCCGGGAAAATCGCCTGCACGATGCGATCGCGTCCGGCGGCGTCCTGGTGGATGCGGCAGTCGTCGAAGCCTGCGGCCCTGAGCAGCGTGATCACAGCAGGACACTGCTGTGGGTCAACTTCGAGCGCGATGAAAGCGCTGGGTTTGAGCAGTGCCGGGGCGTGAGTGATGATCGAACGGACAATGTCCAGCCCGTCAGGACCAGCGTAGAGTGCCTGCGGGGGTTCGTGCAGATCAATCTCAGGCTGCAACTGACCTCGCTCAGCTTCAGTCACGTAGGGCGGGTTACTGACCAGCCCGTCAAACAGAGCCGCGGCGGGAAGGAGCGGTTGCAGGGCGTTGCCCTCGAGCAGGTGGATGCGGTCGGCCACTTCGTGACGCGCGGCATTGCGAGCAGCAATCTGCAGGGCGGCAGGTGAAATGTCGGTGGCTGTGAGCTGACAAAGTGGACGCTGACGGGCCAGAGTTACCGCGATGCAGCCCGAACCCACACCGACTTCGATGAGCTGGGCAGGCTGGTCGGCAGGAATCAGTTCCAGACAAACATCGATCAACGTCTCTGTTTCAGGGCGCGGAATGAGCACTGCAGGAGTGACTTCGAAGGAACGACCGTAGAATTCGCGGTGACCAACCAGGTAGGCAATCGGTTCCCGGCGGGAACGGCGAGTCACCAATTCACGCATCGAGGCACGTTCAACGTCGGACAACGGAGTATTGAAGTCGGTGTAGAGACGAATCCGCGGACAACCCCGAGCGTGCGACAGGAGTATTTCAGCTTCGAGACGCGGCGCTTCGATGCCCTTCTGACGCAGGAAGCCAGTGGTCCATTCGAGGATTCGCCGCACGGTCCAGATGTCCTGTTCGGCAGCAGCGGAGCCGGCAGAAGGTGCAGCGGATGATGCGGACATGGAGCGAATGCCTGTGACAAAATGGTGAAGCCAGGAGCAATGCGGAGATGGTACCCACCGCCCGGCGGCGAATGATAGCAGGTTGCGAAGCAGCGGGAAGTTGTGTTACGGCAACCATCCGTGCAACACCATCACAGCCCTGAATCCATGCCAGCCACCTGAGCCGACGTACATGCAGCCTGAAAACGGTGAATACAACCGGGAAACACAACCATCGAATACGGATTTTTCACGAATCCAGAACGCACAAAATCCGGTACTTTTCACCAGATATTAGACGCCTGTAGTGGTTTCTGTCAAACCCTATTTGGTGTATTTCATTTAACCCCCCTAAATTTGGGTTGGTTTTTACTCGTTTTGCCCGGCTGAACTCCCGTGGGCCGGGGCTCCGGGTAAGCCGCCAGAAGCTCCCGCAACCGCTGCAATACGCCGGGCTGCTCAGCCGCGTGATTGCGAGTTTCCGCGGGATCGATCTGGTAATCATAGAGTTCGTATTCCACATCGTCTCCGACCTCAGACTCGCCACGCCATTCCACCAGCCGATACCGTTCCGTACGCACCGCCCGCCCCAGCTTCGCTTTGGGATACACATGCAGAGTGTGGTCACGAATCCTCCGCCGCGGATCCCGCAACACCTCGCAAAGACTCAGCCCATCCAGCCCCTGCGGCGGGCTGGCAGGTGGGAGCCCTGCCAGCTCAACCAGTGTGGGGAACACGTCCACACTGCCTGCAGGCTGACTGGTTGCCGTGTCGGGCTGAACCTTACCGGCAGCAGCTATCAGCAGCGGAATGCGGCAGGCCTGTTCGTAGTTGGTGTGCTTGGTCCAGAATGCATGATCTCCGAGATGAAAACCATGGTCACCCCAGAGCAGAACGATGGTCGAATCCTCGAGCTGCAGACGGTGAAGCTCATCAAGGATGCGACCGACCTGAGCATCCATATAGCTGACGCTGGCGTAGTAACCGTGGATCAGCGTTTGTGATTGTTCCGCGGTGGGTACGCCGTTTTCCGGGATGGGCTCGTAATTGGCAATTTCACCGCCGCGTTTACCGGCAACGGCCGGAGCACCGTCCGGGGCAGCCGGTGGGAACGGCTGAGGAAACGCTGCGGGTTCATGAAGGTCCCAGTACTTCCTGGGGGCACTGAAGGGGAGGTGTGGGCGGGCGAAGCCCACAGCCATGAAAAACGGTGTGCCATCGGTATTGCGTCGAGTTGCGGCAGCCTGCAGTCGCAGCACTGCCTCTGCAGCCACGCGACCATCGGCGTAAGCCTGATCCTCCACCTGCGGATCTTCCCACGCGCGACCTCGCGGCAGACTGCGGATATCATTCAGCCGCTGATTGCTGAAGAGGGCTGCTTCCCGCGTGGTTCCCTGAGCGACAGCAGTGGAGTCGCGGTATTCAATCACCAGATCACCAAAATGCGGAACCTGGAACGATGCCGGATCACCTTCGTTACCATGTCCCACATGAAATACTTTTCCGAGCGATTCGGTGCGATACCCGAACCTCGCGAAGTACTGCGGCAGCGTAACAGCTTCGGGCAGACGTTCACGGAGTCGGCTGCTGAGGTGGTACAGGCCGGTGGTCGTGGGGTGTGCACCCAGCATCAGCGCGAAGCGTGATGGAGCACACACAGCCTGGCTGGCACAGGCCACATCAAACCGCATGCTGCGACGTGCGAGCCGATCGATATTGGGTGTCTTTGCCAGCGGATCGCCGTAGCAGCCGAGTGCAGGTTTGAGGTCATCGACGAGCAGCAGCAGGACGTTCGGTCGCTTCGACTGCCGCGGCTGCTGAGGGTCCTGCGCGACGGCGGGATGATTTGCCAGCGGCAAACTGAGGACCACTAAGGCTGCGAGCATGATTTTGTGCGGCATTTCAGGAGGCTCCGAAACACGCCCTGAAGGGCAGTGGTTGTCAGAATGATTTATGGGTTGCCGACAACCGCTGCAGCCTTGCGGCTTCCGGCTGTTCCTGCAGCAACTGTTCCACTGCATTTCGCCGGGGCAGCGATGTGGAGGCCCCGGGACGACTCACCGTGATAGCCCCGGCAGCTGCCGCAAAACGCATGCAGTCTTCGGTACTGTGACCTTCAGCAACAGCGACGGCCCAGGCAGCCACGCAGGCGTCACCGGCCGCAGTGGCATCGGTCGACTGAATCTCAAAGGTTCCGGCGTGATGGCACTGCCCGTGGGCGGCCAGCACCGCGCCGTGTTTGCCGAGTGTGATGAGAACGTTTGCGGGACCGCGCCGGGCAAGCGTGATGGCAGCGTTAACGGCGGTGTCTGGAGTATTCGCGGGGAGTCCGGTGAGCTTTGCAGCTTCGGTTTCGTTGGGGCACAGCCAGTCCACCTGCCAGAGTTCCGCTGGCAGTGAATCCGGAGCGGGTGCGGGGTTGAGCTGCACGGGAACTCCGTACTTGCGTGCGATCTGCAGGGCTGCGAGGTTTGCCGGGACTGGTACTTCCAGCTGCAGCAGGAGCACATCGGCAGCAGCGATAAGCTGTTCGGCAGCCTGGACATCGGCCGGGCCGAGCCGTGCATTGGCACCGGGTTCAACGACGATGGTGTTCTGGCCGGAGTCTTCCACGGTAATGAGTGCGAGGCCACTGGGGACACCCGGTACGGTTCGCACTTCGGACACATCAACACCTTCACGTTCAAGGCTGGCTCTGAGCGACTGACCGAATTGATCGGCACCCACGCGTCCGATCATGGCGACCTGAGCCCCCAGCCGCGCGGCGGCCGTCGCCTGATTGGCACCCTTCCCCCCCGGAATC
>JBEAUF010000104.1:0-4089 GCA_041161565.1 Planctomycetota bacterium | reverse complement strand
CCCCGGCCACATGGATCACGACGCCATTTGGCAGGATAATCCGTAGAACGCTGCGACTGGAGTCGAGTGTATCGGACGGCCTTGCTGGATTGACTTGCCGATCGTCACCCCGTACCTGAACGGCAACAAATGGCAGAGTCGCCAGCGAAGACTTCGTCGCCCGCGCAGTCCGCATCACGGGACTTGCCTGATGCTGCCCGACACCGGCGATTCAGCAAGCAACCTCTTCCAGCGGTAGACAGATGCCGCTGATACGCCCAGCGCCGCACTGGCCGCCGCGATCGTCAGCCCGGAAGCCTGCACCCAATCAATCCGCTCACGCCACAACTGCTCCAACCCGATCATGGACAACATCATCAGGGGGAGTCGGGAAACGGGAAGACTCCGGGCACCAGACCACAGCTTGTGGCAGCAATGGTTTTGTCGGACGCGCTTACCTGCAGCCTACACTTCGTGGATAATGGCCTGCAGGCCGGGCGCACCCCGAACTCCCTCAGCACGGCAGCGATCAGGGCGTGAGCCCATATGGCGGTGCTGTACGGTTACGATTCAAATCATCGATTTACGGCTCGGCGGGGCCCAGAAACGTGGTCCTCGTCCATCTCGGTTTCGTTCGGCTCCATACTGACTCGAACACGGGGACTATCATCGCTCAGTGTCGGACGTGACTTCGCACTTTCGGAAATCATCCGCACGATATTGAAGAAGGCTTCGCCAAAGAATGACGCCACCCCTTGCCTTAATGTTGAATCATCACCAGCTAATTTCGCCATGTCATCCAGCTCGCGCCTGATGGCAAAGGCATGTTGTTTTACCCGATCTACAGCAGTGGAGTGACGCTTCTGGAACGTCAGCACAGTATCACAGTCCAGCGCCTTGGCGTAGGCTTCAATTTCGCCCACGCTGAGATCAGCATCGACACCATTCTCGATCTTTGAGATTCGGCTCTGCGAACAGTTGAGATGTGATGCGATCTCCGCCTGAGAGACTCCACGAGCCGAACGCATCGCAAACAAGGCACGGACCACCTGCCTCGCAGCAAGCTCTGCTTCCAACTCCTCCACCAGCGCAGGTTCATCTTCGAACGCAACCTTTGCGAGTTCAGCAACTGAACTAAACCCCGTCTTTTTTACCTTGTTCATTTCGGGCTTCCCTGCCTTCTTCTGGATTGCCATAGCTCCCCGTTGTTGCTGTCAGGTTTTTTGTTTGTTCTCTAAATCCAGGCACCCATCGAGTGCATGACGCGATGTCCGACTTCTGCGAATTCTTGTCCCCCAGGGCCAGCAAATAGAGTTTGTGCTGCTCCATGTCTGGATAGATGTAGAGTCGAAACTCCTTTAGTCCTTGTCCATCACCACGCTGGTCAATGGCCAGAACGCCGTGTGGCTCCTGATGAAGAAACCCTCTTTGAATCTGCGCGGGTGTAGCCCCCGCGTTGAGCGCATCAAGGTAGACCTGAAGATTCCCCAGCAGGTTCTTCAGCTCTCGTCGGTACTTCTTGACGAGCGGCTTCGACATCTTGTCGAGTTCGTCCATCGGTTGTTCGATCGTCCAGATTGATCGTAGCATGTTGGAATAATTCCAAGTGTGAAATCCGATTCAACACAAGAATTTATTCTCAAGAGGAATATTGTCAACCGGCTTGTCGGCAAAAATCGCATGTTCCGAAGTTTGCAGCACTGGGATTCTCCTTACCTCATTGCTCGCAGGAATCTTCGGCCTTGTCGATCAAAAGGGAACGCCGGCTTCATTGCCTGCGTATTCAACGGTTTGGATGCCTGCACCTGCGTCCTCACTGATCACGTGCTTACGACGCTCTCCCCGGGCGTAAGCGTGCGACGATCCCATCTACCCCGGGGTGGGGATGGAGTCGTCGGACGGTTCTTATGGACAGAGCGATTTTGTTTTTTTTTCCATGACCACCGGTGCGGCAGCTTACCGCGGGTATTCAATGATTGTCTTGATACCCTGAGGTTCACGGTGCTGGTAATGCCACAGCGATTCCAGCAGGGAGACTCGCGCCGTGATCAGAGACTGCAGCTCGGCAGCATGTGTTCGCCGCAGGATTGCGAGGTGGGCGATCGCGTCCTCAAAGTCACGTGGGGCTGAATTCACGCAGCCGATGTGCAGATGGTTGTTGAGCAGTCCGTGCAGCATCATGCCGGCGACATCCAGAGCCGGCGGCTTTGGCGTGCGGATGCTTCCCAGCCAGACCATCACTCCGCAGGATCTCAGCGTACCTGTCGATCGCACCATCAGCTCTGCGCTTCCGGTGCACTCCAGAATCAAATCCACTCCGTCCCGTTCGAGGTCGTGGGCTGCCAATGTGTTGTTGGCGAGCATTTCGTACTGCATGCCGAAACGCTGCGCGAGCGTTGCTCGAAAAGTGTCGGGACGGTCGCGGCCCAGCATTTTCACCGTCCAGCCGCGGACGACGCAGGCGATCCCGGCCGCGAAGCCAATGGGTCCCATGCCCGTCACCAGCACTCGTGGCGGCGTTTGTTGCCAGATGTCGGCACCCAGTCTTGCCTGCTGTAAATTGAGGGCCTCGTTAACGCCCTTCTCGGCCACCGCCAGCGGCTCTGTGAAGATGGCAATATCCGCCATCTCGGCTGGAACCCGATACAGGTGCTGCGGTTGGTCCAGCCACAGCGGAACACTGAAGCCGTGTTCAGAAAAAATGCCCCGCTCGGTGAATCGTCCCAGCGGCAGATAGTCCAGACGCCGAGTTTCACCCGGCAGACTGCGACGCACGGCGGGAACCACCAGATCTCCGACGTGCCAGTCCTGCACCGCGGAACCCACGGCTTCCACTCGGGCCAGGCATTCATGTCCCAGCACCAGCAGTGCTTCGCCCGGTGGTACCCACGGCGCGCCGGAATGCAGAATCTCACGGTCGGTCCCGCAGATTCCCAGCTGCAGCGTGCGACAGAGGACTTGATCCGGTCCCGGCAGACCGGCTGTTGCCGATGTTGTCAGTTCCACAATCTCTGGCACGACCGAACCGGGGCGTGCACCGATCGCCAGTTGCTTCACCGCTGGGGGCTCCTCAGATTTGTTGGCTCACTCACTCTCGGTTGGGCAATCGACGGACGGCGTCGATGCTGCGTTTTTGACTCATGTGCAGAGAACCTGCAGATGATGCACAGATAACAGACGGAAACCCTTTGTCACGGCAGGTACGGAAATTCCTGGGAAAACCTGCGACAGCGATGGTCAGCAGACAATGCTCGATCGCCCGTTCAAATCCTTTTTCCGTGTGATCGACCGGCATGCGATTCAACCACCAATTCGGAGTACGGGTTGAGGACAGGCGAGGGAGCTCTTGCTAAAGCACGTTTTGGGCGCGTTTGCAGTTTGTGCTCCAGTTTTTCCAGGAGCTGATAGCGAATGGGCTGGCAATGTTTCGATGGAGCACGATTGAGCATGGTTTTCAGGTGCTATCTCGATCTGGTAGCTGTTCACTCGGGAACGCCGCAAGTGCGGTCACACTCTTCCAACTATTGACTGCCAAACAATCTCACTGGCCAACGCGATGAGCCGCCGGGCGGGAGTCCAATGGCCTTGAAGTTCTCTCTATCACCGCCAAAAAGCAAGAAAGACGATCGCGGGATGTCGATTCCCGGATAACGGCGCATACCCGCGCGGCCAGCGTATCACCTGGAGCGTACCGGGGCTCAACCGGCCGATTGACAGCGACCGCACGCCTTTTATGTTCGAAGCGGAGCGTGTGAATGGAAACCGGGTGCTCCAAAACATCTGAAACAACAGAAAGTCGAGGCCATTTGGCGGGAGCTGGCGGGCAAAGGGCGCTGCGCGAGAGAGGAGAGCGTAGGAAGTGGAGAGGAGAGGCGAGCGAGGAAGTGAGAAGTGAGAAGTGAGAAGTGAGAAGTGAGAAGTGAGAAGTGAGAACACATGAGCCGCAGGGCGGGAGCCCGCGGGTAAAGTTCATTGCGACGCGCTGTTGATGCCGCAGGCACCGCCCGCACCAGGATGCAAATCGCAGCCGGGGGCTTCCATCCATCCGCTCAGGATTTCGGCGGCGGGGTGGCAAGCTTATTGAGCCGCCGGGCGAGCAGAGAGTAGACC
>JBEAUF010000096.1:0-2567 GCA_041161565.1 Planctomycetota bacterium | reverse complement strand
TGCCCGCGCGGGCACGCACCGCTACCGGAAGATTGACATCCCCCGCACGCCACACTGCGTTTTCGTGACTCGATCCGGCCGTGGGATTTCAACTGGCAGGCGGAACTGAAATCTCCCAATCTGCCCTTGTTCACACCGTTTCGTCATCCCAGCCTCGCCGTCCCAGGTCTTCAACCGTCTTGTCACAGAATTTCAGAGAGCCCCAAAGCCAATGGGCGGAAGCCCGCGGGTAAAGAGCCCTGGCGAGAGAAGAGAGACGGAAGTGAGAAGTGAGAACCCATGAGCCGCCTGGCGGCAGCCTGCGGGTAAAGTGCCCTGCCAACGCACCGCTGACGCCACGGCCAGGAGCGGCGCACCAGGGTGCGAAATCGCAACCGGGGGCTTCCGCCCGTCCGCTCATAATCCTGGCAAAGGCGATGCCAAACACATGAGCCGCCGGGCGGAAGCCCAATGGCCCTGGCTTTCTGGCACGACGCATTGCCGGGAGGGCGAAGCTGGGATGGTGAAACGGTGTGCGGAGGGTGTTCCTTTTCAACCACAGAGTACACAGAGTTTCACAGAGAAACACAGGGAATTCAGCACTCGTATTAGCAATACGCGTGCAGGAATACTGGGTGTACACCACTCTGGGTTTTGTTGTTTTCGCCATCCCAGGGCGAAGCTCCTGCTGAGCCGCATCCCTGCCGCGAGCGTTTCTTCTGTCCCCGCTGCGCCGCAAAAACGCTGGCAAACGCTCACAGAGTGGACCAGCGTTCAGCGGCTCGGCAGGAGCCTCGCCGTCCCAGATCTTCAACCGTCTTGTCACAGAATTTCAGAGAGCCCCAAAGCCATCGGAGGTATCGCTCGGCGCCCGCGCCCCAATCCTCGCAGATCGCTAAATCAGTTTGGCCGAAAAATTTCATCCAGGGCTTCGCTGCCGCATAGCACTCGCGAATGTCGGCACACGAATGTCAGCAATCGGATTCTACTCGTTCTCTCCAAACGCCAGCGACAAAGCTCCGGTCACCGGGAACTCCACCTGCTGCTGCTCAGTAAACACTGCCTCCTCGTCCAGCTGGCCTTTGTCCGGAATCACACCCATCGTGCGATCCTTCATCTCAGCGAAGTCCTTCAGGTAAATGCCGTACGGGCTTCTCTTCAGATTCGAATCACCTCAGGGCCACTCTGCCCCAACCGGATGTCATGCGGCAGGTCGGCAGATGCACCGATTCGCGCTGCACGTCCAGATTGTCGAATGCATCAAAATTCGCATCGGCAGTGATGCATGGAATCCGTGGCTTCTTCGCGAATTCGAAGACCTTGCGGTTCTCAGCGGCGGCCTTCGTCAGACGATTAACGCCCTGAACAGAAATGTTCACGCCCATGTCCGCCACCTGCCTGCGAACGGCCGCGATCTCGGCATCCGGGGAATTCAGAGCCAGCATCCCGCTGTAAAAATCAGCCGATTCAGAACCCAGTTCCTGCGCATGTTTCAGGGCCTCGTCGCCGCCATATCAATGCAGCGAGTATAACTGGATTCTCACTTTTGAAGCTGTTTTCTCAGCAGCAAAAACGGAGCGGGAAACACAGCCACAGGCTGCAGCAGCGGCGGCAAAGGTCGAGGTTTGCAGGAAGCTGCGGCGCGGGAACGCCGGGTTCGTTACCCGCAATTTCACCGGTTTTAACGTCAGCACTCGGTGGGGCTTCCGTTGGGTAAGCCAGTATCTGGGCTCGGCGCAGGTGGTTGATGGGTGTGGAGCTTGAGCTGCGTTCATTTGTGTCAGCGTCACAGGGCAATTCCCGAGCGTGCCTGGGGGGGCGCGTTCGGTGAGTCCGCCTTCGTAGTTGGCCTGCATCCGCCACCCGATGCGTTTGATGAGCCACGCGCGGTTCCCGGATCGTGTCTCGTCTCCGCAGACGTCGGCAAACTTCGTTCGCAGCTCTTTGACCGTCATTCGCTGTAGTCTGTCCACGAATAACACGAATTCACACGAATAAACGCAGAGGAACTGGTTTTTAAATGAATGGAGCTGTCTGTTCGGATTCGTGAAAATTCGATTAATTCGTGGATACACGCCCAACAACGCGGTTTCGGGGTTCAGGTCCACTCGGGACTCGCAACCGTGCCGACCCTTGAGCCCTGTCTGCGAGAGGCAATCAAGTCGACTGCCCACGAGCTCCGGAGAGATTGGCGAGGTCAGAGCTTCGCGTTCGAGCAGCCTGCGAATGGCGGCGGCGAAGAGGGTGGCCAGTTCAGATCGCGGGGCGGAATTCGTGCGTTCGGGGTAAGCGTCCGAGGAACCCATGGCCTCTCGGTCCGGCCGAAGCCGGGCACGGCGGCAGTCCTCAGGCCAACTCAGGGGTGGGTGCTCGCGAGTGAGTGTGGGTAACGTGCTCGCCTCGGCAGTATCCGTGGCCCTGCCATTGTTGGGTATTGCGCCGGGGGCAAGTCAGGAGCGTCGGGAGGTCGTGCGAACTGCAAGCACGCGGGGATTGGCATCCTCGGCGTCGGACCGCACCGAGGGTGGAGCGGGAATCAATTCGATTGGGAACAGACGCGATCTTCAGATGGCTGAGAAAGATGTCTG
>JBEAUF010000092.1:0-4348 GCA_041161565.1 Planctomycetota bacterium | reverse complement strand
GGACCACAGTCGTCCGCTGTCCACCTCAGCTGCAGCCGACCGCCGCTGCTGCCGGCGTGGTGCTGATGGTGGGCACCGATCCCTCAGGTTCCGGTCTGTTCATCCTCGCGGCCGACAAAAGCCTTTACTCCGACGGCATGATCTGGCACGGCAGCAATTCCATCCTCGCCATCAACACCGTTCGGCTGCTGGCGACCGGCCGGAGGTTTTTTGCCGTGGTGGAAACCGGTCAGCTGTCTTCCGCCGACACGCCCCCTTCCCCTTCCGCCCGGCCCGATCGCGACTCCCAAACTCCGCCGCCGCTTTTCCCGGACCTGCTTCGCAACCCGCCACCACCGATCATCCAGCCACCGCCCATTCCGCCCGCTGCCACGCCTCCCCCGGCAGATCTTCCAACCATGCTGCGGACTGCCAACGCCCTGCTGGATAAGCTCCAGCAGTCCGATCTGCTCAACCGCACCCTGCGCGACCGTCCCCGCAGCGTCCGCCCCGGCAGCTGGCTGCGGACCATGCTGCTGCTGGTTTGCATCATCGCCGGTCTCTGGATTCTGCTGCTGCTCGTCCGCCGTCGACTTCCGTCGCTCCCGGAATGGAAATCGCGGCTGCTGCAGTCCGTATACGGCGTGCAGACGGCGCGACAGATTCAGCAGGAAGAATTCGGGGCTGCCGCCGAAGTCCTCTGCCGCCGCTTCTGCGTGGAAGTCACCGGCTCACCCCTCGAAACAGACTGGCTGCGTCTGCGGGCAGCTCGTCAGCAGACGCCGGCTCTCGCAACGCTCCCCGCACCCCTCAAAAGCGGACTCGAGGACATCGTTGGCATCGCCATTCACGGCAGCCGCATCTCGCTTCCGGAAAAACGCTTCCGACAACTGGGCACCCAACTTCGCGATCTGCTGCTGCTCCACCGTCGCTCCCCACTGGTACCCGCCGCAGCCGTTCCCGTCTTCGCCTCCGCCCTCGCCCCCGCGGCGTCAGCATCAGCCACCGGACCTGGCAGCTGAAATCCCCGCACTCACGTGTTGTCAGGCAGTGCAGAATTCTGAAGGGTTGAAAGCGGAGTCAAATCATGCGGCTGGCAGGCGACACGGAGATTCAGGATGAGGCCGCAGCAGAGCGGTCGCGTCAGTTGAGCCTGCAGGGCAATCAGCCTCCCGCCGAGCCTCCGGGATACTCCGTCGTCCGCCGTCTGGGGACCGGAGCCTACGGCGTGGTCTGGCTCGCCCGGGAAGATCGCACGGGGCGCATGGTGGCCATCAAATTCTACCCGCATCGCCAGGGACTCAACTGGGCGCTGCTCAGTCGCGAAGTTGAAAAACTGGCCGCCGTCTACACCTCCCGCAATATCGTCCGGCTGCTCGACGTGGGCTGGAATTCTGATCCGCCATGGTTCGTGATGGAATACGTCGAAAACGGTTCGCTCGGAACGCTGCTTGCCCGCGGAGCACTCCCGGTGGACGAATCCGTGCGACTGGGAAAGGAAATCTGCAGCGCCCTGATCGATGCTCACGGCGCCGGTGTGCTCCACTGTGACCTCAAGCCCGACAACGTCCTGCTCGACGGCCAGCGTTCCGCAAGGCTCTGCGATTTCGGTCAGGCCCGGATGTCGCACGAACAAAGCCCGGCACTCGGGACACTCTATTATATGTCTCCCGAGCAGGCCGATCTCGATGCCGCCCCCGATGCTCGCTGGGATGTCTACGCCGTCGGCGCCCTGCTCTTCCACATGCTCACCGGTCACCCGCCGCACCGCACCGAAGCACTTCAGGCCCGCCTGCAATCCGCCGAAACACTCGATGACCGGCTGCGAATCTACCGCGACGCCGTACGCGCCGCCGGCACTCCCACCGCCCATCGCCGCATCCGTCAGGTCGACCCACGACTCGCCGAAATCCTCGAACGCTGCCTCGCCGTTAACCCCGCAGAACGGTTCCCCAACGCCCAGGCCGTGCTCGATGCACTCGAAGCCCGCGACCGCCAGCGGGCCCGCCGACCACTGCTCGCCGTCGGACTGCTCGTCCCCCTGCTCCTCACCGCAGCACTCGTGCCAATCTTCGTCGGGGCCCTCAACGACAACCTCCGCGACGCCGAAGAACAGCTCACTCGCCGCGCACTCGAAAGCGATGCACTCTCCGCCAGACTCCAGGCCGCTGCTCTCGAAGACGAACTCCACGATCGCCTCGATGAACTCCAGTCACTCGCTGCAGGCGATGAACTCCGCCGTGAACTCGAATCCCTTCTGCAGCGCAGCAGCACCGAAGCCACCGCAGAAATGCTCCGCTTCGCCGATGCCGCCATGGATGCCCGACCCCGCTGGATGCAGCTCCTCGACCGCGCCTGGGAACGCTCGCAATCCGCCTCCGCGGCACGCAGTCGAGGTGCCGACACCAGCTGGTTCCTCACCGATGCCTCCGGCGTGCAGATCTGGAGACGGGACTTCAGCGAACGCACACTCGGTGACAATTTCGCCTGGCGCGATTACTTCCACGGACGCGGACTCGATTACCCCCGCGATAACGTCCCCGCCGATATCCAGCCACTCAGCCAGCCACACGTCAGCCTCGCCTACAAAAGCACCACCACCGGCCGCCAGACGGTCGCTCTGAGCGTCCCCGTACGCGGATCGGATGGCCGAGTCATCGGTGTCTTCGCCCGCACCGCCCACCTCGGTGACCTCCAGTCCCGTCTTCGCGGGCAAATGACCAGCACCGGGACCGCCGGCGTCGAACGCGTCATCGCCCTCGCCGAAATCCGCAATGACTCCGAAATCCGACTCCTCGACCACCCCTGCCTCACCGAAGAATTCCTGCACTCCGCCGAACAAAACTCCCGCGATCAGGAACTCTTCCAGCAACTCATCCTCGATCCCGCCATCGCCGCACAAATCGCCACCGATACCCGCTCACCCACGGCCGGCGAAGTCCGACTCCCGGTCTACGCCGATCCCATCGGTCAGCTCACAGCACCCGCCGCAAAAACCTGGGCCGGAGACTGGATGGCCGCACTCTCGCCCGTGAAACGCACCAGCTGGATGGTCATCGTGCAGGAACGCCGCGACGGCGTGCTCCAGCCCGTTCAGAACATGGCTGCCACCGCCAGCCGCCAGGCATGGCTGGCCGTCTCCATCGCCGCCGCTGTCGTCGCCACCGTCTGGCTGTTCGTGTTCCGCGCCTTCAATCGCTCCGGTCAGCCTTTGCAAACCATTCCGCAGGAGGCCCCCTGATGTGGATCAAGATCTGTGGCATCACCCGACCCGAAGATGCGCTCGCGGTCATGCACGCCGAGGCCGATGCCATCGGCCTGAACTTCTTCCCGGATTCCAAACGCTTTGTCGCAACCCAGCTGGCTGCTGAAATCACCCGCTCACTCCGCGAAGCCGCCGCACCACACACCAACCACCGGCTCCCCGAAATTATCGGCGTCTTCGTCAACGCCTCCCCCGACACCATCGTTCGCACGGCCCACGACACAGGACTCACCGGCGTCCAGTTTCATGGTGATGAAACACCCGAACAGATTCACCACACCATGCAGCGGCTCCCGGGAGTGAAATGCATCAGGGCCTTTCGAGTTTCCGTGGACAGAGTCGTCGATTGCCTCGCAGCCGTCAGCACCCTGCAGAAACTGGTCCGACCCGATGCCGTACTTCTCGATGCCTTCGTCCCCGGCCAGTATGGCGGCACCGGCTGCACCATCGACCCCTCTGTACCCGCCGCATGGAGACTCGCACCCCGCCCCCCACTGATCCTCGCCGGAGGACTCACGCCCGAAAATGTTGCCCGCGTTATCGCCACCACCACACCCTGGGGCGTCGACACGGCCAGCGGCGTCGAATCCGCCCCCGGAATCAAAGACCACCAGAAAATCTGCAGCTTCGTCCACGAGGCCCGCAGGTGATTCCCGACCCGAAAATGGGTGTTGGCAGCGCGTTTGCCAGGATTCTGAGCGGACGGGCGGCAGCCCGACGCTGCGCGAGAGAGGAGAGAGTGGAAAGTAGAGAGTAGAAGAGAACGCGGAAGTAAGAACGTCTGAGCGGTCGGGCGGAAGCCCCCGGTTACGCCCTCGCACCCTGGTGCGCACCCCTGCCGCCCTCTGAGCGGTCGCGCGGAAGCCCCCGGTTACGCCCCCACCTTGGTGCGCACCCCTGCCGGCGCTTGAGCGGACGGGCGGAAGCCCCCGGTTACGCCCTCGCACCCTGGTGCGCCCCCCTGCCGGCGCCTGAGCGGACGGGCGGAAGCCCCCGGTTACGCCCTCGCACCCTTGTGCGCACCCCTGCCGGCGTCTGAGCGGACGGGCGGAAGCCCCCGGTTGCGCCCTCGCACCCTGGTGCGCGCCCCTGCCCGTGGCGTCA
>JBEAUF010000016.1:0-9116 GCA_041161565.1 Planctomycetota bacterium | reverse complement strand
TGACGCCGCGGGGAGGGGTGGGCACCAGGGTGCCGAAACGCAACCGGGGGCTTCCGCCCGCCCGCTCACGGATTAGTAAGTCAGGTCGATTGGGTCCGGACCGGATGATCGGTCAGACTTTTTCGCCGCTTGATTTGCAGATTCCGGTTGAGCAGGGAAGATGTGTGTGTGATTGTCGCACCACTACCTTCGTTCCTCTTCCTGAACACATCACCAATGCTTGCTTTGACGCATTACCGCTGGCCGGCTGAATGGGAGCCGCACGCTGCAACCTGGACGGCATGGCCCGTCAACCCCAATACCTGGCCGGGGATTTTTGAGCGAATACCTTCGGCGTTCGCGGAATTTGCGGCAGCGATTGCGGAATTTGAACCCGTGCGGATTCTGGCCGGAGGGACTGGTGTTCGCGCTGCCGCCGAACCTTTGCTGGATGCGGCCTGCAGCCGCCGCGGCTCCCGGTTTACTCCGGAATGGTTCGACATCCCCGTCAATGATTCGTGGTGTCGTGACCATGGGCCGATTTTTCTGACGGGCCGGGCTGATTCGGCGGCGGCTGGTTCCCGCGTGATTCTTGACTGGGACTACAACGCGTGGGGCGGCAAGTACCCGCCGTGGGATCTGGATCGGTTGACGGCCGGTCGCATTGCCGCGACGCTTGGCGTGCGTGCGATTCGCCCCCGTCTGATTCTCGAAGGCGGTGCCATCGAAGGCAATGGTGCAGGTACGATCCTGACTACCGACAGCTGCCTGCTCAATCCCAACCGCAATCCCGGGATGACGCGGGATGTGATGAATGAAATCCTTGCGGTCTGGTTGCAGGCCGAGCATGTAGTCTGGCTGCCCGGGCACGGGGTGGTGGGCGACGACACGGATGGCCATATTGATCAGACCGCGCGGTTTGCTGATGAACGCACTGTGCTGGTGGCTGCTCCGTGGAGCGATGATGCGCCGGAGGCTGCTGCGCTGCGGGCCAACTTTGCCGCCGTTGCCGACGCGCGGAACAGTCGCGGAGAATCCCTGCTGCCCCGCCCGCTGCCGCTCCCACCACCAAAATTTCTCGATGACAATCGACTCCCCGCCAGCTACTGCAACTACTGCCTCGTGAATGGCGGACTGATCGTTCCAACATTCCGTGACGCTGCCGATGACATCGCCCTGCAAATCCTCAGTGAAACGCACCCCGGACGCCGCATCGTCGGCGTCGACGCCCTCGACCTCGTCTGGGGGCTCGGAGCTTTTCATTGCATGACACAACAGGAACCGTCTGTTTAGCGGCTGTCGGCAGGGGAAAAGCCCCGACTTTTCATCGAAATCGGAGTGGATTTTTGTTGACAGGGTGGGATCGGGACTTTGTCTCTCTGGATGCCGCATCTATGCAAACATGTCTCCTGCCTGCCCTGCTGCTGCTGCTTACAGTCCCCACGGCTGACGCTCATTCCACATCACGACCATCCGTGCTGCTGATTTTCGATGACCTCGATTGGCGCGATCTGGGCTGTCAGGGAAGCAGCTGGTACCAGACTCCGCAGATCGATGCGTTTGCTCGTACGGGATTGCGGCTGACTCAGGCGTATTCGGCGTGTGCCGTATGTTCACCGTCCCTGGCTGCAGTGCTCACCGGGCGCACTCCGGCGCGACTGCTGCTGACTGACTGGCTGCCCTCCAGTCGCTGGAATCCCGCCGCGAAGCTGCGTGAAGGTCGGCTGGTGAGGGGCCTGCCTGTGGAAGAGCGGACGCTGGCGGAGGTTCCGCGTGGGGCTGGCTACCGCACAGCCTGCATCGGCAAATGGCATCCTGGCAGTGAGCCGTTTTCCCTGCCCGAACATCATGGATTTGACTTCAACATCGGCGGCAATGCGCATGGAGCTCCCGGTAGTCATTTCTTCCCTTGGGAGGGCAACTGGAAAATTCCCGGGACCGGTCAAAAGGCCAACTGGAACGTGGTGCCGGATGGCAGACCCAGCGAATACCTCACCGATCGACTCACCGATCGACTCACCGATGAAGCCGTGAAGTTCATCCACAAGAATCGTGAACAACCGTTCTTCCTGTATCTGTCGCACTATGCTGTGCACACGCCACTGGAAGCAAAGCCCGAAAAACAGCGCGATATGCTGCGGTATCGAAAGCGGAGCGACAGGGACGGGCGGAGTATGCGGCGATGGTGGAAAGCGTTGATGAAAGCGTGGGGCGAGTGCTGGCAGCGCTCGATAAGGCTGATGTCTCGAGTCAGACGCTTGTGATTTTCACCAGCGACAACGGTGGTTTCTGGAACGCCACCAGCAATCTGCCGCTCAGAGCCAGTAAAGGGGCCTATTACGAAGGTGGCATTCGTGTGCCGCTGCTGATTCGGGTTCCGGGGATGACGGTTGCCGGCAATACCTCTGACTCACCGGCCATTGGCATGGATCTGTACCCCACCTGCCTTGCCGCTGCAGGGTTGCCTCCGCTGCCGAATCAGCACGTTGACGGATTGATCTTACACCGCTGCTCAGTGGTGCTCCAATCCCCGAACGATCGCTCTTCTGGCACTATCCGCACAACAACGAACATCCCTCCAGCGTTCCCTGCAGTGTGATTCGCAGAGGCAGGTGGAAACTGATTGAAGTCTTTGATCCACAGGGTGTGGAGTTGTATGACCTGGACAGTGACCCCGGTGAGACTCGCAACGTCGCCTCAGCCAATCCGGAACTCACCGCTGACCTGCTGCGGGAACTGGAGGCGTGGCGGCAAAGTGTGGATGCGGAAATTATGCGTCCCAATCCGGATTATGATCCAGCTGCCAGGCCAGCCAAAAGAAAGGTGAAGCAGGCCGAAGGCGAATGCTGCGGCGAGGTGGAAGCACCGGGAAACGTCGACTGATCATGTGCTGATCCGCTGCCGAAACTAGCAGTATTCCAGCACTGTGCGGCCATTCCGGGGATCGGCTGTCAGTCGCAGCCGCAGATCGGCAAGCGCCGCAGCTTCCTCCTCGCTGTGAGTGACGTGCAGGACGGTGACACCCGTCGACTGGTTGACCGACTTCAGCAGTTCAAGAGTTGTTCGGCGGGTGGCGGCGTCGAGAGCACTGACGGGTTCATCCAGCAGCAGGGCGGCAGGCTGCCAGGCAAGTGCCCGGCCAAGTGCCGTCCGCTGGGCTTCGCCGCCGCTGAGTCCCCGCATGCGGCGAGCAAGCAGGGGTTCAATCTGCAGCAGCCGGGCCAGTTCCTGCACCCGTTGCTGAATTTCTCTGTCCGGCCTGCGACGG
The DNA here is from genome assembly GCA_041161565.1 of Planctomycetota bacterium. GTDB lineage: Bacteria > Planctomycetota > Planctomycetia > Planctomycetales > Planctomycetaceae > SXXK01. The sequence goes on along the minus strand of JBEAUF010000016.1, from coordinate 5,869 downwards.
ATCCGCAGCGCAAACTCCAGATGCTGCCGCACTGTCATCGTGGGAAACAGGGCCAGATCCTGGGGCATGTAGGCGGTGCGGCGATCGGCGGGATCCCAGTCAGTCACGTCGACCTGCTGAATGCGGATCCGTCCGGAATCCACCGCGCGGAGTCCGCAGATGGCCTCCAGAATCGTCGTCTTCCCAATCCCCGTGCGTCCCATCAGCACCGCGTACTGACCAGAGGGGATCTGCAGTGAGAGTCCTTCGAGGCGACAGGTACCGACGCTGAGCGTTACGTTGTCCAGCTCGATCATGTGGACAATCCTGCCCCGAGGCTGCGAAGGATCACCAGCACCACGACAGCCATGGCCACCATCAGCAGCGATACTGCTACAGCAGCATCCAGCTGACCGACGCTGAGTTCGAGGAACACGGAGGTTGACAGCACCTCCGTTCGCTGCCGCGTCGCTCCGGCAAAGACAAGAATCGGGCCGAATTCTCCGAGCGACCTGGCCCAGGCGATCGTGAACGCGGTGATCATTCCCCGCCAGGCCTGGGGCAGTGCGACGTGCAGAAAAGCCTGGGCTCGGCTGCAGCCCAGCGTTCGCGCCACCTGCTCCGCTCGCGGATGAATCTGATCAAACGTCACCCGCATCGTGCGGACTGCAAACGCACACGCCACGGCGAACTGTGCCAGCACCACAGCGGGCCAGCGATAAGTTACGGGAAATCCCACCTGCTCCTGCAGCCAGCGGTCGAGGATCCAGGAGGTGCCTGGCAGGGGCTGATGGAACAGAATCAGCAGGCTCAGACCAAGCACCAGCGGTGGCAGTACGATCGGAATGTCCACAATCACATCGATCAGCTGCCGGCCGGGAAACGAATACCGCGACAGGATATAGCCGAGAGGCACAGCGGCCCAGAGTGACATCACGGCAGCGGCCGTACAGGTTTTGAGGGTGAGTTGAAAAGCGGCGAAAATTTCAGGCTGGCGAAGCGCCGCCGTGAAGGCTGAAAAGGAAGTGAACAGCAGATCCGCGGCCAGCAACAGCACAATCAGCAGCACAAAGCTGCCGGACAGCCCGCCCATCACCAGCAGAAATCCGGCATCCCGCAGCCGTCGCGTGCCGCAGGAAACAGGTCTCACACTGCCTGTGCTGCCCTGTACCGCTTTGTCCGCACTGGACTCCTGCATCTTATCCTCCGCATTCCTGCATGCCGTCGCTCAACCGGAATTCTTGCGGCAAACGACAGCGGAGTCTATCGATACAGGGCAGCGCGGAGCTGGTGCAGTGGATAGAAGGAATTCCGCCAGCGAACGCCACCCTGGCGCAGAGTAATCACGGCTGACCTCCAGTAAGCGAAGGCCATCAGCCATGGACCGCAGAAAAACAGCGGTACCATCAGCAACGCACCCGGCAGTGGCCAAACCAGCCATGCAAACAGGACATGCCAGAGCACTGCCAGAGCCAGAAACCCGGCCGCCTGGGGCAGGCCAACCACACCGCCTAAAACGAGGGATGGCAGCACGCTGGGCAAAGTGAACAAAAACAGGAACAGCACAGTCACCAGACTGATTTGCAGCAGCGAGTAATTCAGGGAGGCAAAGGCGTTTTTTTCGAGACCCGTGACGACTCCCCACAGGGATGGCTGCCACCGTACTGACAACCAGTCATCCGCTAGTATGAAGTCGGAACGACCACCGCTGCGTTTCATGAGCTTGCCCAGCTTCACGTCGTCCAGCACATCCATCCGTATCGGCTCGTGACCTCCCGCCCGACGATAGAACTCAGCCTCCACCATGTTGAACGCGCCCACCCCGGCGTAAGACAGTGGGAAGCGAGTTCGCAGCAGGTGCAGCTGCATGCCCATGGCGAAGCACATCCCGAAGAAATTGGTGAGCACATTTTCCAGCAGACTGCCGGGGATCATTTTGGGAAGCATGCAGAAATGCTTGAGCTGATGCCGCTGCATCCACGCGATTGCTGCTGAGATGGCGCCGGGCTGATAATGAATGTCGCCGTCGGTGAAGAGCAGGAACCGCCCGCGGGCCGCCTGCGAGGCGCAGTGCATGGCATGATTTTTCCCCAGCCAGCCAGCCGGAAGTTCCGTGATGTGCACGACCCGCAGACGCCCGTCCTCCAGCGCCACCTGGTCCATGATCCGTCCCGTACTGTCTTCCGAGCGGTCGTTGACGGCGATGATTTCGAGGGGAATTGTTTCTGAGGCCAGGAGGCTGCGGAGCGCCTGGCCAATCTGCTGTTCTTCATTTCGAGCTGGTACGATCACGCTGACCAGGGGCCGAGCGGAGTCCGTCAGCCATTCCGGTGGCAGACTGGCTGCTGCCGTTGATGCGGGCAGGCGTTTGATCCGCAGTGCGGCTACCGCCGGGATGGCGGCGACAGCGGAAAATGCAAGGAAAATCCAGCCGGAAATCATCAGGAAAGAATCAAACATGCCGGTCGGTTCCCCATGCCGAAAACGCTGCAGACAACACTCCTCTGACGGATCATAGAGATAAAACAAAGTTGGGCAAAAAGATTGGCTGGAGCCCCACGGCTTATTTGCGGGTCAGATTCCAGACCGGATGTTCTTCGGGCTTGCCGTCGACGAGTGCGTTGACGACGCGTGAGAGCAGTACGAGTGTGGGGCCGTCTTTGGGGAAGCGGACGAGCAGTTCGGTGAGTGTGCGGGCGGCCGAGGCGAAGTCTGAGGCTTCGAAGAGTCTGAGCGCCTGCTGGTAGGCGGTATTGAGTTCGCTGGCCTGGGGGGCCTGTTCGCAGAGTTCGTGCAGCGAGACAGGTTCACGGATGTTGACCACTCGCGCGTCGCAGACTTTTCGATGAACGAAATTGGCTTCGAGTTTGTCAGCGGTGGCGCGGGAGATCAGGATTCGGGACTGGAGGTGTTTAGTCACGCCCTGAATGCGGCTGGCGAGGTTGACCGTGTTGCCCAGCGGACCGTACTTATATTTGGAGACGCAGCCGCTGTTGCCGGCTCGAGCCCGACCGGAGTTGATGCCGATGGCAAAGTCGACGTCGAGATCGGCGGGAATCTGGCCCTTCCAGTCTGCATTGAGCCGCGGGAGTTCTCGGAGCATTTCAAGTGCGGCGCGGGCGGCGCGGGATGGATGATCAGATTGTGGCTGAGGTGCGCCAAACATGCCCATTACGGCATCGCCCACGTAATCCACCACCACGCCATCATGTTTCTCGATGCATCTGGAGATGACACCAACCACGTCATTAATAAATGAGAACACCGTTTTGGTGTCCACGCTTTCGCTGATCCGACTGAAGCGACGGATGTCGCAAAACAGCACAGACACGTCGACTTCGCGACCTTCGAGCAGGTCTGGCTGGTTGTTGAGCTCGCGTGCGAGTTTGGGGGAGAAGAACTGTTCGAAACGTTTTTCGTGCCGCCGGGACTCTTCTTCCTGCGATTGTCGGGCCAGTTCCGAAGCCACGCCGCAGGCCAGCAACTCCATCAGCTGGGCGTCGATACGACTGATCTGACGTTCCGGCTGCCGCAGATCGCTCTGATGACGTTCCGCATACAGGGCACCGATGACGTCACCGTCGCGGCTGAGGATTGGTGCGGCGACTACCGCATCCACCAGCGAAAGGCTGGCCGTGGCATTCAATGAACCACTGCTCCAGAACGTGCGGCGGTCTCTGAGCACCTGCTGGAGAACATGGCGGCTGAATGGATTGTTGCCGGCATGGAATTCCTGGACCTGTTGCCAGTCACGGCCGTCGAAACGCAGCAGCCTCGCGCAGTCGAATTTCACAACTCGTACCGCACCGCCCACTGCAGCTCTGTACAACGCATCCTCCGAACGCGCGTTTCGAAAGACCTCCATCACCTCCTGCAGAATCCGCAGAATGGTCTCCACCGGATAGTCGCCCTGCTGGTTGAGCACATCCGGAGGAAATGCAAAGGTCTCAGAAAACTCCATCCGGTCACCGGGAGCACGTGGCGCCAGCGACAGGCTTTCAAGTTCAGAATCCAGCTCAGATGCCGGTGATTCGTCAGAGATCGTCAGCAGACGTGTGGCGGTAAATGCCAGTGTGACCGGCAGCCTGAAGTTGCGTGTCCTGCCGGCCTCCAGCGGATGGTCGCCCTGAATCCGCAAATCCACGCTGGTGCTGATGTTTTTGAGCTGCACCATGCCGGGGGTGAGGGATTCCAGCTGCAGCTGGCGACGACCAATGCGGTTGGCGTCGGCGTCTGCAACGACCAGTCGCTGTCCGACCGTCGGGTGCGTCAGGAGAGCGCCAGTCGGGGGTTCCCCCTGCACCTGTCGGCCACATTCCAGCCCCCCGGAAATACTCCCCTGAAATAAAATGTTCACCCCTTCCCGGAGTTCGATCTTCAGTGCCATTTCATTCACCAGCATTCCACGGGTAGTCAACAGCTTATCAACATTCAGTGAGCAGCTTTTCAGCAGTTTATCAGCAGCCCGTCAACCGTTTATCAACAGGTTATCAACAAGTTGTCAAGAGTTAATCAACGGGGTGTTCGGTCGGCAGCAGCGGGCGGTGTGGGCCGGTGTGAGCAGTTTTCCGGGCTCCGGATTAACGTTTTTTCTTCTCTGCCTTACTGGCCTTTTCGACCTGCAGTTCGATGTCGTTGCGTTCGGCCCGGCGAATGGTGACTTTGAGTGGCGAGGAGATGTAGCTGCCGTAGAGCGGGTCCACCATGGCTCCGTGGTCCTTCTGGTGCTGCAGTGTGCCGTCGAAGACAGCCAGCTGCACCACGATCGCGCGATGGCTGCCCGCGGCCGCGCCGTCGGAATCCGTGAAGGTGCCGAGCACAAAGGTGCCGTCCTGCTCGATTTTCCCAGTCGCCGTCGTGCCGTGTTCATCGGAGAGCAGTTCCACTGTGCCCAGCCTGACGGGATCGCCGTCAGCAAACACAACCCTGCCGCGTGCCGGATAAATCCGCGGACCGCTCTCTCTGCAGCCCGCTGTGAGCAGCAGGCTGGCAAGCAGCAGCAGAACACCTGACGACACAAAAGGCTGATACCGCATGAACACGCGAATCCCTGACGGAACGAGAAAGCTCTAAAAGCCGGACACAGCCATACCGTCTGAGCGATTGCAGAGGTTGGCAAGCACCTGGGTATTGATGGACGTGGAGAGCGGCCGGACGCTGCCGTCCACCCAGGCAAAGTTCACAACCCCGTGATGGGCACTTCCAAATGAATACATGCCGGCACGACTGTCCCGGGAGTGATGCGCCAGAGGCACACCGGGGCCGCCAAGGCGAGCGAAATGGGTGAGATAACGCCCGAGAAATGCTGGTCCGTTGAACGGTGCCTGCAGCTCCTCACCCTCCGGAATATGCGATTCTCCCACCATGATCGTGTTGCTGGTGCCATCCCGCACGTCACTCAGAGTGATCACGTCTTCCCAGCCTTCGAGGATCTGTGGTTTTTCTGAGGAATTGCCGGGGGTTTGTGTGGTGGCAACCTTCGGGCGGCTGGAAATGATGACGCCGGTGCCCCGGCCTCCCCAGTAGAAGTCTGTCTCCAGCCCGAACGAACCTGGGGAAGGGTCGCCATGATTTCCCACGTAATCCGTGACCATTCCGCCGGGAACATTCTGGCGACCGATCACACAGCCGCAGGCAGACACGATTTCTTTGGTCAGATCCCCGGTAACCGCCCTTGATGCCGACCGTCGTTCGGGGCAGATATACGTGGGCACCACATGGGAACGTGCCTGCAGAGAATGTCGGTCGTAGGGTTCGTAGAGATTCCATTGCTGAGCAAGATTGTTCTGCTCAACGTAGGGAAGCAGGTGGGCGAGCCATGAAGGTTCGTCCAGTCCCGGTTCACCGCCGCGGTTGTTGACTACGGCTTCGCGGCGGTAGAGCACCAGTC
>JBEAUF010000460.1:0-5148 GCA_041161565.1 Planctomycetota bacterium | reverse complement strand
CCGGTGGTGCCTGCGGTACCCGTAATCGAAATGGCGGCATTGTTGGCCAGCAGATCGGTGTCGTTGAGCAGGATGCCACCTTCACCTGGTGAGAGGCCTGTGATTGAGAGCAAGCCGGAATTCACCGTGACGGTGCTGCTGGTGATTTCGACGCCTTCACCGGTGGATTTGGCAGTGCCTGAAAACTGAATATCGCCAGCGGCGCGGAACGTGATTCCGGTGAGCGTCAGGCCGTCGTTGTCGCCGCTGCCGCCGGTGGCTTCACCGGTCAGGCTGATGGTGGTGGTTGTGGAGTTTCCAATGGTGTTGGTGCCGGAGATTTGGATGCCGTCGTCGTCTGCGGATCTGCCGGTGAGCGTGATGGGACCTGCGGCGGCGATCAGTGTTGAGCTGGTGATGTCGATGCCGGGAGCGGTTCCGGTGGTGGTGCCACTCAGCGTAATACCGGGAGAACCTGCGTTGATCGTGACACTCGCAAATCTGATGGCTCCGGCATCATTGACTGCTGTGCCTGTTGCGGAGAATGCGGTGCCGGCAGTGATGGTCAGGCCGCCGGTCTGCCCATCAAAGCTGATTCCCTCGCCCGCTCCAACCGCTGTCCCGCTGATGGTGACGGCGCCGACGGCGGTGATCGAGCCACCGGTCATGGAGATGCCGTCACTTTCTCCGGAACCTCCGCGGGCGGTTCCTGTCAGTGACACGGACGTTGTTGATGCCGAACCAATTCTGGTGCCATTTTCGATCACGAGCGCAGCGCCGCCGGTGGTGCCTGCGGTACCCGTAATCGAAATGGCGGCATTGTTGGCCAGCAGATCGGTGTCGTTGAGCAGGATGCCACCGTCACCTGGGGAGGTGCCGGTGATTGAGAGCAAACCGGAATTGACCGTGATCGTGCTGCTGGTGATTTCGACGCCTTCACCGGTTCCCCGGGCTGTGCCTGAAACAGAGAAGTTGCCAGCGGACTGTGCTGTCACGCGCGTCAGCAGCACTGAGTCTTCGGAACCGCCGGCAACAGTGCCGGTGATGGTCACGGTGGTTGTCTGGGCACTGCCAATTTCGACGTTGGGAGCGGATCCACTGTTGGGGCCGACCACGACAGCGACTGTGCCGCCTGAACCGCCGGTCCCGGTGATGCTGATGGCACCCCCGGTGGAAGTGATTGAGCCCGCCAGAGTAACAGCACCGCCCCCGTTACCGGCGTCGGCCATCGAACCTGCGATGGTGATGCCACCGCTCCCTGCTGACAGCTCGACTGTGTCGGAGTCATTGGTATCGATGCCCTCACCGCCTGCCCGACCGCTGCCGGTCAGGCTGATTCCGCCGCCGGAACCGGTTTCGAGGATGGTGTTGTCATAGATTGAGATTCCGTCGCGGTCGCCGTACAGCACGTTTGAAGAAGTGGGGGCGAAGCCCGATACGGAGATATCTCCGCTGCCTGTGGTGCGAATGGTTGCGGCGCTGATCAGCGTGCCGGGCAGGTTTTCGTCGGCCAGCTCCAGCGGCGTGTTCCACACGCCTCCGGTGCCCACAATACTGATGTCCCCATTGACGGCCTCAATGAGTACTCGACCGCTGTCCGAACCGGGCCGGGTGCCAATGTACACACCGGCATTTGTGTCTCCGCTGGTGCTGCCACCGGTCCCGGTGAGTGTGATGGTTGAGCTGCTGCCGATGGTGCGAATGATGGTGAATGCACCACTTGCGGCCGGCCGTGAGATGTAGACGCCCCGGCCCGTGCCCGAGCTTCCGGTTCCGGTGAGCGAAATGCTGCCTGAAATGTCGATCGACGCGCCGTCACGAATGGTGATGCGTTCGGCGTTGTAGCTGAGATTTCCGGAGAGCCCCGTAATCTCGGCGTACTGGTCGATGATGTCATTGCCGCTGCCCGTGGAGATCGACAGGCTTTGAATGTCGGTCAGCGGAACATTCAGGCGACGATTCGAATTCGAAAGCGTGGAAGAGCCGGGCGCAGAGGAGAACGTGTCATTGAAATCATGAATCTGCAGCGTACCGCCGGAGAGGTAGATTTCGATGTCGTTGTTGATGCCGCCGGTTTCCGTGATGGCCAGCGCTCCGGCCACAAACGTGACGTTCAGCGCGGGAACGATACGACGTTCAAGGACTTCTGCTGGCAGGGCTGACGCCGAGCGCAGACGGCGTGCCGGAACCCGTTCCGCAATTGTCCAACGTTCAAATATCTGCCTCCACCATGCGCTGACCATCTGTTCAACCCTTCCGGACAGGAGTGATCATCTGAGCACTCCGATAGCGATTGCCGGCAACACATGGGTGAAAACACGAGCACCCCGAGTGCTGTCTGCGTAAATTACCAGGCCTTCCCGGTTGAACAGGTTTTGCGGGTTTCTGTCGTCCGGCCTTTCCAGTTGCCGGAAAATTTCCGGATTACCCGATTTTTACAGTGAAAAACCGTTGGGTTGGCCCATCCGCGGGCCGTGGCATCCAGGCTCGTCCGACGGAATTCTCAGAAAAAAATCCCATGGGATTTTGATGGAAACCAGTCGGATTGCGTGTTCTTACGCAGGGCGAGGCTGGGATGGCGAAACGGTGGTAAGGACGTCTGATGTTCTGTTTTGAGTTTCCTCGGGAGCCATTCCAACGCGACAAGGCGAGCGGGGGATGTCAATCCCCCGGTAACGGCGCGTCCCCACGCCGCCAGCGTCTCAGCCGGAATTCACCGGGGCCGCACCGGCCGATTGACATCGGCCCCACGCCACAGGGCGTGATTGTGACGTGAGCGAGCCGCGAGATCTCAACACGAAGGCAGCGCTGAAAACATCCCCGGTTGGGCGTTCTCACATCGTTTCGCCATCCCAGTGCCAGGCCTTGTGGCCGGTCGTGGCCGGGCAGCCTTGACTCAGGGGGCCGGCTGGCTGTTGTTCTCGGGGCGGTGTTCCTGGATGTGGTCGAGGAACAGCTGGGGAATTTCCATGGATTCCAGTTGATGCCCGGGGCGGAGGCGGCAGCAGACGGTTTTCATGGTGCCGCGGGCGAGCGCAGTTTCCCCCCGGGAAAACACGACGTCGAAGGTGAGGGATTTGACGCCGATCCGCTGCACGGTGAGTCGCGCGGTGATGAATTCGTCATACCGGGCGGGTGATTCGAAGCGGCAGGACGCGGATACGCGTGGCCAGCCCACGACAGTGCCGTCTTCCAGGGTATGCACGATGGACAGTCCGAGCGATCGGAAAAAGTCGTGTTCAACCTGTTCCATCCAGATGTAGAACCTGGAGAAGTGCACGATGCCAGCCATGTCGGTCTCAACAAATTCGACGCGACGGGTGTGGGTGAAGGAGGATGGCATGGTGGTCCTTTTCGCTCGGCAGGGAATCGACGGGCTGCGGCATTGTTTCAGTCTGCCGCGTCCTGGCAAGTCGCCGGGTGGAAATGGGACCTGCAGTACCACATTGAAGAGCGTTGGCGAGTGAAAGGGGCAATCCGTTCTCCCGCCCACTTTTTTCACCCAAAAGACATTCTCCATGAATTGCAGTCTCGCACAGTCGCCCCGCGACCGTTATCTTCAGGTGCCCACCTCCACCACCACGCCCTCGCGGCCTGTGCAAACACTCCCACCATTCCCCCCTGGTTGCCTCGGAGACTCTCCCGTGCTCCGTATTTCTTCCCCGCTTTTCCGGCTGCCGCGTATTCTGCCGATGCTGGCTGTTTTCTGCCTGCTCAGCGGTATCAGCGTCCCATTTGCCTTCGCCGCTCCTGCGGTCGGCGACGATCCGGCCACTGCGGAATTCTTTGAAGCCCGCATTCGTCCGGTGCTTGTGCAGCACTGCTATGAATGCCATTCTGCGGATTCCGCGATTGTGAAGGGCGGACTGCTGCTGGACACCGCTGAGGGCCTGCGGCGTGGCGGAGATTCGGGTGCTGTGGTGCAACCGGGTAACAGTCGTGAAAGTCTGCTGCTGCAGGCGTTGCGATATGAATCCAGCCAGATGCCTCCGCGGGGTCGTCTGCCACAACCGGTGATTGATGATTTCGCGGCGTGGGTGGATGCGGGTGCGGTCGATCCGCGAACCGCTGCAGCAGCACCTGTGCGTCCGGCGATTGATCTGGCTGCTGGTCGCCAATTCTGGTCCTTCGTACCTCCCCGGCTGCCGCCGCTCCCTGAACTTCGCGATGCCTCGCGGGTGCAGACGCCGATTGATCATTTCGTGTTTGCCGGCCATGAAGCACGACAGCTCACCGCCAGCGGTCCGGCCAGCCGGCGGGAACTCATTCGCCGCGCATCCTTCGACCTGCTCGGGCTGCCTCCGCAACCTGCTGATGTGGCGGCCTTCCTCGAAGACACATCTCCTGACGCCTTCATCAGGATGGTCGACCGACTGCTGGCGTCACCCCACTACGGCGAGCGCTGGGGCCGCTACTGGCTGGACGTGGCTCGCTATTCCGAAGACCAGGCACACACGTTCAGCGTCACCCCCAACACCAGTGGCTTTCGCTACCGGGACTGGGTGATCGATGCCTTCAATCGTGATCTGCCATTCGACGAATTCATCCGGCTGCAGATTGCGGCGGACCTGATTCCTGCGGAACCGGAGCAGCAGCTGAAAAACCTGCCGGCTCTTGGCTACTTCGGCCTGGGAGCCCAGTACTACAAGAACACGGATGCTGCCAAAGCCGCCGCTGATGAGCTGGATGACCGCATCGATACGCTGACCCGCGGATTTCTCGGCCTGACAGTCTCCTGTGCCCGCTGCCACGACCACAAGTTCGATCCGATTCCGCAGCAGGACTACTATTCCCTGGCCGGCATCTTTCGCAGTTCGCGTCTGCAGAACATGCCGCTGGTGCCTGCAGAACAGGTGCAGCTGCATCAGCAGTCGCAACAGCGTCTGAAGGATCTGGAACAGCAACTGCAGAAGATCATCACCGATGCTGCTCCGCGGGTTCGCGAACGACGGCTGTCGGAGGCGTCTCGATATCTTCAGGCTGCCTGGCTGCTTCAGCGGCAGCCGACCACTGCTGAAAAGCTTCCGGAATCCGCCGCAGTGGCAGCGGCATGGCAGCTGGAAACCAGTCTTCTGGACCGCTGGCTGCAATTCCTCAAATCCCCCGCAGCCACCCACCCGCAGCTCAAGTCCTGGTTCAGCACGCTGACGCTTCCCGCCGCGGTCAGCG
>JBEAUF010000390.1:0-6311 GCA_041161565.1 Planctomycetota bacterium | reverse complement strand
CTTACTTACTCCCACAGCCTTTGCCATGGATCGTACCGACCATTGCGTTGCGTTTGTTGGCTTCTCCTGAGTCGTCTTGCGAATAATTTCGGCTTCCTTGACCGCCCGTACACTTGGCTTTCGCCCACTTCGAGGGGCATCTTTTTTAAGGGCATCTAATCGGCCTTCAACAAACCGATTTCGCCACGTGCCAACAGTACGGCGGGTACACTTTAGCTCTGAAGCAATGTCTTTATTTTCTTTGCCTTCAGTTGCGGCAAGCACAATTTTGGCCCGTTGCACGAGACGGGCCGGCGTTTTTCTTCCGCGAGCCCACTGCAAAAGGGACCTTCGTTCGTCATCAGTCAACACAATAGGTTTGGCTACTCTCATGCCGGAGTATTTACGAAAGGTGTTGCCCGCGCCAAGGGTGCTCCTATAAGATCCCGTATTTGAGAGACACTACACTACGCTGCGCAGCGAGCACTGGGCATGGCAGGCCTTGAGCAGTCCGGGGATTCCGGAGGTGCTTGACAGCAGCTGGCCGCTGGATGATCTGGACCGGTTTGTGCTTTCCCGTCTGGAGCAGTCGGGATTGGATCCGGTGCCGTTGGCGTCCCCCGCCGCGCTCCTCAGGCGTGTCACTTTTTCGCTCACGGGTTTGCCGCCAACGGCAGACGAGGTTCGGAACTTCACGGCGAACCCGTCTGACGCGGCGTACGAGGCTGTGATCGAGCGACTGTTGGGGAGTTCTGCGTTCGGCGAGCACTGGGGGCGTCATTGGCTGGACGTGGCGCGTTACGGGGAATCCACGGGTTCTGCGCGAAATCTGCCGTACCCTCATGCGTGGCGATACCGGGACTATGTGATTGATTCGTTCAACCGGGACAAGCCATGGGATCGCTTTGTGCAGGAGCAGATTGCGGGTGATTTGTTGCCTGCCGCAACATCTGAAGAGCGGCGTGAGCTGTTGATTGCAACCGGTTTTCTGGCGCTGGGGGTGAAGGATGTGAACCAGCGATTCCGGGGGCGATTTGAGATGGACAACATTGACGAGCAAATTGACACGGTCTCGAAGGCATTTCTGGGTTTGACCGTCAGCTGTGCGCGGTGCCACGATCACAAATTCGATCCGATTCCTGCTCGGGACTACTACGCGCTGGCGGGAATTTTTCAGAGCACGGAGTTATGTGCCGGGCTGCGTAACAAGATGGGAGGCGGCGGTCTTGATTACTACGATTCGAAGAAGCTCGTGATCCTTTCGGCAACTGGTGGGCTAACCGCTGAGCAGCAGCAGAAGATTGAGGAGCTGAAGCAGCAGGTGGAGGAGGCGAAGGCGGAGTTTGAGCGCGTTCGGGACAGTGTGGATGCGGAGAAGCCAGGCCCGAACGGCCGTCCGCTGCGGCAGCTGGCTCGGCAGAAGTGGAATCGCCTGCAGGCGGAATACACGGCGCTGACGGATCCGGCAGCGACGGGTGAGGTAGCGCTGGGCGTGCGTGATGTGCCGCAACCGGCGGACACAGAGCTGCGGTATCGTGGCGAGGCGGAGGCTTTGGGTGAGAAGATTCCGCGTGGTGTGCTCTCGGTGGTTCAGGGGCCGGAGGTTCCGGTGATTCCAGAGCTTTCCAGTGGACGACTGGAGCTGGCGCGGTGGCTAAGCGATCCAGCAAACCCGCTGGCATCGAGAGTTGCGGTCAATCGGGTGTGGCATCATTTGTTTGGTACGGGGATTGTGAGGAGTGTGGACAACTTCGGAGTGACCGGCGATGTGCCTTCGCACCCGGAACTGCTCGACCACCTTGCTCAGCGATTCATCCGCAGTGGCTGGTCGCTGAAAACTCTGATTCGTTCAATCGTCTTGTCGAGGACATATCGCCTGAGCAGTGAGTCCGGGGGCCCGCAGTTTGCGGCAGATCCCGACAATCGGCTGCTGTGGCGACATGCACCGGTGCGTCTGACTTCAGAGCAGTTGCGGGATGCACAGCTGGCAGGTTGCGGAACGCTCAATCGAACATCGGCAGCAGGTTCCCCTGCACAGCACTTGCAGGTGATCGAACTGCGCAACAATGGCCCGGAGGCGGCTGCGATTCTTGAGTCGGCGCGACTGAGTCAGCATCGCAGCATTTACCTGCCGCAGCTGCGAACGCTCACCCCACCAGTGCTTCAGGCATTTGATCCAGTGGAACAGAGCATGGCCACGGGGGCTCGTGAGTTCACCACGGTTCCTGCGCAGGCATTGTATTTGTTCAACAATGAATTCGTGCAGCGTCAGGCGCTGCATCTGGCGGCGGAACTGAGTGGGGATATAAGTGGTGACGTTGACCGGGTGAATCAGATCTGGCTGCGGCTGCTGTCAAGGTATCCTGCAGCGGAAGAGTTACTGGGCGCGTTGGAGTTTTTGCGGGAGCATCGATTGCTGGCGGATTCGCATCTGTCTGCGGAGTTTGCGAAGCGATCTGCAGTAGCGGAACCAGTTGTGCTGGTGGATTCGAGCGCAGCAGCGGTGGCGGCTGCACAGGATCAGACTTCGCAGCTGGTCAATCCTGACGACGTATTGCAGGAGGAAGTTGTTGGGGAATCTGCGCCGGTGTTAGCCGGGAACAGCGATGTGGCTGCGTGGTATGGGCTTGTGCATGCGGTTCTGATTTCCGCGGAGTTTCGTTACATCCCGTGACAAGCCGGGTGATGGCGGATTTTTTGCAGGAGTGTGTTCGATGGTTGGTTCTGAGTCGGGATTGTTGTCGAAGCGGGATTTCCTGCGTTCTGTCGGAGCCGGGTTTGGCTGGTTGGCGCTGGCTGGGATGTTTGGCCGTAACAGCAGTTGCCGGGCAGCGGCGGGGAGCCCAGCGATCAGTGGTTTGTCAGCGGGACCGCTGGCTCCGCGGGCGGCTCACTTTCCGGCGCGGGCAAAGCGGATCATCTTTCTGTTCATGGAAGGTGCGATGTCGCATGTGGACACGTTTGAGTACAAGCCGCGGCTGCAGCAGAGTGACGGGCAGTCCGGTCCGGGCGGCGGAAAGCTGACCGCTTCGCGATTTCGATTTGCACAGCATGGTCAGACAGGCACATGGATCTCGGAGCTCTATCCACATTTGGCTCAACATGTCGACAAGCTGTGTTTTCTGCGGGGGCTGCATACGGACACGCCGGCTCATCCACAGGCGGTGATTCAACTGCACACAGGCGCCCGGATTGCATCGCTTACTCGCCCGTCACTGGGGGCGTGGCTGCTGTATGGTCTGGGTACCGAGAATCAGGATTTGCCGGGATATGTGACGATCAATCCATCCCCGAATTTCGGGGGTGCGATCAACTACGGTACTGCATTTCTGCCTGCCTTTTATCAGGGTACGCGGATTACTGATACGGGGCATCTGCCAAATCTGAAGCGTGGTCAGCAGGCGGCTCTACAACGTCATCAGCTCGACTTTGTCCAGCGGCTCAATCAGCGTTACGCGGAGCAGCCGGACGCTCCTGCGGCGGTGGAGGGGATCATTGAATCGTCGGAGCTGGCGTTTCGGATGCAGCAGCAGGTCCCGGAGTTGCTTGATCTGACCACAGAACCACAGCATATTCAGGATGCGTACGGCATTCGTTCAGGGGCAGCGGGCAGCTTTGCGCGTCAGTGTCTGCTGGCGCGAAAGCTGTGTGAAGCCGGCGTGCGGTTTGTGGAGATTCGCCACGGTGGCTGGGACCATCACAACAACCTGCACAAAGGTCTTCAGGCAGGTGCTGCAGCCACGGACCAGCCCACTGCTGCTCTGCTTGCGGACCTTGAACAGCGGGGGCTGCTTGACGACACACTCGTGTTATTCGGAAGCGAGTTTGGGCGGATGCCGACGGCACAGGGCGTCGATGGTCGTGACCACAACATTACGGGCTACCCGATGTGGCTGGCAGGCGCGGGTGTGCGGGCCGGTTTTTCGTGGGGCAGCACTGACGATGTTGGTTTGAAGGCTGTTGATGGGCGGATGCACACGACAGACCTGCACGCAACGCTGCTCGCTCTGCTTGGTCTCGATCACGAAAACCTGACATTCAACTATGGCGGACGTGATTTTCGACTCACGGACGTCGAGGGCAACGTGGTGCGAGAGATTTTTGCCTGAGAAGTTGTGGTTGCGATGAGAGCATCTGACAGCGATACACGTCTGTTTTCGGGGATGATTGGCCAGAGCCCGCGCATGCAGGAGGTGTATGAAGCGATTCGCAGGTGTGCTCCGACGCTCGCCACGGTTCTGCTCACGGGGGAAACCGGAACGGGAAAAGAATTGATTGCCCGCGCGCTGCACGAACTGAGTCCACGGGCGTCGGGGCCATTTATCCGAGTCAACTGCTGTGCTCTTTCGGAAAGCCTGCTGGAAAGTGAGCTATTTGGGCACGCGAAAGGGGCGTTCACGAGCGCCATCGAAAATCGCACCGGTCGTTTCGAGGCCGCGCATGGAGGCACAGTTTTTCTGGATGAAATCGGCAGCGTCAGCTATCAGCTGCAGGGGAAATTGCTGCGAGTCCTGCAGGAGCATGAGTTTGAGCGTGTCGGTGAGACCCGTACGATCAAGGTGGATGTCCGCGTGATCGTGGCCACAAACGTTGATCTTCAGGATCTGATTGCGACAGGACAGTTCCGAGAGGACCTGTTTTATCGACTGAATGTTATTCCAATTTATCTGCCCGCACTTCGCGAGCGGGGAGATGACATCAGGGCTCTGATTCAGTTCTTTCTCTGGCGTTATTCACAAGCCAACAGAATATCGACGGGGCGAGTGCGTCCAGATGCGTTACGGTATTTATTGGAGTACGACTGGCCTGGCAACGTTCGAGAGCTGCAAAACTACATTGAGCGTGCTCTTGTCATGTCGCCAGATGGAGAAATCACTCCCGATCTGCTTCCCCAGCATGTGCGAGGACTTGCCCCGCTTCGACTGCGTCGTCGAGCAGCGAACCAGGTTCACGCACTCTGCAGAGACCTTGTTTCTCGACGTCTAGCCGAGATTGGAGAGCACACGACGGATGCCTGGAACGAGGTAATGCAGGTTGTCGAGAAGGAGTTAATCCTGCAGCTGCTCAGGCAAAGCCATGGGGTGCAGACGAGGGCTGCGAGTCGCCTGGGGATCAATCGCAACACGCTGCACCGGAAGATCGAGGATTATCAGCTGGGGGCCGAGGTGCGTTAGGGGGTCGGACAGGCCGTACAGGTGCCACGCACCTCGACGAGATTCTGAATCCGGGTGCGATCAAGCCACCCTGTAATCGTTGCAACCGGCAAATTTGTCACCAGCTGTCGAGTTTCCGCCAGCACACCGAGAAAATTCTGTGGACAACGGACGGCATATTCACTCTGCTGCATGGAATGAATAATTACCACCCCACAAACCCGCACGACCATTTTGTTCGTCGCACATTTGATGTGGCCGAAAATACTTGCGCACTGGTGAAAATGTATCTGCCGGCTTCCATTCTCTGTAACCTCCGGCTGGAGACTCTGGAACCCTGTCGGGAGACGTTCCTCGGTGCCAACGAGCACGAAAAACGCCTCGATTTGTTATACACCGCGCGGCTTCACGACGACACCCCGGTTTTGGTCTACCTGCTGCTGGAACACAAAAGCTACATCGACCGCCACATCGCCCTGCAACTGCTGGGCTATGTTCTTAGAATTCTGGAATGGCGCAAACGCAACGGGCAGCCACCCTGTGTGGTCATTCCAATCGTCATCTACCACGGCGATGAACCCTGGGACGAACCCACATCGCTCCGCGACAAGATCGGTGCCAAGGAGCATTTGACGGCCTTTGTGCCGGACATGCAGGTGATTCTGGCGGACCTCAGTCGGTTGTCCGCGGAATCGCTTCCGGACATGCCGGCACTAAAGGCCCGCATTCAGACACTGCAGATTGCACGTCGTGCCCAGCCACCCTATGAATCCGTCATAGCCATTTTCACGCTTCTGCATGGTGCGCCGAAAAACGATTCCCTAATTGACGCACGGAATGATATTATCTGGTACCTCTGTGCAGTGTTCGACGCCGGGAAACTGGAATGGTTTGCACAGGTTATCAGGACTGGACTGCAACTCGAACCGGAGACACCAATGCCAACGATCTATGAAGCACTGATTGAGCGGGGAGTGGTTCAGGGCATCGAAAAGGGGATCGAGCAGGGCATCGAGCAGGGCATCGAAAAGGGCATCGAAAAGGGGATCGAGCAGGGCATCGAGCAGGGCATCGAAAAAGGCATCGAGAAGGGCGTGATCATCGGCCGTATTCGCACCCTTCAGGAGGTCCTGCAGCAACCAGTTGCCTCACAGGAGGAACTTGTGTCGCTGTCTCACG
>JBEAUF010000436.1:0-63462 GCA_041161565.1 Planctomycetota bacterium | reverse complement strand
CCCCCAACCCGCCGCCGCCCGCCCCCCAGTCCTCCGGATCATCCGGAATCGACAGTGAATGTCGACGACACCCAGCAGTGACTGTCCCCGATACCGGGACGCCACAAAGCACCTGCTTGCGACTGCTCGGCACCAACCAACGAGCGCCTCAAAAATCAGGCGCCCCACCAATAAAGCGCTCGGCTTGCGCTCACCCCTGTGGCACCGATCCCTACCAATCAACCGGGCTCGAAGTTGACTGTCCCCAGTACCAAACAATGACTGTCCCCGGCACCCAGGCAGAGACTGTCCCCGATAGCTGGACGTCACTGTGCGTCCTTTTGGCCCGCTCGCGTTCCCAACGAAAAAAGCGCCTTAAAAATTAGGCGCCCCGCGAACCAGGCGCCCAAGCTCCCCTCTTCGCTGGCACCAATCCTGCCAATCACCCGGGTTTTGCAGTGACTGTCCCGGGTATCCCGGCAGGGCCTGTCCCCAACAACAAACTCAACACATATGGCAGGGCGCCTTGAAAGCGTGACGCCCTAAATTTGGGGCGCCACTTCAGCGCGGGAGATGACCTCAATCACCGTCACACCGCACACTCCACATCCGATCCCCACTTCCGATCTCCACGCCAACAGAGCAGTCCTCACCGCGACCGCGATATGAAAGACTCCTGCTGATAACGCCTGAGTGGTACATTCTGCATCTCTTCCGACTTCGCCAACTTCTCCCAGCGAGCAATTCGGTCCTGATCGTCGGCCGTAAGTCCCACCGTCAACTGATGCTCAGCCCGCAGCCGCGCAGTGCCCATCGGACGACGATCCATTTCGACCACTACCGGCATCCGACCCGACTGTCGACGCACAGCGTCATTGACAGCCAGCCGGGGTTCGGGGAACAGCGATTCCGGATGCAGCACGGAATTGAGCCGCGCGGTCCAGTCTCTCCAAAGCAGATAACGTTCGACCTGCTCCTGATCCTCCCATTTGCGAGTCTCAACTCGATAAGTCAGCCACGCGGAGACAAGGGTGAGCTGCCCTCGCATCGGGTCCCATGTTTCCCTGAAGTCCGGCTGCAGCTGAGCACTGATCGCCTCGGCTTCCGTTTCCGCTCCCTGCTCACCACGAGCCACGAGCTCAGCAAGATACTCCTGCGTCTTGCGCGTGCGCGTCTCCATATGATGCCGGATCTCTTCGAAGGTCACCACAGTGAACAGTCCGCGAGTGCGATTCAGCACCGTGAACTGCTTCTGAACAGGATCGTAAATCACCAGCTCATCGGCACTCGCAACATAATCGTAGACTCGCCCGTTATGGCAGAGCGTCAGGCTGCTGCTGATGAGCTTTCCACGGTTATCTCCACTGGCTCTGGAGGCATCGAAGACCTGTGTCGAAATCTTCAGCCCCTGCGCAGGACATTCCGGCGACAGCATTACAGCCAAAATCCCTGCGAACAACATCGCCTGCCAGACTGATCGCAACATGTGTCCCACCTTTTGTACGGCCGAGGGTGAAACGCCACATGACATTTCCCCTGAGCCTGACAAACCGTAGCCCACGCACCCTCTGCGACTCAATCTGACTCCGCCCCTCCGCTGGCCGCACAGCATCCGATTTCCACACAAACCCTGATCGCCGGCAGAAACTGCCGATCGCTGCAATCACGAGCGTAATCCGCCGGTACATTGCCCGGAACGAACGAATGGAGAGCGTTCCTGATCTCGCCCCGCAGCACAGATTCCACACCGATGCGCGGCCGATGTGGCCCGTCCGGCACCCCCGCCGCTTGCTACTCCGCCCCCTTCTGCGTAACCTGATCACGCTCGTCTATTCCGGCCAGTTGCCGGCCACAACATTTTCTCCCGGCGGGTTCAGTTCCGCTCTATTCCGGCAGGTGTTTCAATGCAGTTCCTGCGATTCTCCACTCTGCTCCTGTTCGCGATGCCTTTCTGCCTGCCATCCGCGGCTGCCGATGAAAAATCCGGAACGCTGGATCTGTATTTCATTGATGTTGAAGGCGGCGCGGCCAATCTGATCGTCACACCCTCCGGTGAATCTGTTCTCATCGATTCCGGTTACCCCGATAACCAAAGTCGCGACCTTGATCGTATCATCCACGTCGCTCGTGACGTGGCCGGACTCACCCGTATCGATCATGCTGTCGTCTCCCACTGGCATCTCGACCATTACGGCAACCACGCAGCGCTCGCCGCCAAATTCGGAATCGGCACATTCTGGGACCGGGGTATTCCGGATGAACTCCAGGAAGACCCAGGCTACATCGACCGCATCTCCGCTTATCGGTCCGCATCCCAGAACCAGTCACGCCCCCTGAAGGCCGGTCAGTTTCTGCCGGTCAAATCCGGCAAAACTCCGCTGCAGATCCGAGTACTTTCAGCCAGCCGCGAAGTTGTCGCTGGAGAGGGTCCGGAGAATCCGTTCGCCGGTCGCCATCAGCCTCAGCCCGACGATCCCAGCGACAACGCCGCCAGCTTGTCGCTGCTCTTCACCTTCGGCCCCTTCAGGTACCTCACCTGCGGCGACCTCACATGGAACACCGAAGCCAAAATGGTCACTCCCCGAAACCCCGCCGGGAAGGTGGACCTGTTTATGGTCACCCATCACGGACTTCCCGTGAGCAATAATCCGGCACTGGTGCTCGCCATCGACCCCATCGCTGCCGTGATGTGCAACGGCCCCAAAAAAGGCGGCGCAGAATCCACTCTCAACACCCTTCGTGAAGTCAAATCACTCCAGGCCTGGTTCCAACTGCACCGCAATGTTGATCTCGATCCCACTCTGCAGGCTCCAGCCGAACGCATCGCCAACGGTGGCACAACAGCTGACTGCCGAGGCGAATGGATCATGGCGCAGGTACAGCCAGATGGCCAGACCTTCAGCATTCGCATCGGCAAATCCGGCAAACCCCAGGAATTTCGCACTCGAGCAGAACACTGATCCTCAGAAAACCCCGTCATGCGTATCCTCCTGGTCGCCGATATCCACGCCAACTGGCCTGCACTTGCCGCCATCGACGAATCATTCGATGCCTGCCTGTTCCTCGGCGACGTCGTCGACTACGCTGTCGACCCGCTCCCCTGCATTCAATGGGTCCGGCAACATGCCACAGCAGTTGTCCGCGGCAATCATGACCATTCAGTGGCCCAGCGGGTCACCGTTCGTCCTGCCGGTACCTTCCGCCGCATGTCTGCCGCCATGCGACCGCATCATTTCAGCGTACTGAGCGACGAACACCTCTCGTGGCTGGCACGCATGCCCGTCACCAGCCGTATCGAGCTCGATGGCCTCCGCTTCGTCCTCGTCCATGCTACTCCCCGAGACCCCATGGATGAATACCTCGAAGCTCAGCCGGAACTCTGGCGGCAACGACTGGAACACATCGATGCCGACTTTGTCTGCGTCGGCCATACGCACATTCCCATGCACCTGCAACTCGACTCCATGCAGGTCATTAATCCCGGGAGTGTTGGACAACCCCGCGACGGAGACCCTCGAGCCGCCTACGCGATCATCGAACGCGGCAGGGTGGAATTTCGTCGCGTCCCCTACGATATCGATCAGACTCTCCGACGCATGCGCGAAGTCGGGATCGAGGAATCGGCAATCGCTCTTGCCGAATCCGTGCTTCGCCGCGGCGGCTCAAACACACGCCCGGATGCCCCAACGGCCGAACTCTGACATGTCCGCGGCAGTTCCCACGACTGTCGCTGATTTGAATTCCACCCTCGCCCCCGCTACCCTCGAACCCAGTCACACAGCTCCCGAATCCTCCCTTCTTCCTGTCTTCATCAGCTCCCGGATACTTCATGACCTCCGTTCATCCCCGTCGTGCGCTCGTCAGTGTCAGTGACAAAACCGGACTCGATGCCTTCGTCCGCAGCCTTGTGCAGCTCGGTTTTGAAATCCTCTCCACCGGAGGTACTCGTCGCTTTCTCGAACAGGCCGGTATTCCCGTAATCGACGTCGCCACCTACACCGGCTTCCCGGAGATCATGGATGGCCGCGTCAAAACCCTGCATCCCCGAGTACACGGTGCCATCCTCGGACGCCCAAACCTCCCGGAGGACGCTGCCGCCATCGCCGCCCACGGCATCATCCCCATTCAGCTGGTGGTCGTAAACCTCTACCCCTTCCGCCAGACAATTGCCAAGCCCGACGTCTGCTTCGAAGATGCCGTGGAAAATATCGACATTGGCGGCCCCTCAATGGTCCGCTCCGCCGCCAAAAACCATGCACACGTCGCCGTTGTAACGCAGCCGGAACAATACCCGGAAGTGCTCGAGCAACTGCAGGCCGGCGGTCCGGACGAAGCCTTCCGCAGAAAGCTCGCAGCCGCCGCTTTCCAGCACACCGCCGAATACGACGGCGCCATCAGCTCATGGCTGCACCAACAAACCCACACACCCGAAGAACCACAAACTCCCTTCGGCCCCAGACTTAATCTGGCCTTTCGTCTCCAGCAGTCGCTCAGATATGGCGAAAATCCGCATCAGCGGGCAGCCTTCTACGTCGAAAATCAGCCGGCGCCAGGAACGCTCGCCTCCGCAATCCAAATCCACGGCCGTGAACTCTCATGGAATAACCTCCTCGATCTCGATGCAGCCCGCGCAATCGCTGCTGACTTCGCTCTGCCAGCCGCCTGTGTCATCAAACACAACAACCCCTGTGGCTGTGCCGTCGCTGAAATGCTCGCTGATGCCTTCGAAAAAGCCCACGATGGTGACCCCGTCAGCGCTTTTGGTTCCATCATTGGATTCAATCGAGTCGTGGATGCAGCGACCGCCGAACGCATGTGCGAACCCGGACGCTTCATCGAAGCTGTCATCGCCCCGGGCTATGATCCCGACGCCCTCCAGATACTCACCACTCGCCCCAAATGGAAAAACAATGTCCGGCTGATGCAGGTCGATTTCACCAATGCGGACCGCGGTGCTCCTGACTACCGCCGCGTCAGCGGTGGACTGCTCGTACAGGACCGCGACGACCTCCCGATCTCAGACGCCGGCTGGCGAGTGGTTACAGACCGCACCCCCACTCAGGCTGAACTGGCGGACCTGCATTTCGCATGGACCGTCTGCCGCCATGTCAAATCGAATGCCATCGTGTTTGCAAAAAACGGCATGCTGCTGGGCGCTGGAGCAGGCCAGATGAGCCGACTCGATTCCTGCATGATTGCCGGCTACAAGGCGGGCGATCGCAGTCCGGGCGGAGTCGTGGCCTCAGACGCCTTCTTTCCCTTCCGCGACGGTGTTGACTCCGCCGCCAAAGCCGGCATTCGCGCTGCGATTCAGCCGGGAGGATCCAAAAACGATCCTGAAGTCATCGCAGCCTGCAACGAACATGGCATCGCCATGATATTCACCGGTCAGCGGCACTTCCGCCACTAAAACCGGCAGCACAGCCCCTCCAATCCCTGCAATCGATTCCGCACAGATCCGTTTGCACTCCCTCTGCCCTGCCGTCTGACCGGAATTCGCCGCCAATAACCCACATTCCCGACTCAAGAAACCCCCTCCACGGCCTTTTCCGTTGACTCGCATCTGTCTGCACCCTAGATTCCCTGTATGAATCGCAGCGTCATTATCCCGGGCCCCATTTGCATTGGCGACTTTTTCATTCGCCGCAGCTTTTGTACGGCCTGAGGATCACCTGGCTCAAACACTCCAGCCCTCAGGTCATCCTGAGGGCTTTTTTTTTGCCGCAGTGAGCTCCCGCATGCCCCGCATCCAACTGTACGACACAACACTTCGCGACGGTTCACAGGGAGAAGGCGTCAACTTCTCCCTGCAGGACAAGCTCGCCATTACAAAACGTCTGGATGAACTGGGCTTCGACTACATCGAAGGTGGCTATCCACTCTCAAACCCGAAGGACGAAGAGTACTTTCAGCGAGTTGCGGAGCTGCCATTGAAGCACGCCAAAATCTGTGCCTTTGGCATGACACGCCGCAAGGGAGTCACTGCCGCCGAAGACATCGGTATGCAGGCACTTATTCGCTCCGCCGCGCCCGTGTGCACAATTGTCGGCAAAACATGGGACCTGCACGTCACCGAAGTGCTCCGCGTTTCGCTCGAAGAGAATCTTGCCATGATTCGCGACAGCATTGCATTTGTGAAGTCGCAGGGCCGCGAGGCCATTTACGATGCGGAACACTGCTTCGATGGCTGGAAAGCCAACCCGGACTATGCTCTCCAGACACTCCGCGCCGCTGCCGAAGCAGGTGCCGACATGATCGTCATGTGCGATACCAATGGCGGCACGCTCCCGGCAACCATCGCCGAATTCGTCCAGCAGCTCCAGCAGCACGTGGCTGTGCCAATCGGTATTCACTGCCACAATGACTGTGATCTCGCCGTCGCCAACTCCCTTGCCGCCATTCAGGCCGGAGCCGTGCAGGTTCAGGGCACCATCAACGGCATTGGCGAACGTTGCGGCAATGCAGATCTGATCTCCACTGCCGCCAATCTCGCCCTCAAACTCGATCACGATGTACTCGCGGACGGCGGCATTCAGAGGCTCACTGAACTCTCCCGCTACGTGTATGAACTGGCCAATATGAACTTTCGGTCCGGTCAGCCATTCGTCGGTCAAAGTGCTTTCGCTCACAAGGGCGGCATGCACGTCCACGCCGTAAATCGCCTCGCCCGCAGCTACGAACACATAGCACCCGAACTCGTTGGAAACGAACGCCGCATCCTCGTTAGCGAGCTCTCCGGTCGCTCCAATATCATCTCCCGTACCAGCAAATTTGCCATCGGTGAAGATAATGAACTCATGGTCAAAATACTCAATGCTGTCCAGGACCTTGAACATGAAGGCTACCAGTTCGAAGCTGCCGATGCCTCATTCGACCTGCTTGTCATGAAGCTCGCCGGACTCTACCGCCCTGCCTTCCGCCTTGATCACTACCGAGTTCACGTGGAGAATCAGTCTCGAGAACCGATGACGGAAGCGGTGCTCAAAATCACTACAGCCGATGCCGTGCAGCACGTCGTCGGCGAAGGCGACGGCCCCGTCAATGCCCTCGACAGCGCCCTTCGCAAAGCCCTGTCACCCGTCTATCCCGGCATTACCGAAATGTCACTCGTGGATTACAAAGTACGTGTTATTAACAGCGCTGAAGGAACCGCCGCACGAGTGAGAGTAATGATTGAAAGCCGCGACAAAAATTCCCTCTGGAGCACTGTCGGCGTAAGCGAAAACATCATCGAAGCCAGCTGGATAGCTCTTGTCGATGCCTTCGAGTACAAGCTGCATAAGGATCAGGGCATCGTTCGCAACTGACTTCCTCGCATTGAAAGTCTCTGATCATGACGCAGGCCGCTGACTTTGGCGCCGTGGGAGATGGCATTACCGACGACACCGATGCTCTCCAGCATGCCCTCGATGAAGGCGTCGGTGAACTACGCCTGCCTCGTGGTGACTACCGCATCACCCGACCCCTCAAACTGGAACTCGGCCGCGTTGGACGCACCGCCATCTGCGGCGAAAGCGGTGTCCCACGTATCCTCATGGAAGCCCCAGGACCCGCTCTGCTCATTACCGGCACACACGCCGCTACGGCAGACCCCAAAAGCTTCGCCGAACAAGTCTGGCTCCGTGAACGCATGCCGATGATCCGCGATCTGGAAATCGTCGGCAAACACCCCGCAGCTGACGGCATTCAAATCACCGGTGTCATGCAGCCGACAATCACCGGAGTGCTCCTCAGAGCGCTCCGACATGGTATCCACATCACGTCCCGCGCTCGCAATGTACTGATCAGCCACTGCCATATCTATCACAACACCGGTGTCGGCATCTTTCTGGATGGTGTCAATCTTCATCAAACCATTATCAGCGCCTCTCACATCAGCTATTGCCGACTGGGCGGTATCCGCGTGGAACGCAGCGAAATCCGCAACCTGCAAATCACCGGTAATGACATCGAATACAACAACAACGGTGGTCACGGTATCCCCGATGCCGACGGCATTCCCACCGCCGAAATCTGGCTCGATGCCAGCGCCGGAAGCATTCGCGAAGGCACCATCTGCAGCAACACCATCCAGGCCACCTACAGTCCAAATGGAGCTAATGTCCGACTGATCGGTGACCCCAATGCCACCAACGCCCGCATCGGCATGATCGCCATCACCGGTAACCTGATCGGCAGCCAGTGGGTTAATGTGCACATGACAGACGTTCAGGATATCTCACTCACCGGCAACACCATTTACTCCGGTCACCACCGCAACCTGCTTCTCGAAAACTGCTCCCGCATCACCGTCGGCAGCAATACCTTCGGACATAACGCCGATTACGGTATCCAGCGCGAACTCTGCACAGGACTCACACTTCGCAACTGCCAGGATTCCGTGCTCACCGGCAATATCATTCAGGACTGCCAGACAGGCCGACATCAGTTCCCCACAGCACCTGAACTTCAGCGCGAAGCACTCGTCGAACTGTTCAACTGCCGAAACGTGACTCTCTCCAGCTGCCAGATTCTTGAATCCGCTCCCTGCGGTATCAGACTCGACATGTCCAGCGAAATTTCACTGCTCGGACTCACCATCAACGATCGCCGCGATCCACCACTACAAAAACACGGCATCCTCTGGACTGGTCCCGCTCCACACAGCCTGATTTCCGCCTGCCGCATCCTCGGTTGCCTCGAAACACCTGTCTCCGCACCCGTCACACCACAAAATACTCCCGACCCCTGAAGCACACCACAACCCACAATCCACAGCCCACCACTTTCCACCACTCCGGACCGGGGGATGGTGAAATACAAAGTGCGTCTGAGTTACCGTTTCAGGCTGCGGCCCAACATAAACCTGCCGGGGTCGATCAGGGTGGCTACTTGCACCCGTCAAGCCATGAGGCCGAAATCGCGGGATCAGCACCAGAAATGTGACCAACAAGGCACTGTCACGCCATCACGTCCTAACCTGCCATCCGTCCCTTCCTCCCATGACGATCCTGCACGCTGCTGCCGCGCTTGTCACCCAGACCTCAACCAGCCGATCGACAGCAACGCCAGCCCACCCCAGCCCAGACAATCCCGGATACACAAACATTCGCGGCTGGGTGTTCAGCAAGGTCACTGCGCGGGGTCGAGACGGCGGTACCTCTCTCGGTCGCTCAGCGATTCTCGATCCGATACAGGTGACTCGATGTCCGCAGAAACAGAGCGTCTCCCGCGACAGCCGGAGACGCCATCAGACCACCGTCAAGCTGGTTGGTTGCCAGCACTTCGTACTGGTCGGCCGCCCTGATGACCGTGCATACACCCTCCTGATTGCAGAAATAGATCCGGTCATCGACGGCGAGCGGCGAGGCGGAATAGTCGCCCGGCAGACGCTCAAACCACTTCTCCTCGCCACTCTCTGCGTCCAGACTGCGAACAATACCCTTGTCACTCACGAAATACAGCCGATCTCCAACCACCACCATCGACGGCTTCTGAGGTATCTGGCGATCCGACATCCACGATATATGGCTCGCTGTTACGTCTCCGGTACCGGTAAATTTCACCGCCAGCAGCCGGGATGCCATGTAGCTGGTCGCGACGTACACCGTGTCTCCGCGAACGACCGGCCGCGGCACAGTCGAAAAACCCAGCTTGCCGTATGACGCCTTCCAGATCTCTTCGCCGGTGCGGGCATCGTAGCCGTATACCCAGTTCGCAGCGGGCGAAATCAACAGTGGACGATCAGACACTTCGACCAGCAGCGGAGTACCATAAGCCTTCTGCAACTCGGGCGTCGGGTCCATCTCCCCGGAACGTTTCGTCTGCCACACCACCTCACCCGTCCGGGTGTGCAGTGCCGCGATGGACTGGGTATTGGTGCCGTCCAGATGCACTATCAGCAGATCCTTCCAGACTATCGGTGAACTGCCCGGGCCATTCTGGTGGTCAAGTTTCAGAGTGTCGTTTTTCCAGAGCACCTCTGCCGTTTCGCGGTTCACGGCAGCGGTCCCGTAAGTCCCGAAGTGAAAATAAACGTTGCCCCCGGCAATCACCGGTGTGGGAGATGCATAGCTGTTGAGGGCGTGCCGAGGTTCCGGCGTATCAACGCTGAACAGCGTTACCGTGTGCTGAACGGCGCCCGTCTCACGGTCCACGCAAATCGCCAACAAGCGCAGCGTTCCCGCCAGCTGTAACCCCTGCGGATTCTTGATGGAGGACAGCCGCTGTTTCATTTCTTCTTCAGTCAACGGCTCAACGATAGCCGTTGTCAGCCAGATCTGGCGACCGGAAATCACCGGGGAGGAATGCCCTTCACCGGGTATGGGGGTCTTCCACGCTACATTCTCCGTCTCACTCCATTTCACCGGCAGATTGGCCCCACTCGCATGCCCCTGCCCGTCCGGACCACGAAACTGCGGCCACTCGTCTTCGGCCGCTGCAGTCAGAGACATTGCAAACAGCAGCAGAGCGGCATAGCGGGACGAACTTATGGAGGCAGACATGACGGAACCCCGGAGAGTACATCGGAACAACGAGCGGCGCGTAAACGGCTACTGAATGCACGCACAATAAGACGCACTGTTCGCACGGTCAACCACGACCACCCGGAACGTCGCCTGATCGAACCGCAAACGCAAACACTCAAAAGTCCCCAACCACCTCACCCCCAGCCATTGTGGCGAGTGCTTCAAGAACTTTTTCGTCCACGTCAACAGAGATGGCTCGCACAGACCCGTCTGCAAGCGCAAACTGCACCACGCCCGAATGCGGTGACCCGATCCCGTCCGGGCCGTTCAGGTAGGGCGACTGGCTGAAGCCGCGAATGGTCTCCGATCCTCCACTGAACATGGAGACGTTCGGTTTTGAACTGTCCGCAAACATCAGCGTGTTGCTGGTGCCATCCAGAATGAACTGCATCTTTACACCCCGATCGTACCCGAAAATACCGGCCCTCGGGTCAGTTCGCGGGAGCTCTGCAGCATCAGCACCAACACCGGCGATCCCCACATAGTCACCTGCTGAAGCCGTCCGGCGAACACCAGTCTGACTGGGGTTCTGGAAGGCACTGATTGCAGTGGCGGTCAGCACCTCGTTGGCGGGTGCATTCCACGCTTTGTCTCTGTCGATGGCGTTGTAAAGCGCCTCCTGTTCGATAAACGGGAGCAGCGAACTGGCCCAGCTGAGTCGTTCTTCCGGTTTGAGTTTCGGGTTGGGCAAGGTTCCCGCCGGAAACTCGCCGTGCACATCGTGGTGGAAATGCATCGCCAGCGCCAGCTGCTTGAGGTTGTTCTTCGACTGCGTCCTGCGAGCCGCCTCACGAGCCTGCTGGACAGCCGGCAACAGCAGAGCTATTGCCACAGGCACCGTAAACGTGGCATTCACATTGCCCACTGGTGTCGACGGCACCGATTGCCGCGTCGTCCACACTAAACCATCAGCCGTCGTCGACGCAACCCTCACGTTGGGGAACAGGTGCTCCGTGACCACCTCCGCCGCCGGCAGATCTTCGATCGCAAACGGCAGCTCCACAGGACCGTTAAACATCGGCAGGCCTTCGTTCTGCAGTGCCATCAATGCGGTCGGGGCCAGCTGCAGCACACCGGAATAGAATGGAGCAGGGTCGTAGATTCTGATCGACGACCATGTCTTCGGAAGTTCGTCAAGGGCCTGTTCGACCAGTGGATTCGGTTTCCATGCAGGCATCTTCCCGGCTTCACGCTGGGCGAACGTCTGCGTGGCCGCCGGAGTTACTGAAACCACGAACCACTTATTGGTGAGCAGAAGTGTTGGCACCACCGGCAGCGCGGCCGGGACAATATTCGGCGGAAACTGCAGAGAATAAAAATCGTTGCCGTCTCGAACCGTTCTGCGGATGGAGCCGCCCTCAGCTTCGATCGCTGGCTGGATCAGCTGCAAAACACGCTGGCACAGCTGATCCACCGCAGCACGGTCGCGGACGCTCACCGCGAATGCCGGCGCTACCAGCCCGGGAATCGGCAGAGGACTGGTGTCGTACCAACCACACCAGACATCGCCAAAACCAGCAGCCGCTGTCTGCAGATCGACGCCCAGAACAGCTGATGCGGAGGACAGTGACTGCTTTATTTCACCCACTGACGTCGGATCAACACGCCCAAGGAAATCTTCCAGCAGACTGATTCCTGACCCCAGAGCCTTCGCAGCATCAAAGGTGCCCGCCATCATTTCCGTCGTGGCTTTCGGGAGTGGTGGCAGCTCGGCAAACGAGAGTGCCCGCTGCTGCAACCAGAGCGACAGCAGACCGGTCTCGGCAAGCCTGCCGTTCAGCCGCATCCGGCTCCACGTTTCAGCATCTTTGATGCCGCCCTGCAGAGTCATCTCTGTCAGACCATCGATCCCTGCCAGCCTGAAAAAATCCGCAGGTTTGATTTCCTGTCCCGACGGCGAAGGCGGCAGCGGCATCTCAGCATATTTCTGCATCAGCCACGCCAGATTCAGCCAGCCAAATTCCGTCACAGCGAAATCGTCGGCACTTCGCAGCTGTGTCCAGCTGGAGCTACTGGTGATGTTCGGAGCTTTGCCTTCAGAAATCTCCGTTACGCGATCAGCGGCAGCCACGCCACCGCAGAGCACAAAATGCCCGCCTTCAGACCACCAGCTGAATTCCAGACCAGAAATCGGAACACCAGCCGGGAACAGGATCGTGGATATCTTCCGCGCCCCAATCTGACGATCCTCGACCTGCATGCCCTGCCCAGCCACCAGATTTCTCACAATCCCGCCCACCAGCGGCTCGAACTTCTCAGCATTGTGCAGCACCACCACCGCAACAGGGCTGTCAGGGAATGGCACGCCGTTCCCTGATTCACGAATGGTCAATGCAGCAGACATCCCGTTGGCCCGCACATGATCCATCAGCTGCCGAAGCACAATTCCGTTCTGCTCACCCGTCGTCTCAAGAAACATCTGCACCAGATCAAACATGCGAGCCGTGAACTGAGTGTCCTCAAGCGACCTCCATGATGCCGTAAGCCTCACTGCCGGCTGGTGGGCATCAGTGCCATCCTGTGTCCACGCGGCTACCGCGTCAGCCGGGAGAAATTTATAAGGGGAAATCGCCGGGGCTCGGGCGAACCGACCTGTGGTTTCATCCGCGCCGGATCGCCACGAAAGAGCAAAAGATGCCAAACCAATTGCCAGTGCCACAAGTGCGTGCCGCATTGTTCTTACGCTCCTTCAACTGAACCAGGCTGGTGATGGCCGACGGCGGGAGATTATCCTGTCGGCCGCCGAAAACAAGCACACTCGAATTTAAGCGGCTGATTTAATCCTGCCGCAGCCAACTTCCATCAGACCCGAAGCTGCTTTATCATCTTCCTTACCACGCCTCTCCCCGCCGCGTCTACGGAACCCACGCCCATGACTGCCGTGCTGATCGGTGAATTTCTCGGCACCGCCATACTGATCCTGCTTGGTGGCGGTGTCTGCGCGGCCACCAGCCTCGAACGTTCCTTTGCCCGCAACTCCGGCTGGATCGTTGTCTCCGCCGGCTGGGCATGTGCCGTCATCTGCGGAATCTTCGTGGCGAATGCGTGCGGTGCTCCAGGTGCACTCAACCCCATCGGCCCCGTGCTCGATCTGATCGCCGGTGCACGTCCACCCCTCGAGGTCTTCGCCATGATCCTCGCCGAAACTGCCGGTGCCTTCTGCGGCGCCGCTCTGGTCTGGCTCGCATGGCTGCCCCACTGGGCCGTCACCACAAACCCCGCCACAAAGCTCGGAGTCTTCTGCACCTCACCCGCCATCTCCAGCCCGGCTGCTAATCTTCTCAGCGAAGCCATCGGCACGTTTGCTCTTGTTCTGATCACCTCCTGCATCGGAAACACTTCGCCTGGACTTGCCAATGCTCCACTCACCGGACTCGTGGTCTGGGCAATCGGTCTGAGCCTCGGTGGAGCCACCGGCTATGCCATCAATCCCGCTCGGGACTTTGGCCCGCGACTCGCCCACGCCGTACTCCCCATCGCCGGCAAAGGCAGCTCCAACTGGTCCTATGCCTGGATACCTGTCGCTGGTCCGATCCTCGGTGCCATCGCGGCGTCCCTGCTGGTGAAGGCCGTCGTGGTGACAGCTACGCTGAACTGAACTGTTCTCACCCCCCACACCCGCCGCACCCACCGCAACCACCACAACCACTGCAGCCGCCGCAGCCGCCAGACCCTGAGTCATCGCGAGCACGGCCCAGCAAACGCTCAAAAACCGGCTGAATCACTTCGAATCCCGGCAGTTGCGCTGCACCCGCAAAGCCATGCAAAGCAACCGCGGGAAGCACTTCGTTCCCGGGCTGAGCTGCCCGGCCAAATCGACGGTAATATGGCCTGAACAGCCTTTTACCGGTTACCGTCAGCCTGAATAATCGATCAACCACAGACCGCGACAGCATACAAACCAAAAAGAGCAACCCACAGACCTTTAGCCAGCGTTCCTCCCGCAATATCGAAAAAACGACCAGGCAGAATAGCACCGCACCAGTGAAAAAATCCCACACCGTACAAAACACCTTACTCATCAGGCCTCGTTCGATGAGCTCCTGTTCCAGCTGCCCACGGTGACGGTCACTCATCTGCTTCCAATCCTGCGACGATCCACCCTGCTCAATCAGAGAATGAACCTCCACGTCCAGCGATGGTTCCAGCGGAGCGCGGCCAGGAACCACTGTTACATTGAGTTGCCCATCACCGGACAGATCCGGCCCCACCTGGATCCGCCCCTCCAGCAGCTGCCGGACCAGCGAGAGTTCCGCGAGATAATCCGTATCGGTCTTCAGCACTGCCAGATACTCGAGCTTCACCTCCTGTTGACCCCTGGTGTCGTCAGGCTCCTCAACAGTCTTTCTCTCCGACTTTGCTGCTTCACTACCCGGCAGGGAAACGCCCAGCAAGCCAATCAAGGCACCGCCGCTGACCGTCAATATGGTCGCTACATCGCCGGACGACGGGGCTGCCATCACCACTGCTGCCGTGACGGCCACCATCAACAACATCACCGCCACCATCAGCAGCCACTTCAGCCACATTGTCGGCCGCGGAATCACCCATACCCGACCTCTGTTCACCCAGCACCAGTCAGCGGCGTGAGCAAACCGCAGCTTCGGAGATGGCCAGATGTCCTCCGGAGCACGCTCGCCAAACAACCGCTCGTAGCTCTCCAGAGTCTTCGCATACCAGTCATGAAATTTTTGACCCTCCACAGCACCGCCCGCCGTGGGCTCGTGATGCAGTGGCATTCCCAGCACTTCCGGACAGAAACAATTCCAATAGGAACGAGAATACGTCAGGTGCAGATGCCACACCTGATCCACGCCCTCGCTCGGCGTCACCGGATGTCCGCTGCAAACCGCCAAAATGCAAAAACGGCGATACTCGTCAATCACTCGCGCGGCAAACCGACCGCTCCAGCGGTTTTCACGAGCCAGCCGCTGTTGAAAAGAAAGAGCCCGCGGCTCCGGATCAAACCGATACGCCTCCACTCGCTCCACAACTTCCGCAAATCTATCCGGCATGATCCGTCCCCATTGGCAAGACCACTGCACGCTCCGGCAATTCAGAGCGCAGGAACAGCGGGTACTGCAGAATTCACACCCACGGAGCCACTTCTGTAGAAGGATTTTTGAAAAATTTCACCTCGCTGAAGTAACGCGGTCTGCCGCAACCCACCGTTTGGGCTCGCTGCCGGGACAGAATTCCCTGCCCCATCGGATGCACACCGGCGTCCCGCCGATCCCACCCCGAGCCTGATTAGCATCGAGTGCACGCCGAGGCTGCTCGACCGTCCGGCATGGCGCCTCGGGGGCGATATTGACCCCTTTTTGCCGTCCGGCCTATAGTCTGCCGCTTCGAGGCGCCGCCAACGCGTTGCGGCTGTTGGTTTTCACCTAATCAGCACCATTTTTGAACCCCCCTGTCCACCCCCGACTTCCCATTTCTCCAGACTGCGAGTGAATGCGTCCGCACCGGATGTACCGCACTGTGCTGATGCTGCTGTTAGCCGCCCTCGCCGGGCTGCACGGTAAGTTCGCGCGCGGTCAGGATGCCTCCACCATGGTGTCCCCCGCGGAGAGCTACACGGAAGACGCCGCCGCAGAAATCAGGGTCCGCGGACTCTATGAGGAAGTTCTGAGGTTCGACGGGATGGACGTGCACCTCGTCGTGGGCCGGGTTTCACTGACTCAGGGAGATTTGTCCTTCACCGGTTCCCGCATGGCGTTTTTTGTGGCACAGACCGGTTCGGGTTTCGATACGGCTGTCTATGGGGAAGACGTCACGCTGACATCCCGCAGCGGGCAAC
Organism: Planctomycetota bacterium; assembly: GCA_041161565.1. Taxonomy (GTDB): domain Bacteria; phylum Planctomycetota; class Planctomycetia; order Planctomycetales; family Planctomycetaceae; genus SXXK01. Next base: position 47,175 of record JBEAUF010000436.1, on the reverse strand, counting down.
GGGCAGCGGGCGCCATGACCTTTCGGCTGGAATCAGCCACAGCACCGCAATTTGAAGTGCAGGATTCCGCAGAATCCGGCTCCAGTGACCACCCACTGCTCAGGAGAGCGCTCGCGCGGCTCTATCCGGGGGACCCGGGTGAAGCCACCACCGCCAGTCTGCAGTCCCCGAACGACGTCTTCTCGCCTCCCGTGCAGCAACTTCCCAATCCCGGACCCGCCGCCGGTTCACGACGAGTACAGATTCGGCCACGCTCCGCCACGCCACTCCGAGTCGAATCGTCCACTACTCCGGACACTGTGCCGGAAGAACGCGTCACCATAGTGACTGGGGGTGTCAACGTGCTCGTTGATGGCCTCGATGCTCCAGTCGGCAGCACAGACCTGACGCCCGGCCTCGTGGATCTCTCCGCCGATCGTGTGGTGATCTGGACCCAGGGCGGCGAATCAGACGCTCTGGAGTCCGGGAGCACTGTTGTGCAACCAGCAGACGCGCGGTTCCAGGTCTATCTGGAAGGCAACATTGTCATTCGCCAGGGCCAGAACTCAATCCGCGCGACACACGGTTTCTTCGATGCCGCAGGCAACCGGGCGCTGTTACTAAATGCTGAACTGCGAGCTTTTGTCCCGACCACTGGCGGTGACTTCCGGATTCGCGGCGACAGAATGCGACAGCTCAGCCGCGATCGCTTTCACGTGCAGAACGCCTGGGCCACCACCAGTCCCTATGGCAAACCTGGCTACCGACTGCAGGCCAGCGATGTGTTTGTGGAACAGGGGCCGTCAATGTTCACTGGCATCGATCCGCTCTCCGGACAACAGGTGCTCGGTAACGCCACATGGATCACCAGTCTCAACAACCAGCTGCTGGTGGGGGACACCCCTGTCCTTTACCTGCCAAAGGTCAGTGGACCCGCTGAAGATCCGGGAATACCAATCCGCAGCGTCACACTTAGTCAGGACCGCATCTTCGGACTGCAGGTCAATACTGTCTGGGACCTGCGAAAACTGCTGGGGTTGCCGCGACAGCCCGGTCAACGCTGGGATCTGCTGGCAGATTATCGCAGCCGCCGAGGTCCGGGCGCCGGGATTCGTGGCGAATACCGCGGCGATAACTCGGCAGGACGCTGGCAAGGCGGCGGGACACTGTATTATCAATATGACGATGCCCAGGATAACCTCGGCCTCGACCGGCGACGACTGGATCCCGAAAGCAGCAGCCGAGGTGAAGCAGTCTGGCGACATCGACAGGAACTCCCCGCTGACGGACTCGTCTTCGGCGAAATTGGCTTTCTCTCCGACCGGAACTATCTCGAGCAGTATCACGAAAATCGCTTCGATTCCGAGAAGGATATTGAGACTGTGCTGGGCCTGCGACAGGACCGCGGTGCGTGGTCCGGTATGCTCTGGGGTCGCGGTGATCTCAGCGGTTTTGAGGCGAACACTCAATGGCTTCCACGCGGTGATCTGTCGACCTTTTCTCAGCCGTTATTCGGTGGCCTCGTGTATTGGAACCAGCATTCCAGTGTGGGATACGCCGACCTGCAGCCGCTGCAGAATCCCACCGATCCACTCGACCCCATGACACCAGCCGGACTCCCATATATCACCAATGCCTCGGGCACCGTGGCTATGACCCGGCATGAACTGGCCGCCCCGGTGAACCTCGGACCCGTTACCATCGAACCATTTGTTGGAGGAGAAGCCGCATACTGGGAACAAGGCTTCACTGACGCCTCCATGGACCGCTGGCTGGCCAACGCTGGTGTCCGTGCCCGCATGACGGCTACGAAACTTTTTCCCTTCGCCCGCAGTGCCGTCCTTGGAGTAAACGGTCTGGCACATCGTCATGACACCATGCTTGAGTATGCCTGGACAGATTCGTCACGCAGTCTGAATGACATTCCGCAGTACAACGAAATTGATGAAAATTCGCAGGAAAGGTTTCGGTCACGCTACACCCTGCCCGCGCAGATTTTTCCGGGTGCGATACCAGCTCAATTCAACCCCCGGAATTACGCGCTTCGCAGCGGCGCTGCCCTCTGGACCAGCGCCCCATGGCACGAAGTGGCCGACAATCTTCAGGCACTTCGCATCAGCTTCCGTGACCGCCTGCAAACCAAAGCCGGACCCGCTGACAACCCACGAATTCGCGACTGGATGGTCTGGGACTACGGCACCACTTTCTTCCCCCAGTCAGAACGCGATAACTTCAACGAAGACTTTGGGCTCTTCTATAGCCACTATCGCTGGAACTTCAGCGATCGCACCAGCCTGCTCACTGATGCCTCGTTCGATATCTTTGATGATGCTGGAAGCACGTGGAGCGTCGGTGTGCTGACTCAGCGAAGTCTCCGAGGCAGCCTCTATGCCGGCTTTCGCGAGGTCAACGCCGGCCGATTCCTGAAAAGTCAGACCCTGGTAAGCAGCTACAGCTATCAGATGAGCCCCAAATGGATTTCCACAGCGTCCTTCGCTTATGACGTCGCTGAAAGCGAAGCCCGCGGCACGTCACTAACCATGTCCCGCGTCGGACTCGACTGGATCCTGCACTTCGGCTTCGGCGTTGACGTCAGCAAGGACAATGTGGGTGTGGGAGTCTCCCTGGAACCACGCTTCGGCCCGCCCTCGCCCACGAACCTCGCCTGGCTCCTCGGACTGCAATAGGCACGCTTTCCTTCGTCCCGCGTTGATCACTATGGGCCTGCTTTCTCCTGCCCGGGCCATTCATCCAAACCGCCCCAGGTTGCGCATGGAATCGTCAAACTCCTTTGCGCCAATACTTTCGAGATATCCGTCACAACCCGCTGCTACACCCCACCACCCCTCCAAAAACAACGGGGACAGTCCCTGTACGCTAATCGCACACACGGGGACGCCAACACGCTCCAGGGCAGAGTTCCGCCACCCGTCTACGTCGGCTGACAACACTCTACCGACCCACCACAATCACCTCACCGTCGGGGACAGTCCCTGTAAGCCACCCGTACCAAGGGCTCCGGCTGCGTCCTGAACCCCCTATGCTTCCGCCCGCCGTGAACCCCCGCTAACGGCACAACCAGCCGACACTACTCCTCGCCCCCTGGCGACCTCTGAACTCACCGCCGTCAACTTCGACACTACCGTCACAACCCCCGATTTCGTCACAACCCGCTGCTACACCCTACCACGCCTCCGAAAGCAACGGGGACAGTCCCTGTACGCTAATCGCACACACCGTGACGCCAACTCGCTCCACGGGCAGAGTTCTGCCACCCGTCTACGTCGGCTGACAACACTCTACCGACCCACCACACTCACCTCACCAGCGGGGACAGTCCCTGCAAGCCACGAAGAGTAAGCGTTCTCTTGTTCCGAAAACGCTGCCGCATCCCGAGCAATTGGAACAGGTTTTCATTCGGAGTGAAGGTCACTGACAGCGAAATCGGGCTGATCTTGATCACCGCCGATAAACGTTGGGTTCTAACCAGCCATTTTCACGCCCGTTTGGACTCTTTTCCGCGTCCTGTTTCAAGGAGCATCGGTCCTCTCAATGTCCCGGTTTCAGCCGCCTGCCAGATGGTTCCGCTCCCGATGTCGAGGCATGTGAGCCATAGTCCACTGCAGGCTCCCGTGTCTATGCAGATAAAGCCGTTGATGAGCAACGGTTGCCCACTCGCCTGTACTGTGTGGCCGCAGACTACGGTCTTCCCGGAGCAGTGCGGAGCTTCGTCTCCAGTTATACTGTTCCAGCGGAGCACCGATGGGACCTGCTGCTCCGCGGACAGCTCAGAATTGATGTTCCCGTGTACAAAGATATGCGTATCTGTCTGCCAGTAGTCCCTCAGGGAATGGAGAAAATCAATATGTTCTCGAGGAACCTGCGCGAGGGTACCACCGTAAGACCGCAATGTCGCGTCTGCTCCGGCCCCGATCCACAGCAATCGTGGAGAGCCCCGCTCCAGTGACTGCAACATCATTTCCTCGTGATTCCCGCAGATCCCTATCAGCGTACATTGCCGGGAGAGCAGAAGCAGCTTATCCACCACCGCTTTTGAATCCGGTCCTCGGTCGATCAGATCGCCCAGCACCACGATCGTATCATCTGCCTCAGGGCGAACGGCATCGAGAAGCGTCTGCAGTGCTCTGCTGCAACCGTGAATATCCCCGATTGCCAGGATTCTGCCACCCATCGTACCGCTCTCACAAACTGAACTTCCAACACCTGACGCGGTTCACCGCCGCAGCGTCTCTGTGATTTCGTTTCCGCCGTTCCGATCTTTCGCGCCGTTCATCTCATCCTTCATCGCCGCCAGAGACCCATTACCTTCCGCCACAGCCGAGCTGCCCAGCCTGGATGCAGTACGGCTTCCGTCCACGTCGTGCGGGATGCCGAGAAATTATTCCAGGCCATCTCGGTGTAGGGTTCAAACGTGTTTTTCAAAGACGCGATCAGACCCTGACTCCGAACTTGCTGCAGGCTCGCCGCATAATGTGCAAATAAGTTCCGGTTGATAATCCGTCCAGCCACGAACAGGCCGGCAAGGGTACCCTGACTGGCCTCGCGAATGGTCTCCACTGTGTGCATCGCGAGCGCTCCGGAGACACCCAGCAGACTTACGTTTTCGCTGACGGCAAGTTCCTTCATTTCCTGCCAGAGCCGCCGGATTTCGGATTCAGGGATCAGCACCGTGGGATCGATCTCGTTGAGCGCTTTCCGGGTCTGCGCGACTGATTCCTTCAGTTCAGAAAGTGACAGCGGAGGCAGATCAAAAGCTGATGCAGCACGACCACTGGCTTTCTGCACCGCAGCGAACAGATCGTCCACCCGGTGGATCGTGGAACTGTCATCTATCAGCCCCTGCCGCTGCAGCTCCCTCGCCAGTTCTTCGAGGTACGTACGAGTCCCATAAGCAACATCGCTGACGATGGCCAGAATCCACAAGGGCGACACATGCAGCGTGGTGAGCCCGGTGATGTCGATGAAGTTTGCTATCGCCTTCTTTGCAACAAACCGACCTGTGTCAGCAGTTGGTGCCGCCGCGTCTGTTGTTTCGGACGAACTCACACCTCCAGCCGCGGGCACTCCGGACGCACCGCCGCCACCACCGACGTCCCCGACCGCCGACAGCAGAAAGTTGAGCGAATTGCGGATGGCAACTTCGTAACTTTTTGAAGACTGAAACGCCTGCGGTACGATGAATTCCGCCAGCTCCTTCGCTGTCCCTGCCGTCAGCCCGACCGCGCTCCGCACGATCCGTTCCGGCAGCGAAGCACTGTACAATATGCCATTAAGCAGTGTTTGCAGCGGTGCCTGTTCTTCCGCCGCTGCACCTCTAAATTTCAAATCCACTTCGGGATGTGACATCAGAGAATCCTTCGTATGCCGGCTGTCATGATGTCGTCCACTTCAGGGCTGCAAAACGCCACACTGACTTCATAGCCGCCCTGCGGCCATGCTTCCTTCACCGGTACATACCACGGCCCGCCGTCGCCATATGCTGCGGCTGCCACAAATCTGCCGCCGGCCAGTTCCTGAGCTCGCAGCTGATATTCAATGAACGACTCGCCTGGCAAGTGCAGCAGTGATACGTCATTGAGCGACAGCGTACTGAGAATGATCGGCTGCTTGTTTTCCACTCGCTGCAACCACGCCAGCTCAAAAGCCGGCCGATTGCGTCCCACAACCGGGTTCTGCCTGTTTGCAATGGCTGCTGCCAACCGCTCAGCACTGAGGTCACTGCGGGGAGTCGGCAGGATTTCCGCCGTTTTCCAGTCAGCGGTTTCCACGGGCTCTCGCTGCAGATCCGCGTCGGCGGCGACAATTCCATCGTAGATTCGCCGCGCCAGCATCGCCCGCATGGGTTTGGTACCGTCGTTGTACTTGCCGGCCGCCACGTTTCCTGCACAGCCGGTGAAATACAGATGCGTTGTACCAGGCTCCTCTTCCTGCCGCTGACGCCGCGCCATGCCCGGAAAGTCGCTGCTCGCCCGACCATCCCCATAGTAGCTCATCGGATGCGTCGCATAGTAGTGGGCGCACACAACCTTTTTCTCCCCGCTGTAGAATGCCACCGTCCGCAGCCACGGATCGATAAGTCCTTCCGGAAGAGCGCGCAGAGCAGGGTCAGCACAGGCACTTCCACGCATGCTGATAATCCGTCCGTCCGCGCCCTGATTCACCCGGCGGTTGGCCGCCACTTCCGACACACGGCCCCGCCCACGGCCGATGTGTGTCACCGGCACCGCCCGCGAAATCGCCTCGCGAATCGCCACACGAATCCGATCCAGACAACGCTCGAAGAAATCCGGCAGCATGATATTCGGCAGGTCGCCCTGAGCATCCACCAGTCGCTGCGCATCGAGACAGGCAAATGGAGCGTTGTGCTGATGCACGCACTGGACAGCGGCCCGCTCCGGAGTCGTCCCGGCAGCCTCGGCCATCGCCGTTCGCCATTTTAAATGAGCGGAATTCAGAATCCCCGTCCAGTCCACAGCACACACCACCACCGGCGCCCCGGCACCGAGGAGCACAAAGCCGATGGCCTCCTGCGGATCGTCGACCGCCTCAATCGGCTTAATCCAGCCACCGCAGCACCCATGCCCGTTCGGAGCAGTGACGTCGATACGAAACGGCGCAATGTGCAGACCGCTGCTGCGGGCCGGAAGCGCCGGAAGCACCGACAATGCTGCCGATGTCTGCAGAAACTGGCGACGACTGGACTGTACCATCTGATGATTCCTGTCAAGAAAATTCCGCTCAGACAAATTTCTTTTCTGATAACTCTTCGCCTGCCTGTTTTCTGCTTGCAACAAGCCAACTTTGTGATCTCGGTCTTATTGGCCCTGTTCGATGAACAGTTCCAGCGCTCGTCGGTTGGATTCAAAGGCCATCCGCCTGAGTTCTCGCCGACCCGGTCGACAAAAGTGCCAGCCGGATATTTCGCCGTCGCCCGGAGCCAGCTCGTCAAAGCTGTGCACCTCCATCACAAAAAACAAGTCCGTCACGGGCAGGATAAAGCCCTGATAGACATACTGGTTCGGGAACGACGCAAGGTAGCGGCAGGAACGCACACGCAGTCCGATCTCCTCTTTCACTTCCCGCTGCAGCGCCTCCTCCGCTGTCTCCCCGACATCAATGAATCCGCCTGGGAGTCCGTACAGTCCCTTGCCGGGATCCTTTGCACGCACCAGCAACAGCACCTGACCTTCGGCGTCTGTGGTGATCGCACCCACCGCTGACACCGGGCCGAAGAAATGCGTGTACCCGCACGACTCGCAATGAAACGGGTTCTTACCCCGCACCGCCGCCGCCTGACCACACTTCGGGCAGTACTCCCACGCACGGCGGATGGGCTTCGCTGCAGGTTTACGTGGCGAACCGGCAGCAGTTCGGCTGATTTTTTTTGCCATGATGGTGATACGGTTTGAGTTGTTAAGGCGGAACGTTCAGCAACATCCTCCCCGGTCGCAGGGGAATGTGCAAGTCTGGCTGCTGCTCGTCAGGTACCGCTCAAAGTCACAATGCTGCCATGCTGTTAAAAAATTCCGCACTGAAGCCGCTAATAAGCGTTCGCTGCCGGTCGACAACGGCATCCACTCGCAATCGTCCGCCGGACAGGGCGACGATCGCCCGACCGACGAGCAGCAGCAGACCGGCAATGGGTACCAGCGCGAGCAGACCGCTGGCAAGTCCGCCGCACACCAGAAACGGTGGACCAAGCAACAGCGTCCAGCCGGTTATCTGGACAGCCGCAGAGATACGACGCCACCACACTCTGCGTGCGAATACCGAGCGATGCACAAAATAGTGGCAATCCACCAGGCGCTGCGACACCACGAGACGATACCAGGGGAAACTCAGTGATTCATGCTGTGATACCAGATTCTCCGTCCGCCCAGTCAGCACACACACCGGTGGCAGCCGCACTCTCCGTCCACAAAGAATCCGTCTGCCATCAACTACGCTGAATTCCCGCGGAAGCAGGAACTCAGGCTGTCCACCCCACACCTCGGGTGCTGCAAAGGGGTTCTCACTTGTCATAAGGCAGGAACCTGGCTGTGCCGCTGCGGGAAACGGGTAAATTTCGGACAACCGCCTACAATACGGCTGCCTGATTCTCTTGTTCCCGCCCGGTTTTGCAAACCTCACTCCTTCAGAACAGTGCAGCAGCGGCATGCCCAGCTCAGACATCGTCATTCGTGGCGCCCGCGAACATAATCTTCGCAACGTCAGCCTCTCCCTGCCCCGCAATAAGCTGATCGTCATGACCGGCGTCAGCGGCTCCGGGAAAAGCAGCCTCGCTTTCGACACTCTCTACGCCGAAGGTCAGCGACGCTACGTCGAATCGCTGTCCACCTACGCTCGCCAATTCCTGGGGCAAATGCCCAAACCGGATGTCGACTCCATCTCCGGCCTCGCCCCCTCCATTTCCATCCAGCAAAAATCCACCAGCCGCAATCCCCGCAGCACTGTCGGGACCATCACCGAAGTTCATGATTACCTCCGCGTGCTCTTTGCACGCGTGGGTCAGGGCTACTGCTACGTCTCCGGAAAGCCCATCAAAGCCCAATCCTCCGATCAGATCATCGACAGCCTTCTCAGCCAACCCGAAGGTACCCGCTTTCAAATCCTCGCCCCCATCGTTCAGAATCAGAAAGGCGAATTCCGCGATCTTTTCGAAGATCTGCAAAAAAAAGGTTACCTGCGAGCTCGCGTCGATGGCGAAGTTGTCGCCCTCGCGGACGCCCCTGTACTCCGAAGACACCACAAACACAACATCGAAGTGGTTATCGATCGCATCATTGCCGGGCCCGGGCAGCGGTCCCGAGTCGCCGAAGCTGTCGAACAGGCGCTCAAGCTCGCCGACGGCCGACTCATCTGCTGCACTGAACCTGCACGCAGCTCCGTGAACTACGAAGCTGGACCTGACCCGCAAGTGGCCGGCATTCCCCAAACTGAACTTGTAGCCGAAGACACTTCACCACGCACCCGCCGCACCGGGGCCGGCGATCGCCTCTACAGCGCCCGCTATGCCTGTGCGGAAAGTGGCATGAGCTACGAACCGCCCAGCCCGCAACTGTTCAGCTTTAACAGCCCGCTCGGCATGTGCCTCGACTGCAACGGCCTCGGCATGCGCCACGGATTTCCCCTGCACACCCTCATCCTCGATGAAGACAAAACCATCACCAAAGGTGCCCTGCTGCTCCTCGAATGGTCCAAAATGGGACGCTGGCCAAAACATCTGCTCGTGGGCGCCGCAAACGCCATTGAGGAAGACTGTGGCCTCCCCGCCGATTCACTGCTCAAAACAAAATGGAAAGACATCCCGGAACCAGCACGCCGGCTCTGGCTTTACGGTACGGGCGAACGACATGTCACCTTCACCTGGCGAACTCGAGGTGGTGCATGGAAGCACGGCGGCAAGTGGGAAGGCTGGGTTAATCGTCTGCTCGAATCCTATCGCACGGCCTCAAATCCGATGCGGCGCCGGCAACTCGAAAAATACATGGAAGTCGACACCTGCCCCAGCTGCGAAGGCGAACGGCTCAACCGGCAGGCTCGAAACGTGCGCATTCGCACCGCCAGCTCCGCTTTCAACCACGACGGTTACTCCCAGGAACTCAGCCTGCCCCAGGTGTGCAGGCTTTCCGTGGAGGATGCAGCTGAATTCTTCCAAAAACTCGTGCTCGATCCCATCCAGCAGCTGATCGCCGAAGAAGCCGTCCGGGAAATTCGCGGACGACTCGGATTTCTCCTGCAGTGCGGACTTGGATACCTTTCACTCGAACGCTCCGCTCCCACGCTCTCCGGCGGTGAATCCCAGCGAATCCGCCTCGCCGGCCAGATCGGCTGCGGACTCGTCGGAGTGGTCTATATCCTGGATGAACCCTCCATCGGACTGCATCCCCGCGACAACACTATGCTGCTCAGCAGCCTGCAGCGACTGCGGGATCAGGGCAACACTGTGATCGTGGTGGAGCATGACGAAGAAACCATGCGGGCGGCCGATCACATCGTGGACTTCGGACCCGGGCCCGGAGTCCTCGGCGGCGAAGTCGTCGCCGAAGGCTCTGTCGACGACATCCTCAAGTCAGCCCGCAGTGTGACCGGCCAGTTCCTTTCAGGTCGCCAAACAATTGACATCCCCACTGCCCGCCGCGCTCCCGACCGCGGTTGCATCGTCGTGCACAACGCCTCCCATAATAACCTCAGAAACGTCACTGCGGAGTTTCCCCTCGGACGGCTGATTTGTGTGACCGGTGTGAGCGGTTCCGGGAAGAGCAGCCTCGTGAATGACATCCTCTGGCAGGTCGTCAATCGCGAAGTCAACGGCGGTATCGGCGAACCCGGCAGACATGACCGCATCGAAGGCCTCGAACTCATCGACAAGGCGATTGATATCGATCAGTCTCCAATCGGCCGTACTCCCCGTTCCAACCCGGCTACCTACGTCAAGGTCTTCGACGAAATCCGCAAACTGTTCACACAGCTGCCCCAGTCAAAAATTCGCGGCTACAAGGATGGCCGTTTCAGCTTCAATGTCGAAGGTGGTCGCTGTGAAGCCTGCGAAGGACACGGTGCCACAAAACTGGAAATGGACTTCCTTGCCGATATCTGGGTGCCCTGCAACGTCTGCGAAGGACGCCGCTTCAATCGCGAAACACTCGAAGTTCGCTTTCGTGATAAAAGTATTGCTGATGTGCTTAACCTGGAAGTCCGTGAAGCGCTCGAACTCTTCGACAGTTTTCCAAAAATCAAGCAGCTGCTTCGCGCACTTCGCGATGTGGGCCTCGATTACATGCAGCTGGGACAGGCTTCACCCACTCTTTCCGGCGGTGAAGCTCAGCGAATAAAACTCGCCAGAGAACTTGGCAAAAGGTCCACCGGAAAAACACTGTATCTGCTGGACGAACCCACCACTGGTCTGCATTTCGCCGACGTCAAGAAACTCATCGAAGTGCTCCAGGGCTTCGTCGAATCCGGCAACACTGTGATCGTCATCGAACACAACCTCGACGTCATCAAAACAGCCGACTGGCTTCTCGACATCGGCCCGGAAGGGGGCTCCGGAGGCGGCCGCATTGTCGCCCAGGGCACACCTGAACAAATTGCTGCCTGCACAGAATCACACACCGGGGCAGCACTCCGCACCGTCCTGCCCGGATTCAAACCCAAAAAGCCTCCCAGGCAGAAAAAATCGACCGGCACCAAAGCTGATCCCTTTGTGCTCAATCAATCCATCCGCATTTCCGGCGCTTCTCAGCACAACCTGCAAAAAATCAGCCTCGAAGTGCCACGTGAGAAGCTCAGCGTTTTCTGCGGCCCCAGCGGAAGTGGAAAAACTTCCCTCGCCATGGATACGCTGTACGCCGAAGGCCAGCGACGCTACGTCGAAAGCCTCTCAGCCTACGCCCGACAATTCCTCGGCCAAATGCCTAAACCCCGTGTCGAAAGTATTCAGGGACTCAGTCCCGCCATCGCCATCGAACAAAAGACCGTCGGTGCCACTCCTCGCTCAACTGTTGGCACCGTCACCGAAATCTACGACTACCTGCGAGTCCTCTACGCACGACTCGGACAACCCTACTGCCCACACTGCCAGGTGCCGGCCGTCAGGCAAACCACCGATCAGATCGTCGAAAGTATCCTCCTCCTGCCAGCCGGTACCCGCCTGCTCCTCACCGCCCCGCTTCAAATCGATCGCACCATACCCTTTTCAAAACTTCGCGATCGACTCCGCGAAGATGGTTTTGCACGTGTGAGGATCGATGGCACCACTTACGAGCTGGCCAACTTTCCCGAACTGGATCATCGGCGACAGCACAATTTGGCTATCGTAGTGGATCGCATCACCGTCGATTCACGACAACGATCGCGAATTGCCGATTCCGTGGAAGCTTCGCTGGAACCTGGCAAAGGCGTGATGCTTGCCGTAGTTGCTGATTCCACTCGCCCGGAAACCGAATGGCAAACCCTCAGATTCAGCCTGCACCTGTCCTGCAGCCAGTGTCAGCGATCCTTCGAACCACAGTCGCCACAAAAATTCTCCTTCAACAGCCCGCTCGGCTGGTGTCAGAGCTGCGAGGGGCTCGGACGCGAATTCGGTGCAAATCAGGCCCTGCTGATCTCCAGCCCCGAACGATCCCTGCGTGAAGGCGCTATCGGAGCGTGGCCCGATCCACGCACAAATCCTTCCTTCCTGATGTTTCTCGAAGCAATCGCCGATGCATTCCGCCTGCCACTCGACGATCCCTGGTATCGACTCACCCCCCAGCAACAGCGACTGGTGTTGTACGGGGATGAAGAACGCTGGGTCGAAGTGTCCGCTGAACGACAGCTGCGGGTTCGAGAAGAACTCGCTGCCGCCGGACGAGCTGCCGGTGTGCAACCGCCCTTCGGACAACAGGCTGGCTCACCAGCCGCCTTCCGATTCCGCTATCGCGGTCTGTACCCCGCCATCGAAGCCGCCTCCCGCCTTTCATACTCACACCGCCGATCGCTGATGGAAATGGCCGGCGAACGCGACTGTTCCGCATGTCATGGCAGCCGACTACAGACCGAAGCAGCAGCCGTGCGTTTACGGGATGTCACGCTGCCACAGTTCTGTCGCATGCCACTCTCCGAAGCACTCTGTTTTCTGAAGAATCTGAAGCTTAGTCGGGACGAACGAAGAGTTGCTGGTGATCTGCTGAATGAAGCTGCTCACCGACTCACATTTCTTGTCGAAGTTGGCCTCGATTACCTCACTCTCGACCGCGGTATGCCAACGTTGTCCGGTGGTGAATCACAACGCATTCGACTCGCCGGTCAGGCCGGACGATCACTCACTGGCGTACTCTACGTGCTCGACGAACCCACGATCGGACTGCACCCACGAGACAACGGCAGGCTGCTCACGGCCCTCAAAAGGCTCAGAGACCTCGGTAATACCGTACTCCTCGTCGAACACGATCGTGAAGTACTCGACGCCGCCGACCATCTCTATGACTTTGGTCCCGGTGCCGGACGGCTCGGAGGCACCGTCACCGCCCAGGGCAGCCCTGCCACCGTACGACGACATCCAAGGTCTCTGACTGGTGCTTATCTGAGCGGTCAGCGGGCCATTCCTCTGCCACCTGCTCGCCGCGTGTGCCTCGCCGGCTGGCACGACGATGGTAGGCCAAAGTTTGCAAGAACAAAGCAGTCTGCCTCAGAGAAAAAAATTCTCCCCGACGCGCCCCTGCCAGCCCTTGAACTGCTCGGCGCTACTCAGAACAACCTGCAGCTGGTCAATCTGTGCATTCCACTGAAAACCCTTACCTGCATTACCGGCGTCAGCGGCTCCGGGAAAAGTTCTCTCATGATGAACACCCTCGCTCCCGCTGTCGCCCGCCGCCTGAACCTCACCACGGAAGCCCCCGGTCCATTCCGCGAACTGCGAGGTGTCGAACACCTCAGCCGAATTGTGACGGTCGACCAGAACCCAATAGGAACTACACCCGCATCAAATCCCGCTACGTACGTGGGCGTATTTGATGAGATCCGGGAATTGTTCTGTCGGTTGCCGGATGCCCGAATTCGTGGTTTTCGACCAGCCCGCTTCAGCTTCAACCGAGCTGGCGGACGATGCGAGGACTGCGAAGGCATGGGCCAGAAGAAAATCGAAATGCATTTTCTTCCGGACGTCTGGGTGGAATGTCCTGCCTGCCGCGGAAAACGATACAATACGGAAACCCTGGCCGTAAAGTTCAATGGCTGCAGCATCGCTGATGTCCTCGAGCTCTCCGTCAGCAAAGCCCTGGAACTGTTTTCCAACGTCCCAAAAATTCGCGCACCCCTGGCCACCCTCGACGCCATCGGACTTGGATATCTCACACTTGGCCAGTCCGCTCCCACCCTTAGTGGCGGTGAAGCCCAGCGAATCAAACTCGCTGCTGAACTTTGTCGCCCCAACCGCGGACGTACACTGTACCTGCTGGATGAACCCACCACTGGTCTCCACTTCGACGATATTCTGAAACTCCTGAGCGTCCTCGGAAGCCTTGTGGAGCAGGGCAACACAGTGGTCGTGATTGAACATAACCTGGACGTGATCAAGACGGCCGACTGGGTCATCGATCTCGGGCCGGAAGCCGGACGTGGTGGTGGCCAAATCGTCACCCAGGGTACTCCGGAAGACGTCGTTAAGTACGCCTCGGATGCTGCTGCCAGCGCTGTTGGCACCACCAGCCGCAGGGGCCGCTCAGGAACCTCGTCACCCCCTCGATCCTGGACCGGCGAACTGCTGGAACCGGTCCTCAAAGAATCAAAACAAGGAGATATCGCCGTATTCGATGCCGCTCGCCTCGCTGAAAAACAAGTTGGCGACGTCAGCATCGAAGAACTCGGAAAAGCCGCCAAACTGCCGTGGGAAGTGGACGGACGGAAATGGCACACACTGGACCGAGTCTCCCACTCCGGTCAGCCCTGCCGGTGGGATGGCACCGCCCTGACATGGGTACTCGAGGAACTGGCCAGATCCGGTGAACTCGCCCCGGTCAACTGGAACGACCGCTCCACCGTGGAAGTTAAGCCGGCCGAGGGGCTTGGCTGGTTTCTGCATGCTCGGACAGCCGGCGAATGGCTGCTGTCGCTGTGTTTTCGCGTTCGACGCGATACCTTCACCACCGAACAACTGGACGCCGAACTCGGACTGCTGCCACTGGATGACATCAGGGAAATCCCGGTCTACAGCAACGAACCACGCGTTCGCGCCAGAAACCTCAAAACGGCCTGGCAGGAAGTCACCGTTCAGGTGTGGCAGAAAACAGAAATCGATACGCCGGCATTCCGGAAATTTCTGACGAAAGCCCTCCAGTCCTGTCTTCAACTCAGCAGCACCGAAGCAGCAAATCCTGAAGATCTGATGCCATGGAAAAAATTGGGACGCCGCTGGCATGAACTCCGCAAGGGCCTTCCCGGAAATGGTCGTGTTCCCTGGGAATTCGGGCTCCTCGAACACCTGCTTCCAGCTGTCGAAACTGCCCTGCAGGAAATGACCGTCGAGTATAGTCTGCGGAGCAAGATTAACTGGAGCCAACCGTCTGGCGACATCGTGGTGGCCGAACTGCACACCAAACGCAGCGATGGTGTCGACCTGTGCCTCTACTGTCAGCCCGGCGAAGTGACCATTGGTGCCATCGCTTCCCTTGGTGAATCACAAACCATCACCCCCGAAAAAGGTCGTGATGTCGTAAAAATTCGCTTCACCACCGAACGGCAGGCCCAGGCTGCAGATGTGAAGAGGTTCCTGCAAACTGTGATTGCTCGATTGGTGTCTTCAGGGCGAAAAAAATGAACGGGCTTTGGTGATTAAAAAAAACAAATGTGTTGTAGAAGCATCATCAGAAGGGACACTGGAAATTGTTGATAAGTGGAAAAAAATAAGACGCAAGTACCTTTGATATCGCGACTTACATCGTCGACCCTCGTGTGAAAAACAGTGTGTTTCACTCCCTGCTGGCCGTGGATCAGCCGGGGCCAAAAGCCGCAGCCCGCTGGCAACTGAGAAAGACCGTTACAGACGTGGTGAACGCAATTCGGACTTCCTGTCAGGTTATCAACAACTTGTTCACAACAGCACGTCACAAAACGTGGCTAACCGGATGGTTGGTGATGGTCGGCTTCGCCATCGGCGACAACAGTGCGTTTGTAGACGATTACCCTGACGTTCGGTCCGTCCAACCGGATTTGGTCTGTCCGAAAACGCTGGAAGGGACACCTGAGGCAGGGAGGCGAGTGTGGTATGGCAGGAAATATGGGAAAACAGGGGACATGGCAGCAGATGCGACGTTAATGCTGCCGGAAAACTGGTACGCGAATGGGAAATGGCCGGTGTTCGTGGAACTTCCAGGTAATGGGGGCTATCGCGATGCGCGCGGCGATGAGTGCAGCGGGCTGCCGGAAGACTGTTGTCTTGGATATGGACTCACGGGCGGAAAAGACTGGATTTGGGTCTGCCTGCCTTTCGTCAGCAGTGATGGCAGCCAATTGGCGAAAACGTGGTGGGGCGAAGCGCCCGCATATGATCCAACAGCGACGCTGGATTTCTGGAAACTGGTGCTTGATCGCGTATGCGAGCAATACGGGGGCAATCAGGATTGCATGGTGCTCGCAGGGTTTTCTCGCGGATCGATCGCCGTGAATGCTCTTGGGCTGAGGGAACCCGCATTTGCCGGCCGCTGGAAGGCCTTTGTGGCCAACAGCCACTACGATGGCGTTCGGCGATGGCCATTTCCGGACAGTGACCGCAAGTCGGCCACGGAACGTTTGAAACAGCTGAATGGTCGCCCGCAACTTATCTGCGGGGAAGGTAATCAGGTCGATGAGACACAAAAGTACCTGCAGGAAACAGGCGTTGACCGGAAAAACCTGGTTTTCCTGCCCACCGGCTTCTGTAACCATACCGATCGCTGGGTACTGCGTCCCTGCAAGTCCCGTGAAATCGCAAGGAAGTGGCTCCAGAGTCTTCAGCCTTGAGGATTCTCAGAACACCAGCAGCTCATGCCCGGCTCAGTAGCAGGTGCGATGGTTGAGGTGGATTTCGTCACTCTGGGATTCCACATGACCAGTGCCGAGGCGGTGCAGACATGGGCGCACTGGAATAACGGAATCGAAATCACCCTCTTCGATACGAGCGGGACTATCGGATCGGCCGTCGCCGGCTGCGAATCCCGGCCAGAATGCTCTGTGTGCGGTGGGCGCGATTCGGCGTCAAAGTCTGGAGCCAGCTGTGCTCAGCGTGGCCAGTACGACATGGCAGGCCGGCAGTCTGTCGCCGGATCTCAGCCTCTGAGTCCAGCTGAGTCTCGGGAAGCTTCAAATGTCAAAACCCGCCAAACGCGCCCACTGACACCCATGCGGCTGTTTCGAAGAACCGGTGGGTTGACGATTCTCGAACACCCCAACATTCACGGCGTTGTCAGGTGCAGCACCTGCTGGCGACGACAACTATGAAGATTCGAGTGGTGTTGGAAACAAGCGGAGTAAGCTCGCCGGGCAGATTTTACGCCTGCGAAAGATTCTTCGGCAGTAAGCCCGGGGAATACCGCAATGGTGTTCGGGTGTGCAAATGACCACCCGCCGCAGCTACGCCGCCTTCTTCGCGGCGTCCCGTGTGAGCTTCTGTCGGAGCCGCTGCATGCCGCGGAGCCAGCGGTCGTAGTCTTCGCCCTTGAGTCGGTAGAATTCCATGACTTGAGGGTGGGGCAGAATCAGAAACCGCTCTGCCCGCATTCCTTCCAGAATCGCTTCGGCCGCCTGGTCGGCAGTGATCGCGTGCAGCTGGAGGTAGCGATGAATCGGATCTGAGTTGTCCAGCATATCGGTTTCCACGCCCAGCGGGCATACGCAGGAAACTCGAATGCCGCTGCGACCATGGCAGGTGCAGAGCCATTCAGCAAGTGCCACATCGGCGTGTTTGGTGACCGAATAAGTCGCAGAGCCGATTTCAGTGAGCAGTCCGGCGGCGGACGCTGTGTGGAGCAGATAACCTTCGCCTCGTTCCAGCATCTGCGGAAGTACCGCACGGGCTGCAAATACGCGGGACATCACATTCACATCCCACATTCGCTGCCAGTCGGTAGTCGCTGTGTCGATGCCGCCGCTCACAGTGATGCCGGCGTTGGAACAGAAGACATCGATTTTGCCGTATTCACTGGTGACGCGTGTGACCAGCTGCTGAATCTGACCCTCGCAGCCAACGTCGCAGTTAATCGCCAGTGCGGTCGGTCCCAGCTCCGCGGCAAGCAGCTCAGCAGCCGCCTGATCGCGATCCGACACAATGACTCGAAAAGCCCCGGCATCGACCAGGCGACGGCAGAGTGCTGCGCCAATTCCCCGAGCAGCCCCGGTCACCACCACCACTCGGCCTGTCATCTCCATGCCGCAGCCTGTTCCTGTCGCTGTTGTCCTCTAATTCCATACCGCCGCAGCCTATTCCGGCCGGGGCTTCGAAAGACTACCAAAGGCGGGTACGCTCGGTCTGCGCGGTTAGTGGAAATCTGCTTGGATCCCGGCGTCTGACCAACGCGACGAATGCGGGAATCGGCAATCTCAGCGGGAAAGAGATGGCTTCGCAGCCGCCACCGCCGACTGCATTTGTCGAGCAAATGTACCGGCGGCTTCCGCGGCTGATTCCGCATTGGTCGCCTCCGCTATTCTCCGTACGATTGCAGAACCCACGATCACGCCATCGGCAAGGCCCGCCAGAGCAGCCACCTGGTCCGGACCACTGATACCAAAGCCAACGGCAAGAGGCAGCGAGGAACGTGCTCGAAGCGAACGCAGCTGGGTCGAGAGTTCTTCCGGCAGCTCCTGCCGCGCTCCCGTCGTACCGGCCACAGAGATGCAGTACAGGAAGCCGGAAGAGGCCTGCAGAATTTGAGCCGTTCGCCGCTCGGTGGTCGTGGGAGCAATCAGCTGGATCAGATCAATCCCGGCTTGTTTTGCTAAAGCCGCCGTCTCTTCGCATTCGTCCGCCGGAAGGTCCGGAATAATCAGGCCGCTGAAGCCCGCAGCTGCAGCCTGACGGACAAATTCACCCACGCCATGCCGGAAAAGGATCGCAAAGGAAACCATCGCCAGCACCGGTGGCAGCTGCTGGTCCCGGAGCGACCGCATCATCCCGAAGATCTTCTCGACCGTGATGCCCCGCTGCAGTGCTCGAGTGTATGAGGCCTGAATTACGGGACCATCAGCGATCGGATCACTGTAGGGAAAACCCAATTCGATCAGGTCCACCTGAGCATCTCGGAGAGCCAGCAGCACAGCCGCTGTGGTGGCAGTATCGGGGTCGCCAGCAGTGATAAACGGCATAAATGCCATCCGGCCAGCACCGGCTGTCCGGGAAAACACGTCGGAAACACGAGTCATTGTCGAAGAAAACCTGAAGTGCCAGAGAAGTCTGCCAGATATGGAGCCACTCTAACGACTCCCGCCGACTCCGCAACTGATCCGGACTGCCGTGCCGGAGAGCGGAGAAGGTGAATATCGAGGCCAGAGCCCGGCGATGCACCGTAATTGCTGAACGGCAGACCGCAGGGAAAAGCCGGGGTCGCCATCATGCTGGCAGCGTCGAGTTTATCGGCGTGCCTGGATTGCCCGGTAAACTTCGCTTGAGCAAGCAATTCCCGGGCAGCAAAGGGAAGGAAAAACACAGCCTTCAGTCGTCATCAGGACATGCTGATGGGCCCTGTTAACGCTCAAACCAACCGGAATCTCACCGAAGCTGGGGAACTCTGTCACGAGGCCGCTGCTCATGGCTGTCGGTTTCGTGGCTCGGAAATCACCCTGAACAGAATGCTGTATCACTCGGAACTCCGCGACAAACGGCGTTCACAGAGTCGGAGTCACCTGCGGATTATCTTCCCGGGCGCTCTCCAAGATACTCCCGCACGGCAGCAGCGAGGTTGCTGCCGACTGCACGGTAACCCTCGGTCGTGCTGTTCTGGTAGTTCCAGATAGTCTCGAGACAAACACTCACCGTATGCGGATTGCCGTTCATACTGACCCAGTTCGCGCTGATCTGACGCCATAAGGGGTGATAAGCGGCACCCGTGGTTTTCGGGGTATTGCTCATCGGGATCAGCGGCTTAATGCGACTAATTCGTTTATAAGCGAGGTCAATAAAACGATCCCGCAGACTGATCATTGGCTCCTGCAACTCGCTGCGGTCAAGGATGTAGAAGAACGATGGATCACCCGGAGCTGGGTTATGCAGATCCAGAAACACATCCATTCGTCCCTCCGCGATCAGGTCGCTCACACGCCTCTGGGCTGCCAGAGTTTCCTTCCAGACAGGCTGCGCTGACCAGTCTCGATTGTGATCATGTGGTATAGCGTTCTTGCCGCCATTTCCTGTGGCCACGTTGTCCACGTCCATGATTGGAACGATGAAAATCTCCGCATGCTGCCGCAGCCAGGCGGCTTCGGGATCATCCCTCAGCACCCATTCGGCAAATCCCTGCGCGACCCAGCTGGATCCACTCTCCCAGGCGTGCTGTCGTGCCTGACACCAAATCCCGAAACGCTGCTCCGCCGGTCGCGCGCCCTCCAGCACCCGCAGCATCGGTACAGCTCGGTCATGTTCGGAACGACACAATTCTTCGGCTGCTGCTGCTGCTGAGTGTCGACGAGCCATCTCTCGTACAAACTTCTCTGCGTCGGCTGGTGTGTAAGGCGGACCCCAGGCTACGTACAGCGATGACGATTCGGACCGCACCTTCCATGTTATCGCGCCGCCCTCCTGCAGGCCTTTGTCGGTGTGAAGCCAACTGGAACCATTAAACGAATACGTTGCCTGCAAAGGCTTTGAAAATGCCGCAGCTTCCCGCACGATTGCAGCCAGCGTCGAATTAGGCTGAAGCGCAGGGTCGCTGCTCCGCAGTCGCAATGTCAGTGTCTCGCCGCTTGTTATGCCGTCGATTCGAAAATACCACCAGCAGGGCCAACCCCGCTTCGGATCGCCGCCAGGCTCGAAGCTGATTATACGCGCAGCCTGGTCGATTATCACGTTGCCGACGGAGGCGCCCTCAAAGTCCGACATCACCACAAGGGATTCCGCCGCGGCCGGAAGTGGCGATACCAGCACCAATGCTGTGCAAACTCGCAGAAAAAATCGTCGCATGTTCATGGTCTGGCCTATTCAGGTGCTTCGGAAATTCGGCAGGTTGGAGTATTGTTCCGAATGCTCGAACATCCTTCAAATCAGAATCTGGCCATGCAGCGAACCCCGACTCCAATCCCTGCTCCCACACACCGGTACTACAGCCTGCTCAGGCCCGGACTACTGCTGCTGGTTGTCATCGGCCTGCGGCCATGGTTTTCTGCCGCAGCAGCGGGACAGGCAGCGGGTGTTCGACAGCCTCAGCCACAGGAGCACTTCGACATCGTCGTCTGGTCCGCCAGCCCCGCTGGCATCGCCGCAGCACTCGCTGCCTCATCCGCAGGATGTACAGTGCTGCTGGTTGAACCCTCCACTCGCATTGGTGGGATGCTCACCAGTGGATTGTCGCATACGAACTTTCGGACGATCGAGAGCCTCTCCGGTACCTTTCTCGATTTCACCCGGCGAGTCGAGCAGTATTATCGGCAGAAATTTGGTCCGGATTCTCCGCAGCTGCAGCAGTGCTTTCACGGAACTTGCGGCGAGCCGGGCGTCAATCTGCGGGTGCTGGAGCAAATGCTGGCCGAATCGAAAAAGATTATTGTCCGCCGACAACTGCAGTTACAGGCAGTCCATCTGTCTGCTTCAGGGACCCGTATTCAGCAGTTGGTCTTCAAATCCGCAGCCGGCACCGCTGGCATCACCGATTACACCGTCTCATGCGATATCGCCGTCGATGCATCCTGTGAAGGTGATCTGCTCGACCTCAGCGGAGAACTCAGCGATATTGGCCGTGAGGATCGAAGCCACTACAAAGAATCTCTCGCGCCGGAGGTCGCAGACGACCGCCTGCAGGCCTCCGGCTTCCGTTTCATCCTCACGCAGGATCCGCGGAATCGTCTTGAAATCAAACCACCCCGAGGTTACAGCAATGAAGACTTCGCCGAGATTCCCGCGATCCTCAGGGGCGGTCGTATTCACAGCGTCTTCGGTGATTCGCCAGCAAGCATTTTCAACACCCATCAGCCTGCCCTGCCGAACGGTAAACTCGCCATCGATGATGTCTTCAACGAGCCAGTTCTTCCATCAATCGCCGGGCTCAGTCAGCAGTGGCTTTCGCACACCCTGGGGACAGCAGATCGAGCAGCGATCCGTGCTGCGCAACTGCGGTATCAGGTCGGCCTGCTCTACTTCCTGCAGCACCATCCGACAGTGCCGCAGAAGTTTCGTGAAGAAGCCAGCCTATGGGGCTGGTGTCGAGACGAGTTTCCGGAGACGGCCGGCGAACCACCGCGACTTTATATCCGCGAAGGCCGACGCATGCAGGGTCAGCATAAATACATTCAAAGTGACAGCCAACACACGCCTGACGACGCCCGCGCACTGCTGCACGCAGACTCAATTGCCTGCGGCGATTCAGGACACCATTTCCATGGAACAGGACGCGACGGATCACGCTTCGATGGCCGCCTGAAGGGTGAATTTTTTCAGCAGACACCGCCGTACCAGATACCATATAGCGTGATTGTACCCCGCAGGCTTGAAAATTTGCTGGTTCCAGTGGCCGTGAGCGCTTCGCATGTGGGCTACGCTGCACTGAGGCATGAGCCGATTCGCACTGCTTTGGGCCAGGCTGCCGGCTACGCAGCCGCTCAGGCTATCCAGCACCGCGCCCCGGTTCAGCAGCTTGATGTACCCACGCTGCAAATGAAGCTACTGAGCGACGCAGCGGCTGTGATCTATGTCAGCGATGTGCCCTCAGGACATCCTGACTTTTCTGCTGTCCAATGGTGGGGACTGCTCGGTGGACTGCACGGCCTCGCGGGAACTCCGCCCGCTGCGGACATAACCGGTACCCGGATCGTTGGCCAATATTTTGAAGCCTTCCCGCAGCATGCAGTCGGTCTGCAACGAATACTCGATTCGAAACTCGCTGAACGTTGGCAAACAGTCGCTGTCATCGCCGGATTGTCACCTGAGCACCTGCCGGTTCGGTCCCCAAACATGACTCGAGGGGATTTCATTCGTGACGTCTATCAGAAACTCATGCAAACCCCGCCATCGCAGATCACGGCCGCCACTCAACCGCATGCCGCACCGCGACTGAATCCGATCGCCCTGCCGGGAACTCATGCGCCGGGCGATGTTGACGTCCCGCTGCTCGCTGTGGACGTCGTCCGCAACGCTGCCAGACTTCCGGGAATCGTGGTCGATGACTGTGACGCTGAATTACAGGGCGAATGGCAATATTCCACCCACACACCGCCATGGGTCGGCCGAGGATACCTGCACGATCGGAGTCAGGGCAAAGGATCCAAATCCATCACCTACCGCCCAAAGCTGCCGGCTGATGGTTTCTATGAAGTCCGTCTCTCCCACTGTCGCAATATTCGAAGGGCCACAAACACCCTCGTTACCATCCATCACTCCAAAGGCGAAACTTCGGTGCGAATCAATCAGCAGCAAACGCCTGAGCACCATGGCCTGTTTCAGTCGCTGGGTCGGTTCCACTTCAATGCTGGTACAGAACACTGGGCCCGAATTTCCAACGCTGATACCGACGGCAAATACGTCATCGCCGACGCTGTTCAGTGGCTCCCGGTGGCCACCCCCTGAAAGCAGCCGGAAGTACTTCGAGCAGGGCTGCCCCCAGACCCAGCCTGCCTCTTTTGGGCAAAAGTGCCCGTGACCGCGAGCGACCCCGGCGCATCTGACATTATCAGCGTAATTCCCCCAATTCCTGCAGCCCGAAAAATCGGTGCCGCCCGGTTTCAATACGCTCGGTACACTCAGTAGACTCCAGACCCTCCGGGGACAGTCCCTAAACGGAACAACCTGGAGGGTTGCCCTTGTCTCAGCGGTCGAGCGCCGCAAATTTGGGAACGTTCTTTGAGCCACTCAAGGCTACTTCCATCCCCTTTCTTCTGTTCGCTAACACCCCCACCCCCGTTTCCGGGGAGGGCGAAAAACTCGGGTCGTTTCGGGGGCTTATATGAGTGCTTGCACCCGTAATGCACCACCAGCCCGTGGCTCCCACGTCCCACGTTCCAGCAGCCGGCCCCCAGTAGCCAACGAAACTCAGCTCCTGCTCCCCCGAATCCGCATCCAACGCTATCCACCATCACAGTCGCCCCTGTCAGCCCAAACCGACCGTTGACACCCAAACTCATCAACATCCCAACGGGGACAGTCCCTGCGCGGGGCGATCTCGGAATGCCTCGAGGCCGACCAGGCCCAGCTGTTAATGGGCTATACCCCAGCCGGACATCATGCGATTACCTGAGTCGGCCGGTGTCGCTGGAATTCAAAATCGGCCGGGGATTTCGTTCGCTCTCAGTCGGTCCGTTTGGATAGAATCTGATCAAAGATGCATTTCAGGGGCGATACATGCTGTGGTTGCTGACACCCGCCAGCCTGATGGCTGGAGATCGAAACTGGCTGTACCCGGCAGTCATTCTGGCTGTGTTTGGGCTATTGGTTGTTTTTTGGCTTAACCGCACCCGCCTCCGCGGCAGCTGGCAGAACGCTGCCGGACCCTTATGCCGCTCCCTTGCATGGTTGCTTCTCTGCGCGTGTCTCGTTGATCCTCTCTGGAGCAGTCTGCGGCCGCGTTCCGGCGCAAATGTACTGGCAGTGGCCGTGGACGTTAGCCGCAGTCTCGACGTTCGCCCCTCGGCCACTGCGGCTACTCGCGCTTCCGAATTCGCTTCACTCCTGAGCAGTGGCGAATCCACTCAACCATTGGGATGGCTGAAACGCCTCGAACAGGATTTCCAGCTTCGCCGTTACACCATTTCTGATCGTCTGCAGCAAACGGACAGTTTCGAAAGTCTCAAGTTCGAAGGCTCTGCCTCAGCACTCCGCTCAGCACTGACCAGTCTCCGGCAGCGATATGACGGTCAACCACTCGCTGGCATTCTGCTCCTCACAGATGGCAATGCTACAGACCTCACTGCTGATATCGGTGAATTGGATGGGCTCCCGCCTCTCTATCCGGTTGTTCCGTCCAGCCAGCTTCAGCTTCCGGACGCTTCTGTCGGCACATTTACGATCACCCAATCAGCATTCGACGACGCCCCGATAGCCATTCAGGTCTCGCCGACAGTTGTTAATCCAGGCACCGCAAAACTGCGATTCTCACTGCTTTCAGAAGACGGTGTGTCACTGGAAACGCAGACTCGGGATATCTCAGACCCAGCGCCACTTCGTTTTCGCCACCGTCCGGCGGGCAGCGGAACCGTTTTCTATCGCCTGCAGGCTGCTTTGGTAGATGAGGATGGCAGTGAGTTTTCGGACGAGGCGACGCTGATTAACAACACTCAGCTGATCGCCGTTCAACGCCCGTCGAACGCTCGTCGGATTCTGTATGTCTCCGGCCGGCCTAACTGGGACTTCAAATTTTTGCGACGGGCTGTGGAATCTGATTCGCAACTGCAAATGACCGCGTTGATCCGCATCGCCCGCCGAGAGGCAAAATTCGATTTCCGCGGACGTGAGGGCGAGACTTCAAATTCGCTCTTCCGAGGCTTCGATCGTGCTGATCCTGACACCGTCGAAGAGTACGATGAGCCCGTGCTTGTCCGCCTGAATACCAGGTCGGCCGATGAACTTCGCGGCGGTTTTCCAAAAACAGCCGATGAACTTTTCTTGTATGACGCTGTTGTCGTGGATGACCTGGAAGCTGACTTTTTTCAGGCCGATCAAATGCGATTGCTGTACGATTTCGTCAGTCGTCGTGGTGGCGGATTCCTGATGATGTCAGGTCAGGAATCCTTTGCTCAAGGTGGTTTTGACCGTACTCCGATCGGAGAAATGCTGCCAATTGACCCTAGCCGCAGCGCTGCATTCCCCCGCACCGGCGTCCGACTCGAATTGACTCGCGACGGCTGGCTGCAGCCATGGGTGCGGTTGCATGGCGACGAACCGGCCGAGCAGGAACGGCTCGAACGCATGCCCCCCTTTCTGACCGTGAACCCCCCTGGCTACGTTCGCCCGGGTGCTCAAGTCATGGCTGAAGTTCGCGATGCTGAGGATACAGTGTGGCCAGCGCTGATCGTACAGCGGTTTGGTCGTGGCCGAACAGCAGCAGTTTGCGTCGGCGATCTGTGGCGCTGGCGGCTCAGCGAAGGCCTCCGCCAGCTGCGGGCACTCACAAGCCCCGCCGCGGTCCCCAACAACGCACGCGGCACCAGTCCCGCAAGCCCGGCCGAAGACCTCAGTGATCACGCACGTGCCAGCCGACAACTCATGCGCTGGCTGGTCTCTGATGTTCCCGGCAGGATCGAAGTCGACGTCAGAAATCTGCCGGAGCAGGGAACCGGAACCGTGCGGTTGGTGGCCAGTGTGCGAGGGCCCGATTTCGAATTTCGCGAAAACGCAGATGTTCGGTTTCAGGTGATTGCTCCGGATGGCCGCCAGTTTGAACTCACAGGCGTTCCGGCTGATACAGAAATCGGAGTGTTTGAAGCCGAAATGTCGGCTGCTCAGGAAGGGGCGTGGCGTGTCACGGCAACTGCCATTATTGCGGGCGGAGTCGCTTCAGAAACACTCACAGCCACGTCCGGCTGGGCCAGCCAGCCACTGCAGCAGGAACTCCGATCCGTGCAGGTCCGGCCGCAATGGCTGGAAGAGCTGGCTGCCAGGACCGGGGGGCGAGTAGTGTCAGTGGACGAGGTTGAGGACCTTGTGCGGCAGCTTCCTACTACCTCCGCTCCATTGCAGGAAGTGCGCTCGTGGCCGATTTGGCACTCGTGGTGGGTCTTCGTGTTTGCCATGTTACTCCTGTCAGCGGACTGGACAGTGCGACGCCGCAAGGGATTGCCATGAAGAATCTTCAACGCATCGTGCTGACGCTGGTTGTTACACTATGCACCAATTCGATTTTGGCCGATGAGGGCGATGCAGCACCCCGAGCTGCAACACACTTCGCAGACGTTGCACTGGTCGCCGCAGTTGCCGGCCCCGTTGTTCCGCAGCCTGAGCCTCCGCAGTCATCGTCACCGTCATCGTCACCTCCACAGTCATCTTCGCATTCACCGCCGCCAACGTCCGATCGTCCAACGGTGTTGTTGGTGGTTGGTGCCGCTGGAACAGAGGAATACGGCACGGCATTTCAACAGTGGGCAAAACGCTGGCAGAAGGTGGCCGATGATGGTGCTGCCGACTTTCAATGGATAGGTCCGGGCGGTCCGGACACGCCGACAGAATCCCCGACAGACCGGGAACAACTCAAGGCGGCTGTCGAATTAGCCAGCAGCAGCAAAGCGGGACAACCGCTGTGGGTCATCTACATCGGCCATGGAACATTCGATCAACAGGTCGCTGCATTAAATTTGCGAGGTCCGGATATTTCCGCAGAAGACCTCGCTGCTCTGCTAAAACCGGTTCCCCGTCCGCTTGTAATCGCCATTTGTGCATCTAGTTCCGCGCCGTTTATCAACTCCCTGTCGGGGCCAGGTCGAGTAATCATCAGCGCGACAAAGGATGGCAATCAGGTACAGTACAGCAGATTCGGAGACGCTTTTTCTCTGGCCGTTGGTGGTCTCGATGCGGACGTCGACCGCGATGGCCAGACATCGCTGCTGGAAGCGTGGCTGTTCGCTTCGCGTCGCACAGCTGAGTTCTACGTTACCGAAGGGCGACTGGCGACAGAGCATTCATTGCTGGAGGATAACGGTGATGGTCGTGGCGTCCGAGCAGAGTTGTTTGATGGCCTGAAACTGTCAGTGAGTATTCAATCTGATGAGCCGGTGGACGGTGCCAATGCCGGTAAAATCTGGCTGATTCGGAGCGCGGAAGAGCGACAGCTGACGGCCGACCAGCAGTTGACACGTGATGCGCTTGAGGCCCGCCTCGAATCGCTCAAAGTACGCCGCGGTGAAATTGACGAAGCCGATTATCTGCAGCAACTCGAAGAAGTCCTCCTGCCGCTGTCGAAGCTCTACCACGAAGCAGAAGAACGTATCACCAGAGAGCCCGCTGCACCATGAGTCATGAAGAAACAGAGCGACGGACGATTGGGATCATTGGCCTGGGCCTGATGGGGACCGCCCTTACAGAACGCTTTCTCGAGGCCGGGTGGCTGCCGCGAATCTGGAATCGTTCTCCCGAAAAGGCAAGGCCACTCACGGATAAAGGTGCAATTTGGAGTGATGATCCACTGGCCGAGTGTTCGCAGATAGTTATCAGCCTGTATTCCGGTGATGTTGTTGATGAGGTGCTGCGGGGGTTTGAAACCAGTCTTCGCTCCGCGCAAATGCTCATCGATACCACCACCGGCGACCCCGAACAGGCCGTAGCTCGCGGGGAACGACTGAGACAAGTGGGAGTCCAATACTCGGATGCTCCGATTTCGGGATCCAGCGAGCAGACGCGACGGGGAGAGGCCGTCGTAATGGTCGGCTGCGACCCCGCTCTGTGGGCAGCCTGTGCGGACATCTGGCCGATTCTCGGCCAGCGAGCCTTTCATACGGGCGGTTGCGGCACAGCATCCCGCATGAAACTTGTCACCAACCTGGTACTTGGACTTAACCGGGCAGCGCTTGCTGAAGGGTTGGCCTTTGCAGAATCTCTCGGCATCAATCCCGCGGCCGCTCTGGAAGTGCTTCGCGGCAGCCCTGCTTACTCCCGACAAATGGACACCAAGGGAAGCCGCATGGTGGACCGAAACTTCAGCGTTCAGGCAAGGCTCTCGCAACACCTTAAGGACGTACACCTGATGCTTCAGGCTGCAGCGGCCGCCAGGCAGGCGTTGCCCCTCTCGGAAACCCACTGTCAGTTGCTTGAAAGAGCGGAGCGTTTGGGTTTTGGAGAACACGACAACAGCGCAGTTTTCATGGCGATCGTCGGGTCTCAACCGGATGCTGCCCAGGGGAATTCATTAGGAGTTCCCTCCAAAGTCGTAAACGATACGCCCTCTTCGTGATCGGCGAGCGGTGCCTCACCCGAGCAGAGCATAATATTGTTGCTTCTGCCTGATGTTGACAGCCATCAATCCCTGTCCCCTCCCTGCTTTGCTCCGGGGACAGACCCTGCAGCGTTGAGATGCGGCTTCTGCTACACAGGGTAGACGCCTGTCGATGTTGTTGAAACGCTGCCTGCGGCCAACTGCTGCACGGACCCAACCGGCGGGCGAGTGGACAGATCGAAAGACGAGGTAACCAGCACCTTCCCTCGGGCAATGAACTTGCCATTTGCAGGGACTGTCCCTGTCACTGTTCCGGGGTGTTTTTGGACGCAGTTGTTTTCGTTGACGGTCGACCTGCGGCATCTGCCGGTTGGGTGGCTTAAGAACGATTGAAATCCGCGAAGCCATTCATCGCGTCGTCAGCGAGACACGTGTTGTTCCCATGGGCTGGTGCTGATGACAGCGGATTTGGGGATAGTGGGAGAATCCTTGATCCGCGTGAGCATTCCGGTGGAGACCGCGACCGCACGGTGGGGGAATTTCTGGATTGGGTTAAAGCACGTAAATATGGCAAATAAGATCGCACTAAATATAAAACAAGAAAACCCATCGTTTTTCATTTGACTCGAACGATAGTCATCCGGAAACTCGGCGAATAAGTGTCTTTCGCCCCGTCCCAGTGTTATCAAGCATCAATGCAACCTGAAGAAGGCCCTGAAATCATGGCTCGATCAGCTCGCTCCGCGTATGTCGCTCCCGACGAAAATGCTATTTTCTTCATCCGATGCCGAACGACCAGAGCGTTGATTCTTCCTCCGGGTCAGCGCGGCTCGGCGGCCGATACCCATCGGGTTCGTTACATAGAGGATCTCATTCGCCATTTTGCCAGCCACTTTGGCGTCGCCGTGCACGCCCACGCGGTGACTCAGCGGGAGATGCGCCTTGTTCTGCAGTCCCGTCCCGACGTTGTTGCGGCAATGGATGACACTCAAATCGCTCGCTGCTGGCTCAGCATATGTCCGACACTCAGACGCGGCCGAGGGCGGTCTGGCGAGCCCACGGAAGAGGAAGTGCTTGCGGTACGCTCAAATCCCTCGCGTATTGCTCAAATTCGCAACCAAATCAGCAATATCTCGTGGTGGATGCGGCTCCTGAAGCAGCGGATCACCCAGTTGTGCAACCGTGAAGAGGACACGGAGGGCAGCTTTTGGGTTGGCAGATACCGGGCAGTGCTGCTGCTGGACGGCACAGCGCACCTGGCAGCTTTGGCAAATGTTGATCTGGCTGCTGTCGACGTTCGGGACGGACAGCCAGTCTCAGCCGGCATTTTTACGTCCGCTTTGTACAGGCAGGCGGATTCGCAGGACTCTGGAACGCCGCAGCCGGACAGTGTGCAGGCAGGTGGGCTGGAAAGAGAAAATGGATCAGCACAAGTTCCAATGCCAGCCCCGCCTGAAGAAACAGAGGACATCGCTAAGACCCCCAGTGCGTTCGCAGCGACTCCACATGCCGCTGCGCCAACTCCAGCGGTGTCGGTCGAATCTGCCAGCCCAAACACACCTGATCGCCCCTGCAGCCGCCACCTTTCTCCGATCCGTCACAGCGATGAAGCCGCTGATACAGTTCCGCTGGCTGCTGGTTTTCAGCATTCCCGCTGTAGTGACGACAGCGCGCTGAATATGACACTCAGCGACTACCGGAAGCTACTGGCATACACTCGTCGGGGTTGCCATGCTGAGTTGGACGAAGGCCACTCGTCCGAAATCTCCCCGCAGATCAGCGAATTGCAGCTGACAGATATAGCGTGGGTCCACCTCGTGGGTTGCTTCGATGATCTGTTCAGTCATGTCGCTGGCCGACCGGCAGAGATGGATGCTTACATTCCGCGGTCGGGCAGGCCGCGAGCGTACGTTCGCCCAGCCGCGCGTGCATTGTTCCGCAGTGCTTCTGCCTTTTGACTGACCCGCAGTACTCCATACGACCGACTCGAGTAGCAGCACGCTTCGGTTGGGGCCACGGCACTTCGCCATGATCGTCCGGATCGATCGTTGAGGTAACCACCCTCGGCCATTTCGGCATTGTTGCAGCCTTGGCCGGTGGTGACCCACGATTTTTCAGCACGCGGGACTCCTGGCTAACGGCGCCTGTTCCGGGACGCAGTTCATAGCTGCCACGGATGCGTCTCCGGTATTCATGCGGATTATCGGCCCCGTAGCGATCACTGACCAGGTTCTCGTGCCAGTCGGTCGCTCTAGTTTATTCTGACATCCGCGAAGTGTTGCAAGTGACGTTGATCAATTGCCAGCGATAGACTCGGCAGGTGCGGTGATCCTGTGGCAGCGTGCCCGAATCGCTCGCGAGCCCTATGCGGCGGCCTGGCGATTTCAGCGCGGAAGCCATGGCATGACTGTACCCCCCATTTGTCGCCCCGATCAGCGAATCTCCGGGTAGGGGGTGGCCTAAAGTCGCCCACCTTCGCGCGTGTGGTGTCTTTCAGCTTACCTGATGTGCCGCAGGAAAGAAGGGCTACAGGATCGTTCGGGTGAGGCAGGGACTGTCCCCAACTACCACGGGGTTGGAAGGGATGGTGATGAATTCGTGAGTGATGATCTTCGGGAGTCATTCGAAACCAGCAAATGACCGCCATCTGTTTGATTGACCACCACCGCCGAATTCTGCCGATTCGGGCAGATAACAAAATGACTCGACCCCATTACCAAGTCTGCGTGGGAGTTTGTGGAGTTTTATTCAATGCGGTGAAGTCTGGTGAAGATTTCGGAGCCCAAATACAGGGACTGTCCCTGCTGCCAGCGGTCGGATTGGGGGGGCGGGGTTTTGGACGAATGGATAATGCTGCGGGAGATACAGCACGCTGCAAGGTTTTGGGCGCCTTGGTTTTTGGTTACCGGGTGGCTTGGTGACGCGGTGTTTTCGTTACTCGGTAGCCTGCTTGCCCAGCGGTTCACCTGGTGCGCTGACGCTTAGCCGGGTGGCGTCAACGCTGAGGGCTGCGACGTGAGGTGCGGGGGATCAGCGGTGAGGCTGAGCTGTTTGCTTCACGGCGTGTCGGTGAACTGGTGGGACGCACAGAGGGGGAGAGCGACGGCAAAGCAATGGGCGACTCCGGGGGGGCTGACTGAGTCCCGAAAGCGTTACCCTCTGGCGGAGCGGCTTGTCCGGTTTCCGCAGACTGCAGCACCCAGCGGTCGACAAATCGCTGCGGCTGAGTGGCGGACTTTGACTGCTGTGCGTGGCGCGGCTGGCGAGCGACGGCAGCCAGTTCGGTTCGACGCTGCGGCAGGACCCCCTCGAGGCCCGAAGACATGTCCACGATCCACTCCGGTTCATCGCGAACTGCCCTCGACATCATCGAAGCATACAGCGAGACCTCGTACAGGTTTCGATCCATCAGGCTGCTGGTGACGGGTGTCAATACTTTGGCAATGCCAGCGACACCGGCTGACGGGAAGTGTACGAAGGCATCAGCGGACTGGGTGACAATATGGGTGCCATCCGCATGTGGCTTGTACTCAGCGCGGAACCAGATCAGAGCAGAGGCTTCGAGGGGCGCAGGTAACAGGAGGTTGTGGTAGCTGCCTTCGCAGATGAAGACGATCTCATCCGCATCACGGTAAAGGATATCAGCGATACCTTCGGATCCGTCTGTGGCAGCGGCCTCGTATTCCAGCGGACCAGTCTGCCACATTTGAAACTGCGAGATACCCATAGCTCGCCACGTGCTTACGGCCACATCCGGATGTTCCAGAAGGTACCGATAGAGTGGCTCGTCGATGGTATACTGCAGTCGTGGCAATCTGCGATACTGAGTGCAGCGACTGAGAACCTGTTCTGCGCGACTGCGCTTTTCCGCGGAAAGGCTCTGCAGTGGAAAGGCGGCCTGCGCGGCCTTGTGTGCGGCGGCCGACGAGTTGCCTTCCTCCAGAATCCGCATCCCCGCCCGTTTCACCAACTCTTCAATCTGGTCTGCCGGAACGGCACCGGACGATTTCGCAAGGAGGCTGCAGCAGACCAGTACAAAAAGCAACCGCAGGAGCTTTCTGCCTGAAAAAAGGACGGCCGGATATGACGTCTGCATGCCGCTGCCCGCTCCGATTACCGAAAGCAGCGCTCTGGCAAAACACAGGCACCGTGACTCTCAGTCGACTCAAACGAGAGGGACTGAAGCGTCAAACATTCGCCTGAACCATGCCACCAATCGCGCTGTCGAGTTGTCTCTGCCTGTTGCATTCCCCCCTGGAAGCCTTGTGCAGAGACACTCCCCCTGGACGTCAATATCGGAATAATCGGCCGGCTGCATCAGTTAAACCCGCCCGATCCACGGCCAGCCACGGTGGACGGCAAAGGTTGTCATCGAGGGCGGTGTCGTGGAATCGCTGCCGGGCAGTCAACTCGCCGTGCCGGCCCCGTCAGGCGATACCTGCTCGGATCAAGCTCTTCGCAATACAGTCGATCAAATTTCGGACCGCTGCGGAGATGATCTGACACGTCATCGATCGCTGCGTTGTAGCTTTCGCTGCAACTGCAGCAGTGACAGCCGGAGATCACCGTGATCAGCAGTCCCAACATCAACGACATCATCAAGCTTCTCACAGACTGTCTCCCAAACAGCTTCAACAAGGCAATCCCCGTTTGTGCCAGATCGGCTTTCCGAAGGGGTTGGAGTGGCATTGGGCAAGGGAATTGCAGATGCTGTCGTCGGAGGGTGCAGGGAAAACAGGCAGTTTTTGCCGCGGTTATCGGTGGCCCGCATTTTCTGCGGATGCCGTGGCACTGGTGTGGGTTGTGGAAGGCGAACCGGGCGGGGCTTTGGAGAAGCCGTCCTGCGGGGCAATCAGCGGTGCCGTGCGCTGTTGTCCACGCACCACGGAGGTGTTCGTCGTCAGTTTCGGAAGGAGGCCTGCCGGGATCGCCATTTGGCAACATCAGCGTGCTGCAGCGGCCCGCCATGCCCGACAAAAAGGCGTCCAAAGGACAACTGCAAGACTTGATCCAAACTTCTCATTGCCTGCGGCAGATCATCTGCGAAATAGTGGTAGCCGGGTTTTCGTGACCAGAGTAATCCGCCAGCGAAGCCTCCCATCAGCAGGTCGCCGACGATTGCATCTCCACTGTCCAGCACGATGGATATGGATCCGGGTGTGTGTCCGGGAGTGTGCAGAACAGAGGCTGCGATGCCGAATTCGTCGAGGCGCATACCGTCTGTGGCGGCCTGCGTGCCGTGGTACGCAGGGAATCGCCCGCGGCTGAACAGTGGGGACAGCAATGTGCCCGCAGCACCAACGCCGCGAAGCCGACCATTGGATCCCTGCTCCGCGAAAGGTTGATCGGCAGCGTGGCAGATGACGGGGCAGGAGGCAGTGCGGGCCAGCTCGGCAGTGTTACCGAAATGATCGGAATGAACATGGGTTTGCAGAATGAGGGCCAATTCATTCGGGTTGACACCGACCCTCCTGCAGCAGGTCCGAATTCTGCCGATCTCTCCTGGAGACCCCGTATCCACGAGCACTGGTTTTCCAATGCCAGTCAGCAGGTAGGCGTTTGACCACCGCAGTGAGAGGGTGTGAATCACAATTGGATGAACTTCTTTAGGGTTTCTGCCGCTTCGGTGGGGTTCTGTGACTGTGTGATGGCAGCCGTCACGGCGATGCGACCAGCACCAGCGGCAAGAAGTGTGGGGAGGCGTTCAGCAGTGATGCCACCGATAGCGAACCACGGCCCCGCTGCACTTGCAGCAGCCTGTTCGACGAATGCAAGCCCAGGGAAGTCATCGAAAGCTTTCGTCGAGGAAGGAAAAACAGGGCCTACTCCTGCGTAGTCGGCTCCGTCCCTGAAAGCCTGCTGCAGCTGGTGCAGGGAATGTGTTGACACACCGATTAGCCCCTGCCAGCCATGCAGGCCGCGAATGTCGGCGACAGCGAGTTCTTCCTGTCCCACGTGCACACCATCTGCATCGGCGGCAATAGCCAGATCAGGACGATCATTGATGATAAACAGCGCGTGGTGTTTTTTGCACAGCAGGCTCAGTTGCCTTGCCCGCTTCAGCAGTTCTCGATCGGTGAGCTGCTTTTCGCGGAGCTGCAGCACATCGGCACCCCCCTTAAGAGCCTGTTCGGCGACCTCAAGCCACGGCAGGCGGCACAGAGATTCCGTAATCAGCACGTAAATTTTGGCTGCCTGTAATCTCTGTCGGCGCTGCTTCAGCAAATCCTGATGCTGTGACAGCGACGTGTCCGTGTTTACGAGTTGCAGTTGGATCCCTGTGGCCTCAGACAATGTCATTAACAGCTGTTCCGCCGTGTAGCTGCGATACCGCAGCTGCTTCATAACGGCGGCGAAATCAGAATCCAGCAGCTTGCCAAATTCTTCCAGACTCCGCAGTGATTCCTGGACGCGGCGGGAGTTCGCCAGAACGAGCTGCTGCAGAGAAGTTCGCGTGCGTTCGTGTGGATCTGTCACTCCCGTTCCAACGTCACCTGGGGTATTCCGCGCCTGGAGAAGTGGAGAACGATTAATTGCGTGCCGGCGCAAGCCCTGCTCGGCGCGTGCCAGTTCGTGCCGCAGGTGTTTCAGTTCAGCGCAAAGGCTCGAGTCATTCCAAACGAAGCGGGCGCAGTCTTCAAGTACTCGCAGGCCCTCGCGAGCGCGGTTCAGGCAGGCGTCAACAGCCCGAAGAACGGGGGACACCGCAGCGTTGTCCCCGGGTGCAGTCATCGGGCCCAAATCCGGCGGAGGTGTAGTTCCTGAACCGACGGTATAGTGGGAGGTCGCTGATGTCTCTGCGGACCATTCCAGAGGTTCCTCCACCGCGAGTCGCTCCATCACTGTGACCTGCTCCGGCAGGAGGCGACTGCGAAGCACTTCCAGCGTGCCTCCCTGTTCGGTGAGTCGCTCGCGGATGAACAGATTCTGATCGGGGATGGCCAGCAGCAGCAGCGAACTCGTTATCAGCTGGTCTGCGGCTTCACGACGGGCCAGCTCTCGCGCTCGCTGCAGAATGTTCTGAAAGTCGCGAGGATCTTCGTCCAGCACCAGCGATCGCAGAGGTCCGCAGCCACTGCCCTCGGACTCCAGTCTTTGCGGCAGCCCGGACTGCAGGACATCGGCGACGGCTGAACCCAGTGCTCCTGAGCGGAGCCAATCTGTGTTAACGCCAAGGTCATTCAGGCATGTGGAAGCGAGGGATTCGTCATGCAGCAAGGCCAGCACGAGCAGTGCGGCGCGATCATCGGCAGTTGGAGCCGCCGAGAACAGTTGGCGGCACCACTGTACGGTGCGTTCAGCGGCGGGAGTGAAGCCGGAGGATTTGCCGTGGACCATCAGTCACCCCGTCCAATCAGGGACTCTGCTGCCACGGCCACCGAACGTTCAAAGGCCACACGCAGATCATCCGGAATGCGGCTGACGCGCTGATTTGCGTAATCGAACACGACAATAACGCATTTTCCGGAGGCGACCACCATCCCACCCTGCGACTCACTGACCACGACATGCTCCAAATCCACACTGGATCGGCCGACTCGGGCGACCCGTGAACCGATCCAGACAGTGTCCGGGAACCGCAGTTGTCGGCGGTAATCGCAGTGGATGGAGGCAAGGATTGGACCGAGCCCAGCGGCGGACATCGTGACAGAAGAAGGACAAGCCTGCAGCAGATCAATGCGGGCCGATTCCAGCCAGCGAAAATAAACCACGTTATTCACGTGGCCGAAGGCATCCTGGTCGCCCCACTGGACGGGCAGGCGTGTCACCGTATGAAACCCACCGAGTGCGTTGCGCAGAATCAATGGCACACTCGCGGCTCTCACCGTCATTACATCATCTGGCTCGCCGCCCAATGCCTTCGCCTGCGTCATGACTGCCGTCTCCGAATTTCAATCACAGCACTACTGGTTTCTGTCCCGCGACGCCTGCTGCTGCAGTTGGTCATCGAGATTCTGCATGTGTTCACGGTACTGCCGGTCAAGTTCTGTCCAGCCGAGTTCGGCAAGTCGCGAGAAATCCGGATCAGATTCCGGATTTTCCGCGTCGGGGCGGTAGATCCCGGCCAGCAGTTTTATGAGATCGTCCCTGTACAGCCCGTCCTGATAGTGCATCAGGAAATGTGCAAACCCCGAAGACTGGGTGTAGAGAGGACTGATTTGTGGATGTGACTGGAACTCGTCCCGCCCCAGGCCGAAGAATTCACGGGCGGGCATGTAGAAGTGATAGGCCGGATCCAGCATCCGCTGACGCGCGGTATCGAATCGCACATACCCGGGGTCACCCACAGAAACATTGCCAGCTTCGTCGACGTTAAAGGATTCAAAATAGCAGGCAATGCCCTCGATGAGCCAGAAATTCGCGCGTTCACAGATAATCCAGTCCTGTGGCTGCTGGCGTCGTTTCAGCCCCAGCATCCTTGCGGCTACGCGTCTGGCTTCCGCCGTATGCACATCGAGTATTTGGTGTGTGGCTTCGTGAAAGAGGGTGCTGAAGTCGGGGCCCTGAGGCTTGAGGTAGAAATAGCAGGTGCGGTCGGGCTGCCAGTAAAGGCCATTAGTTTCGAGTCCCGGTGGCACTTTGCCATGGACTCGTTTCTGATATTCGTCCCGCGAGGCATAGTAGTGCACTTCCAGTGGTTTACTGCGACGGACGGAGGACGAGGTTTTCAGCGCCTTTTCAAAGCGTTCCTGGAGCGACTGTGGCGTATCGAAGAACGCGGCAAAGTTCTGCTGGAGCCAGCTGTGGAATGTTTCCAGTTTCGCTGACAGTTCCAGTCCCGCTTCGAGGCTGACATTTGTTTTGACGAGGAAGTGTTCGCTGGGAATTTCCCAGGCATTGCGAAAATCGCGGCGAAATTCCGCTTCGCGTTCTGCGCTGATCCAATCACCCTTCCATGGCCTAAGGCCCTGTTCGTATCGCGTCACATTTGCCGTTGGGATCCAGCCGAATCGGGGGTGCCGCACTTGTGGGCTGCGACCACTTCGCATCTGTTTCTCAAACGGTGAAATCCATTCGCCTGCGTACCCTGCTTCTTCACGCCGCTCCGGGTCCAGAAACAGCTGATAACCGAGCACCCCTCGGGCGAATTTGTGATCGGGGTCAAGTCGCACGACGTCGCCGATGAGCGAAAACGCCAACGAAGGGAATCCCGCCCGCAGCGCTGCGCGGGCGAGTGTGTAGAGTTCGCCCGCGGACTGCTTTCGCGCAGCGCGTAACTGAGCCTGCCACGATTGCTCGTCCGTCACTGGCTCCGGCAACTCGGGTTGAACCAGTGGCGAAGGCTCCGGCAGCAACTCGGGTTGTTGCAGCTGCTCCTGCAGGGCCGCTGTTGAGTCTGCCGCTTCGGACAGCTGGTGTGATTCACACCAGGCCGACAATTCGCTTAAACGTTCCGACAAGTCGGTCAATACTGCGGCGCGACGTTCATGCAGCTGGCGATACCGGCGGTCCCGAGTCGCCGTTTCGTCGCCACTGCAGAGTGGTAACTGAGTGAGAGTCAGCGTGAACAGTGTGACCAGCATCAGTAGTGGATATCGGGCTGGCAGGCTCGTCGGCCGGCATTCCGCAGCCACCAGCCCGCTGATTTCCGGTGTTCCTGACATCACCGTGCTACCTCTCAAAATCCCCAACATCGTCTCCGTGGATTCTCCGATGGCAGCATCCTATCAGAACCTCTGCAGTGCACCCAAATGGAGTTCCAGCCCGGGGCTGAAAAACTGCGGTGAGCGGAAGGCGGGTTCGGCGAAATTTGCCGGAGTTCGTTTGCGATCAGAGTTTTTTAGCGGGCGTTTTCTTCATCCAGTAAAATCCTTCAGTCGGCCAGTAATTCGTCGCCGTGCCGGACCCTCGGAGCCGCAGTTCATAGAGAAAACCGGCCCTGTGACCACCCGTGTGCAGATACACAGAGCGGCCGTCACGACTTCGCTGCACCTCTGAAATCACCTCATTGCGACGCTCGGAGTCGGTAGTGGCGTAACTGCCTTTCCAGACGCGTGTGAATGACTGAACATCCCAGTCTTCCGACCGCGTGCCGACGTCTCCGGAGAGCGCCTGGAAAAAGTCCACATGGAACCCCTCGGCGGTCGCGCGAATCTCGCGGATACCGTTTGGCAACTGGCCGTTTGGCAGCAGTTTTTCGATACAGCCCGTGTTGCGGGCGCCCTGCCAGCCGCTGTCGCGCAGGCTGCCGATGCAGAGCGAGTGATCGGGTGCGAACCCGATCGAAATTGGTCCCTGAAGACCGGCTTCAGTACCTTCCTCGGGCGGGCGACTGAAGCGATAACACGCTCCCTGAATCACTCCCTCAACATCTTCGAAACTCATTCGAATCAGGCACTGTGAATCATATTCACAGGCAACCGCCTGTCCTCGCAGCTCCGCCAAAGGATAATCCTGCGGAAAGAACGCGAGGCTGTTCACGCTGCGAGTCCACGGATGGGGGATCTGTAGTGCTGGTGTTTCCGGAGCGGTATCGGGCTGGTCATGACGCGAGGGCACACCGTATCGCCGCCCCGCCTGAATGTGGTTGATCTCGTTGAAGGTGTTCTGTACGCCCTGGTTATCTGTTGCGAACAGTTGTCCTTGTGGATCAATGGCCAGTCCCATGGGGAATCGCATGGAAAAGGCAATGGGTTCAACGCCGCCAGCCGGATCAATTTTCAGAATGGTACCCCTCCAGCGGTCGTTGTCTGCAGGACGCTTGTTCTGCGAATAGTCACTGCCGAGTCCCACATAAAGATTGCCTGCTGCGTCACGTGTGAGACCGGCTGTCCAGTCGTGATAGTCGTCACTGTAGCCCCAGCCGGACGCGAGAACCTGGCTCAAGTCTGCTCGCCCGTCGCCGTTGGTATCTCTCAGTCGCAGCAGTTCCGGTTTGTGTGAGACAAGGACATCCGACCCGTCCACAAGAACTCCGTAGGGTGCTGCAAGGCCCTCTGCAAAGAGGTCTGCGATGTCATAACGCCCGTCACTGTCACTGTCGCGAAGAATCCGGACCTCGCCCCGCAGAGAGCTGAGCACCATGGAGCCGTCGGGAAACCATGCCATCCCGGTGGGCATCAGAGCTGCAGGCAGCGGGAGTCGTTCACCGGAAAATCCGGGCACACAATCCACAGATGCCGGTGCAGTCATCAGCGGAGGCACGGGGGGTGGGGAAAATGACATCGTCGGCAAACGCGCCAGCAGCCTTCTGATCAGACGGTGGCCTGGCAGGATTTGTGTCGGGGCATCGGCGGGAAGTTCCACCGGCCGGGCGTCGGCATTGGAGGCCGTCAGCAGCTGTTGCGTGGCGTTCTGTGCGTCGGTGCGTGCCGGCAGACTCCAGCTGCCGCAGAGCAATCCCATGTCTGCCGGAGCTGACTCAAGGTGATATTCGAGCTCAACGCCTGTCGCAGGTGGGGACGCGGCTGTGGACTCGGCCGAGGACGGTTGCAGTGCTTTGATCGTGATTTGCAGCACTGCGGTGTCGAGCCCGGCTCGGGGTGTCCATGCGGTGATAGTTGAGTGCGGTGATTCAGCGGCCTTCGCCGTGGGCTGTAAATCTTCTGTTGCCGGCAGGGAGTAGTGCAGCCGCAGTCGTACCACAACACTCTCGGATGACTCTTCAACCGACAGCAGTTCGGCCGTCCGCAACTCGTCTCGGACAGGATTCAGCAGCGAACCATTGCCTGGATTCTGTAGTCGAAATTCACCGTCGGGAGAAGCCTTGCCAAACGCAGCTAAAGTTATGCCGGCCAGATCCCAGAACCAGCTTTTGCCTTCCGTTCGTTGACGGGCAAATTCTCCCGCGGTCCACTGCACGAGTCGTCCGCTGTCCAGATCGAGCAGGAGATTGTGTCCATTATCAAAGCCTACTGCGAGCGCCCGTGGGGTTCCGCTGCCGACAGGGCTGCCTTCACTGAGAAACACATCCCGAATCACTCGTGGCCAACTGCCCTTTGGCACTGCTGCCATCTGTTCGTAGCGGCTCAGGACCGTGGGAGGCACGAAGCGGTGGTCGGCGAGCGCAGTCCAGAGTTGGCCAATCTGCTGCGAAAGCGTCTCGTTTAAACCGCGGTCGATCGGCTGGCGAAGCTGCGGCATTTCGATGCCCGACACCACGCGAATGGGATTGTGCATCCAGCGGAGAAAGTATCTCGGCCGCAGCCTGCGACCCATGAGCATCAGGTCTGAGCCGCGGGTACCGAGAGCGACATTTCGTGGTTCCCAGGGACCGGCTTTGTGACAGGCTGTGCACTGGAAGCCGCCGGCACCGGCGAGCTGATTGCCGGAATACAGGTCCTCATGGGTGGCGAGAGTCGGGTGCTGGGGGTTGACGTATTCAAAGAGTTCCTGACGGGCTGGATCTGCGGCATCGGGGATTCGGTCTTCGGAAATAAGCAATTGCACAAGAGCTTCGCGTTCGGGGGCTGCGTGGCTGAATCGTGGCATTCGGACCAGCAGCCAGGGAAGTCGCCGTTCGACGCCACCCCCAACCGCCTCCTGCAGCACCTCATCTCGCAGTCGGTCGCCGACGGCGGTCAGTTCCGGTGGAATGAGTGCCTGTGCCTGCCCTCGAAGGTCTTCGCGGCGACTCTCGAGCTGTGCGGCGATATTTGACAGCCCCGTGCCGCCATCGCGATCATGGCAGGCCAGACAGGAGCGGCGCTGGAGCAGCAGTTGGCCGAGGTGGTGACCAGCGGCAGTTGGCAAAGGCTGTGAAACGGATGAAAGCCACCTGGCCAGTTGCTGCCGTTCAGCGTCGTTTAAGGAGTAAGTCGGGGCGCGTAAGGCGTCTGTGGCCGCAGCATCTGCGGAGGGACGGCGGTCGAGACAAGGGATACGAACACCGTCGGCGGGCCACGGGCGGAAAGGCCGTGGTGTCGGGCTGCCGAGGTCTTTGATTGCATGGCAGGCCGTGCACCCGGCGGATTTGACGAGGATCTGGCCGCGTTGCGCATCACCCGTCGGCAGCGGGGGCTCGCCGGACCCGTCCGATTTGTTGCTGGTCGCCTGACCACTGGAAGTTGATTGGCGACGAAGCAGCGCGGCGACGAGTTGTCGGCGTTCGTCGTCATTCAGTTCGAACACGGGCATCCGATGATTGCGATTGAGCGTTTGTGGTGATTTGAGCCATTGCAGGAGCCACGCAGCGTCCCGAATCTGACCGCCACCATTCAGATCCGGACCGCGCCAGGGTCCGATGTCAACCGAGACTTGCGGATCGACAGTGTGACAGGCAGCGCAGCCTGTGGTGAGCAGGAGTTTTTCACCGGCAGCTTCATCACCGGGCTTGAAGGCAGGCGGGGTTGGAACGGTCGGCTTCGCCGCGGGGGTGTTTTCGGATGCTCGCAGGAACGCGATAACGTCGGCGGCCTCAGCAGTTGTGAAATTGAAATGTGGCATCGCTGAATTGCGGCTGCCGGGAAGCAGGCGGGCAGCGACCTGTTCGTCAGTCAGCCACGAAATTGCGTCAGTCAGATTGGGTGCGGGAACAACGGGACCCTCAGACCAACCGGCATGGCAGGCTCCGCAACGCAGAGCATCGGTCAGGAATCGCCCGGCGACAGATTGCTGCATGGCTTGTTCGGACGCGGACGTGGGTAGGTGGCTGAGCACATCGGCGGGGAGTGGTTCGAGTGTGAAATCCGGGGAGGACCAGTAGACCTGCAGCGAACCTTCAGGT
The DNA here is from genome assembly GCA_041161565.1 of Planctomycetota bacterium. Taxonomy (GTDB): domain Bacteria; phylum Planctomycetota; class Planctomycetia; order Planctomycetales; family Planctomycetaceae; genus SXXK01. Next base: position 4,998 of record JBEAUF010000436.1, on the reverse strand, counting down.
TGGGCGATCGGAACGGCGTTGCCGGATGGATTGGCTGCTGCCGGGATGGGAGTCGGTGCGGTGTATTTGATTCGCAGGGAATGTTCGCCACCGCTGAGTATCACCGGGTTGCTGCTGAAGAAACGATTTTCGCCAGAAACTTCAAGCACCGGCTGGCCATCGATAAACAGTGACACATCGCCACAGAGCTGTACATGAAAACGATGCGGACCAGCGGTGCGAACGAGCAGTTGTCCGGTGAGTTCGCAGGTGCCTGCAGGAAGCAGTCGGGGGTCAAGGCGCCCGGCGGCGGTCTGGAGCACTGGCCGGGGGGTGGATTGACGGAGGACAGTATCACCGGAGCGAAGTTCCAGTGATAACCCGGGAATGGCTTCGTCAGGATCAACATCCTGGGGTGTCTGAGCCACAGCGGGCGTGGAGACCGACGCGGTGGATGCGAGCAGAAGGAAGACGGTCAGCATCACAGCATTCGATGCCATCAGAGTGGGTATCACGTTGGGTTTGGACGCAAAAGGTAATTCAGCGGTGGGCATGAAGAAATCCGGCGCAGCTGAGTAATGAAAGACAATCCGGCTGAATCGACGAAAGAGACGGATATCGGGCTGCTTCAGGCCCAGTCCGACACTCCACCATTTTAACGGGAACGGGCCGCATGCGGTGAGAAAAACTGTCGCAGGGCCGGGAAATCTAGAGCAGCCATGTTTGGGCGGCGGCAAGGATCAGGCCTGCCCATAAACCGGCCGCCTGATCGTCTGCCATGATGCCCAGGCCTCCCGGGAGACGCTCAAGCCGATGCACAGGCCACGGTTTAGCGATGTCAAAAATCCGGAAGAGGATGAAACCCAGAAGCAATCCCTCCCAGCCGGGCTGAGCGACGGTAGCGAGCAGCGGAAAGGCTGTGATTTCGTCCCAGACCACATTCCCTGGATCATGCTTTCCGCGCAGCTCAGCGGCTCGCCGACAGATTGGTATGCCACAGGCAAAGCAAATGGCCCAGACGGTCAGGCAAGGGAGCGGACCAGCTTCAAAGTTCTGCAACAGCCACATGAGTGATACTCCGGGCAGGCTTCCAAAGGTGCCGGGCGCAATTGGCGTGCGACCGAATCCGAAGCCTTCGGCGACGAACAGCAGCAGTCGCTGGCGGCGAGTGAACGGTGGTGCGTGCATGGAAAAGGCTGGAGTCTGTGATCAAGGAGGACAACTGAAGTCAAGGAAAATCCGGTCGGAATTTCGGAAGTCCGTGGTCGGACCGGGGGGCTGCCGCTTCGGGGTGAGGGAATTCGCCATGGAGAAACCGCGGGTATTTTTGAGGCCGCTTCGATCCCGGTCCGCAGCAGGGCTCTTCGGTTGGACCTCCGGCGGCAGCATGATACCCTGCGAGCCGCATCACAAGCCAGCGGGCCGCGAAAGGCCGGCGGGCGGGCAGTGTCTTTGGGGTGATTTGGGACGGTCTGTGGCATGCAGGCGCCAGCGACGGTCAGTGAGTTTTTTCAGCTGCTGGAGAAAAGCGGACTGCTGAACATCGAGCAGATTCGCAGGGTGCAGCACGCGCTGAATCTTCCCGCTGCAGAGACGGCTCAGACAGCCGCAGCACAGTTGATCCATGAACGAATTCTCACGCCGTTTCAGGCTGAACGGATTCTCGAAGGCCGCTATCGGGGATTGGTGATCGACGGCTACCGGATTCGTGAGCTGCTGGGATTTGGCGGGATGGGCGCCGTCTACATCGCTGAATCACCGGAACATGAAGGGAAAGTGGCCGTCAAAGTGCTCTCAAGCGAGCACTCGCTCGACAACGGTATGCTTGCGCGACTCAAGCTTGAAGCTGCGGCTGGAATGAAGCTGCGGCATCCGGGGATCATTCACACGCATCGGCTGGCTGACACCGGAGCGGTGCATTATCTCGTGATGGACCTGGTGCGTGGCATCAGCCTTCACGAGCAGGTGGCGCTGCACGGACCATTGTCGTGGGCAAGTGCCTGCGATGTTGGCCTGCAGGCCTGCGAAGCTCTGCAGGCCGCACATGCGGCCGGCATCATTCATCGTGATCTGAAGCCTGCTAACTTTCTGATGGAAACAGACGGTCGTGTTCGCATTCTGGATTTTGGACTGGCACTGATCCAGGGTATGGCGGAAGAAGAATTCTCGCTGTCCATGGTCTTTGGACACGACTGCCTTGGCACCCCGGACTTCATTTCCCCGGAACAGTCGGTCGACAGCAGCCGAGTGGATCCTCGGACCGATCTGTACTCGCTCGGCGCCACCCTGTATGTGGCACTCACGGCCCGAGTCCCGTTCCCGGATAAAAGTAACCGCGCGAAACTGGAAGCTCACCGGACCCGACCGCCGCGAAATGTTTGTGAACTGCGTCCGGAAATTCCTGCCGCTGTCGGTGCCGTAATCCAGAAGTTGATGGAGAAAGATCCGAACAAACGTTACCAGTCGGCCCGGGAAGCTGCGGCTGCATTAAGGCCTTTCGCGGAACGCCAGCCCATCAGTTTTGACTTCCGCGAACTCATCACCCTCCGAGCAAAGCTTGCCAAAGCTCGCGCAGCCAGCGTTCCACGGAAAGCTGCCGCACCACGCTCCTCCATCACGCATTCCAGCGATTGGCTCCGCTCAGAAAGTCCCCTTCCGGAAGGCTCTGAGAGTTTTGCCCACGATGATTCCCAGGAGATCCCTGCCAGACTGTCCGAGCCCGCAAGGTCCGGGAGAATTCCCCAGAAATCGGCCGGCAGTTCGACCGGGGCAACCCGCACAAACACGTCGCCCGCTCCTGAAAGAGTTCCCTCAACAACAGCCCCACTGCACAAGCCGCTGCGCGGCGGCAACTCACGAAAGGCGGCAGAAATCAGCTCGCCTGCAAAAGCCAGCCTGCCGGCGACGAGGAATCTCTCAGGTCCCGGCGGACGAGGGAAGATCCTTGTTACGGTCCTCGTTATCGCCGTGCTGATTATTGTCGCTGCGGCAGTCTTGTACCGGTCATAGCCCACCTTTGTGTTTGGGCTTTTCCCGTTCAACACCCCGTTCCCGACGTGTTCCAATGGCAGCAACTGCCGGACGAACCGCGTAGCGCAGGAATTCGATGTGAGATGGGTGTTCAGGGGAGTAGTTTAATCGGGTGGCCACGTGGCATCAGGGAAAACGAAGGCTCCGCAGGGCCGAGACAATGAATTGTTGCCGGGGTTAGGCTGAAGGTCTGCCCGGCTGAATCGGAGTACGGGTCAGCAGGCAGCTGTCTGAGCGTGCAGGCAGCTGTCTGAGCGTGCAGGGACTGTCCCCGCTTGTTTAGGAAGGCTTGTGGCTGGGGCGTAGTGGTTGTGATGGTCGTGGTGGTTGTGGTGTATGTGGCGGAAGTGTCGCTGGTGCTGGTTGGGTGGCATCAGCCGAGTGTTGGTACTGGTGTGTCGGAAAAGTTGAAGTGGGCACGGTACGCACTGTGGCTAAGAAGATTTGTCGTGCAGCCGGTGTGTGGCTGAGAGCTTGCCACGGTGAGAAAAGGAGTTGCACGGGCGACAGGTATCCTGGTGCGCATGCAGGGACTGTCCCCGTTTGTTTGCGTTGTATAGCTGGTGGGTTTGTGGTGATTGTGGCGATTGTGCCGCTGGTGGCGGTAACTGGGGTGATTCCGGCCCGGTGTCCTTGGCCGCGTGGCGGTGGCGGGCTGGGACTGGTGGTTCGGGACCGTCGAAGGAGACGTGGAGTTCAGTGTGGTCGAGACGATTGATAGGGTGTCGGGTGTGTGGTTGAGAGTTGGCATGGAGAGGAAAAGGGGTGCAGGGGGCGACAGGTATCCTGGTGCGCATGCAGGGACTGTCCCCGTTTGTTTGCGTTGCATAGCTGGTGGGTTTGTGGTGATTGTGTCGCTGGTGGCGGTGACTGCGGTGATGTTGACTTGGTGTCCTTGGCCGCGTGGCGGTGGCGGTGGCGGACTGGCTGGGATTGGTGGTTCAGGACCGTCGAAGGAGACGTGGAGTTCAGTGTGGTCGAGACGATTGATGGCGTGTCGGGTGTGTGGGTGAGAGTTGGCATGGAGAGGAAAAGGGGTGCAGGGGGGCGACAGGTATCCTGGTGCGCATGCAGGGACTGTCCCCAGTAGGGTGCGGAGCCGATATGAGGGGGGCAGGGGCTGTACTGGTGGTGGTTATAGTGATATGGTTGCCGGTGGCGGTTGCGGCGGTTGCAGAGATGGTGCCGGCTGGTGTCGGCCGATCGGTGTTCGTCAAGTTGCCGGGACCGAGTTGCCGGGAACGCTGAGGCCGACCCTGAATGCCCTCGCAGTCGGGGCGATTCGTTGTGCCACAGTGCGTGGGCAGGGTTGCAGTGGGATCACGAAACGGCGGAAGGCACACGTGATTTGTGGTATCAGGTTCAATCGTTCGGGATGCTGCAGCGATTGCGGCCTGTCAGGAGAGGGCGTCAGCCTGACGTCAAATGCCGGTTGACGGAACCATCCGGCATCGGGCCTGGAGGGGACCTTTTTGATAGTCGCTGCCGTATGCCAAAGGCCGCAGCAGGCCAGCGTGTGTTTTAAGGGCCGGGTGATCGTTGTGTGACCTGCAGGCGGTCCCGGCACCAACCGCATGGCAACTGGGATCACACCGGGCGGCAACAAGCGGCGTGGCTGGAAGTGAGAAGTGAGAAGTGAGAAATCAGAAGTGAGAAGTCTCGGGGCTGCAGTGCGATCTGGGAAGCGGGGCATGTTGCCACATTCTGCAGCCTGCGTGCACTCTGCCGCTTTCCACTTTTGACCTCTGACTCATCACTTCTCTCGCCTTTGCCCTCCCGCCATGCACCTGCTTTTTCACTGCGTTTCAGAGAACTTCAAGGCCATTGAGCTTCCGCCCGCTGCGCGAGAGAGCAGAAGGTAGAGAGAGGAGAGGTGAGTAGTGAGAACTTGCTGAGCCGCAGGGCGGGAGCCCGCGGGTAAAGAGCGCTGGCAACGCGCAGCCCGCCGCTGCCGGCAGGGGTGGGCACCAGGGTGCTGAAACGCAACCG
>JBEAUF010000416.1:0-21842 GCA_041161565.1 Planctomycetota bacterium | reverse complement strand
CGGCACACACGGTGCGGCATTTCCTTCGAATCAGACACAATTGTCCCCCCAGGAGCCTCCGATCATGGCCGAGCTGGATCCGCGCAGCCTGCCTCCGGCAACGCTCTACCAGCACCTCATTCGGCTGATTCAGCCGCGCCCCATCGCGTGGGTCTCCACCCTGTCGCCCGGGAATGTCCCCAACCTTGCCCCGTTCAGCTTTTTCAACGGTGTGGGCGCCATTCCGCCGGCGCTGGCCTTCTGCCCGGCCAACCGCCGCGACGGCCAGCCCAAAGACACCCTCAAAAACCTGCTCGCCAGCCGTGAATTCGTGGTGAATGTGGTGCCCTTCGCGCTTGCCGAACCGATGAATCAGTCGGCTGCAGAGCTTGACCCCGAAAACTCCGAATTTCTCCACACCGGCCTCGAAACTGCTCCTTCCCTGGTGGTGAAGCCACCCCGAGTCCTGCTGTCGCCTGCGAGTTTTGAATGCCGGCTGCTGCACCATCTGGCGCTCGCTTCAGGACCGGGGGCTGCCAATCTTGTGGTGGGTGAAATCGTGCAGATCCACCTTGCCCCGGAGATTCTGGATGGGCGGGGATTCCCGGACCCGGTGAAGCTGGATCTGATCGGACGTCTTGGTGGTCAGCACTACTGCCGGACTCGCGACGCCTTTGAACTGCCTCGCCCACAATAAATCCCCGCCTCCGGAAATGAACATTTGTTCAGTACACCACGTATGAACATGCGGACTTTCCGGGAGTGTTTGGCGGTCGGGCATTGACTCTCGCCCGGGCGACTCGATAATCCACCGTAATCCTTTCCACTACAGGAATTTGCGACTGCTCGGAAAAATCTGGGCAGGATCCGTAGACTGTGCTGTCTGGGCAGCGTCTGTGTGCGTGGTCGGCACACTGGCTGGAATCTGGCGAAATGTCCAAATAAGTTCTCGAAGTTTCCCCCAAAAACGTGTAAATTCGGCGTTTTCAGGATCCGTAAACCTGCCCGTCGGGGCGATTGCGGATTTGAAAACCCTACGAACGTACAACGGGTCCTTTGCCAACGGAGTCAGTCTCGTATGATCACGGCAGAAGCCGAAGCCGAGCGTCTTTACCCGTCCTGTCCTCTTCCTCCTTACACGTATTATCCTGGATCCGGGATGCCGCATCCGGTCCGCGACCCTCGTGGTCACTGTTACGGCAAGAAGCATGCTCCCGGCGGTGGTCCTCGGGCATTGTGCCACGAGAGCTGGCATTTGAACCGCAATTATCTGCTGGGTCTGGATTACTTCAATCTCGGCTTCTACTGGGAAGCCCACGAAGAGTGGGAACGACTCTGGAGAGTTTCGGGTGCGGACACGACGGTAGGCAGGTTTCTGAAGGGTTTGATCAAGCTGGCTGCTGCGGGCGTGAAGGTGCGTGAGCGCAGTATCCACGGTGTACGTCGTCATGCGGCGTCTGCGGGCGAGCTGTTTGCGGACGTGGCTGCTGAGGCGGACCTGGACGCTTTTTGCGGGCTGGAATTCATCCGGCTGCAGTTTGCTGCGGACCGTGCTGCCCAGCTGGCGTATAAAAAGCAGCACGTTGCCGGAACTCCGGTGCGTGTCTTCCCGTTTATTCTGAAGCCGGAACTGGCACCTGTGGGCTGAGGCGGTTTCCCGTTTTCAGCGTCTCCACAGAATCCCGGCGTGCGGATTCGAACTCCCGAAGGACTCGCGGTAATCTTCCGCGGGTCCTTTTGTGTTTATGGGATTGAAGCGGACTGGAATGCATGAAGATTCTTGTTGTGGGATCAGGTGGTCGCGAGCACGCGCTGGTTTGGAAGCTCCGACAGTCACCTCTTGTCGAGCACGTCTGGTGTGCTCCGGGAAACGCCGGAACGGGTTTGGACGCGGAGAACGTGAACATACCCTCGGACGATGTGCCGCGTTTGGTGCGGTTTGCCCGAGACCGGGGGATTGATCTGACGGTGGTTGGTCCGGAAGCACCGCTGGTGGCTGGACTGGCTGACGAGTTTCGTCGGCAGGGGTTGGCGGTCTTCGGTCCGTCCGCCGCGGCCGCTCGTCTGGAAGGCAGCAAGGTTTTCACCAAGAAGCTGTTGCGTCGCGCCAGCATTCCCACGGCGGATTTCGCCGTGTTCAGTCGGTATGCCGACGCCGAACGCTACATCGATGAAGGTCCCGAACAGCCGCTGGTGGTGAAGGCTGACGGTCTGGCGGCTGGAAAAGGCGTCTGTGTCTGTGCCACTCGCGCAGAAGCCAAGGCCGCCGCCCGCTCAATGCTGGTGGACCGCATCTTCGGTGCGGCCGGCAATCAGATCGTGATTGAAGAGTGTCTGGTGGGGCAGGAGGCCAGCATTCTGGCGATTATCGACGGGGACACGATCGTGCCCCTCGATTCCGCGCAGGATCACAAGCGAGCGCTCGACGGGGATCGCGGCCCCAACACCGGCGGCATGGGTGCCTACTCACCGGCTCCCATCGTGACTCCGGAAATCATGGACGACATCGTCCGCCGGATTCTCGTACCGACCGTCCACACTCTGAAGGTTGAAGGCAATCCCTTCAGCGGAGTGCTCTACGCCGGTCTGATGCTCACCCCGGCCGGCCCGAAGGTGCTCGAATACAACGTGCGACTGGGGGATCCGGAAACACAGCCCGTCCTGATGCGGCTCAAATCCGACCTCGCTCAGGTGCTCCACCTGGCCGCCCTTGGAAGACTCCACGAACTCGAAGGGCTCGATTGGGACCCACGCCCGGCGGTCTGTGTTGTGATGGCATCTGCCGGCTATCCCGGTGACTATCAAACCGGACATCCCATCAGCGGTCTGGAGCATGCCGCGGAGCTGGAGGATGTCAAAGTGTTCCACGCAGGCACAGCCCTCCGCGACTCACAGGTTGTCAACGCGGGCGGCCGGGTGCTCGGAGTCACCGCCTGCGGTGCCGACGTGCATGCGGCACGGCTGCGGGCCTACGAGGCGGTGGATCGAATTACCTGGAACGGTGGCTGGTGCCGCCGGGACATCGCAAACCGCGCTCAGGGCTAGGCACTGCAGGGCACAAGCAGGGAACGTGCAGGCGTTTCAGGGCCAGTATCCCTCGTCCCCGCCCGTTCCCGATGCATTGCTCAGCCAAACAGCCAGATCCTCCTGCAGATGCAGCAGATTCTGAAATCGCTGCCACGCGAAGATCACGCTGTGGCGATCGTCATCGGTATCCCGTGCATCATTGATGATCAACTGCAGAGTTTCGTGGATGTACATCAGCAGATCGGACATTCTGGCGCGCTGGAGCGGGCTGAGTCCATCCGGGAGGGGGGGGCGTTCGCCACAAAACAGCGGCAGCATTCCCTGATCCACATCCGGTACGAAACCCGCGGGCTGCAGACCCGAGTCAGGTCCGCTGAAGTCGGCTGCAGGTTGAGTTTTCGTGTGCCACGGGACGACGGGGATTCCCAGAGTCCGCGCGCGTTCGCGGATTTCATCGGCGCTGCCGAACAGCAGCGTGCAGCGCCCCAGCTGCAGCTGATCGCCCGGCCGCAGCACGCGAATCTGCACCGGGTGTCCGTTGACGCGACTGCCATTGGTACTGTTCAGATCAGTGAACAGAATTGCACCCTGGTCGTCCTGGAGCTTGGCATGGAGCCGACTGATGCGTTCGTCGTTGAGTTGTACGGTGTTGACTTCTTCGCGGCCGATGGTGATGGGGGTTTGCAGATTTCGAAAGATTCGTCCCCTTTCAAGTCCTTCAAGCACGCTGAGAGTCACGAATGCCATACGGGGAACGCTTTGCTGACAGAGACGATAAATACCCGGCCATGGGATGCTGCAGCCTAGGCGACGCCGGGGGCCGGAAACAAATAAAACCGGCAGGAAAACCGGAAATAGGCAAAAAGCCGCACCCGTACTGCCCGCGTGCAACTTCTCACCGCTTTCATGCGGTGGATTGACAGCCACTTCTGCGATATGCTGTCGCCAGCGCCCCATCGCGCTGCACCACTCCCACAGGGCCGCTCGCCCGCCATGTCCCGGAACGACTTCGATGCTCACCTTCCGTAAACTGCTCGTCGCCAACCGTTCTGAAATTGCCATCCGCGTCTTCCGCAGCGCTTCGGAACTGGGAATCCGCACGGCCGCCATCTATTCCCACGAAGACCGCTACGCGCTGCATCGCTTCAAGGCTGACGAAGCCTGGCGTGTCGGACGGCCGGGCGAACCGATCCGTTCCTACCTCGACATTCCCTCCATTGTGGGACTCGCCAAAGACATCGGTGCAGACGCCATCCACCCGGGTTACGGATTTCTGTCCGAGCGTCCCGAATTTGCTTCGGCCTGCGCGGCGGCCGGCATTCGCTTCGTCGGTCCCTCCGTTCACTGCCTCGAATCGCTCGGCGACAAAACTGCTGCCCGCAACATCGCCGTGGCCGCCGGCGTCCCGGTGCTCGGAGGCACCCAGCAGTCGATTGAATCGGTTGAGGAAGCCAGGCGGCTCGCCGAACAAATCGGTTTCCCCGTAATGATCAAAGCGGCCAAAGGTGGCGGTGGACGCGGCATGCGGGCCGTTAAAACAGCGGCCGAGTTCGATCAGGCATTCGAATCCGCACGCAACGAAGCGCGGACAGCCTTCGGCAGCCCCGAAGTCTTCATCGAAAAATTCATCAGCCGCGCCAAGCACATCGAAGTGCAGCTGCTGGGGGATGAGCACGGCAACCTGGTCCACCTCTACGAACGCGACTGTTCCGTACAGCGTCGCCACCAGAAGGTCGTTGAACTCGCACCCGCTCCCAACCTCAGCCCCGCTCTCCGCGATGGCATCCTCGAAGCCGCCCTCCGCATCGGCCACGCCGTCAACTACTCCTGCGCCGGCACCGTCGAATTTCTCGTCGATGTCGAAGCGGAAAAGTTCTACTTCATCGAAGTCAACCCCCGCATCCAGGTGGAACATACGGTTACCGAAGAAATCACGAACATCGACATCGTCAAATGTCAGATCCTCGTGGCCCAGGGCATGCCGCTTGCACACGAAGACATCGGGCTCGGCAGCCAGTCAAACGTCCGGCTCAGCGGCTACGCCGTCCAGTGCCGCGTGACCACCGAAGACCCCGCGCGAAACTTCATGCCCGACTACGGCCGCGTCACCCACTACCGCTCCGCCGGCGGCATGGGCATCAGACTCGATGCCGGCAGCGCCTTCAGCGGTGCTGTCGTCAACCCCTTCTACGACTCACTGCTCACCAAAGTCACCACTCGCGGACGACGCTTCGTCGATGCCATCAGCCGCATGGAACGCACCCTGCGGGAATTTCGCATCCGCGGCGTCAAAACCAATATTCCCTTCCTGTCCCGCGTGATGGCGCACCCCACCTTCGTTGCCGGTGACTGCACCACGCGATTCATCGACGAAACCCCCGAACTGTTCCACTTCGAAGAACGCCGCAACCGCGCCACTCGACTGCTCACATACCTCGCCGAAACCATCGTCAACGGCAACAGCCTCGTTCGCGGACGCCCCAAATCCCAGCGACGCATCCCTGCTCCCGTTCCAGCGACTCCCCGAGGTCTTGAGCCGCCGGCCGGTACTCGCACCCTCTTTAAACAGCTCGGGGCCAAAGCCTTCTCCGACTGGATCCTCAAACAGGACCGGCTGCTGCTCACCGACACCACCTTCCGCGATGCCCACCAGTCGCTGCTGGCCACCCGCATGCGCACCTTCGATATGCTCCAGATCGCCGATGCCTATGCCCACCACTGCCCCGACCTGTTCAGCCTCGAAATGTGGGGCGGTGCCACCTTCGACACCTCCATGCGGTTCCTCCGCGAATGCCCCTGGCAGCGACTCGTTCAGCTCCGCGAACGCGTCCCCAACATCCTCTTCCAGATGCTCCTGCGGTCTTCCAACGCCGTGGGCTACACCAACTACCCCGATAACGTCGTCCGGCTGTTTGTGAAGGAAGCCGCCGACGCGGGCATTGATGTGTTCCGCATCTTCGACTGCCTCAACTGGCTGCCCAACATGCAGGTCGCCATGGAGAGCGTGATCGATGCGGGCGGCATCTGCGAAGCGGCCATCTGTTACACCGGCGATATCACCAACCCCGGCCGCACCAAGTACAGCCTCAGCTACTACGTCAACCTCGCAAAAGAACTCGAACGGATGGGCGCCCACATCCTTGCCATCAAGGACATGGCAGGACTCTGCAAACCCGCCGCCGCCGCACGCCTCATCCAGGCCCTCAAACAGGAAGTCTCCATCCCCATCCACTTTCATACCCACGACACCGCCGGCATCCAGGCCGCCGCAATCCTCGAAGGCACCCATCACCGGCTCGACATCGCCGACGCCGCCATGGCACCGTTCTCCGGAGGCACCTCACAGGTGAACCTCAATACCCTCGTCGAAATGCTCCGCTTTGGTCCCCGCGACTCAGGGCTCAATTCAGATCGCCTCGATCAGATCGCTGAATACTGGCGCGCTGTCCGGGAATTCTACACGCCCTTCGAAAGTGTGGCACTCGCCGCTACCGCCGACCTCTACCGACACGAAATGCCGGGTGGTCAGTACACAAACCTCTTCGAACAGGCCCGCGCTCTGGGACTCGCAGACCGCTGGCCCGAAGTCTGCCAGCTCTACGCCGATGTCAACCTGCTGTTCGGAGACATCGTGAAAGTCACTCCCACCAGCAAATCCGTGGGCGATATGGCTCTGTTCATGCTCGCCAATAACCTCACCTGCGAGGATGTCCTGAGCGTCGATCGCGACATCGCCTTCCCCGGCAGTGTCATCGATCTCATCAGCGGCGGCATGGGACAGCCACCAGGTGGCTTCCCCGAAGCCGTCAAACAACGCATTCTGCTCGGTAAACCCGAATTCACCGGCCGACCCGGCGAAACTCTGCCACCAGCCGACATCGATGCGGCCCGCGCCCGCGTCGCCAGCCTGCTCGGCCGAGTCCCCAGTGGTCGAGAAGTCATCTCCTGGCTGCTCTACGAACGCGTCTTCGAAGAATTCGCCGCCCACCAGGATGCCTACTCCGACGTCAGCATCCTCCCCACACCCAACTTCTTCTTCGGGCTCGAAACCGGCGAAGAAATCGCCGTCGATATCGAACCCGGCAAGACACTCATCATCAGACTCCTCACCGTCAGCGATCCCCACGCCGACGGCACGCGGACCGTGTTCTTCGAACTCAACGGACAACCCCGCGAAATCACCATCGCCGACACCTCCATCGAAGCCTCCACCACCGCTCGACCCAAAGCCGATCCCGCCATCGCCGGACAAATCGGTGCCACCATGCCCGGAATGGTGGTGAATGTGGCCGTCAAAGCAGGTGAACGCGTACGCAAAGGCCAGAAACTCATCAGCCTCGAAGCCATGAAAATGGAAACCGCCGTCAACGCTGAACTCGACGGCACCATTCGCGAAGTCACCATTCAGCCCGGCTGCCGAGTTGAAACGGGGGACCTGCTGATAGTTATTGACCCCGCCTGAAGCCTCGCAACTTCAACCAGCCCGATCTCCAAAGGCTCCACGCGGTGCCCGCGACAAACCACCCGCTGCCAACGCGGTCCGGCGATCCTCTCACGTTTCCCACCAAGCTCACTGCGGAAAGCCGCCGATGTCCCCCAAACAGATTAATGCCAGTCCCAAAACGGCCGCCGTGACGCTCCCCCCGAAACTGCTCAACACCATCCACCACGGCGACTGCCTCGAAACGCTCGCACGACTGCCGGACCAGTCCATTCACCTCGCCTTCGCCGACCCGCCATTCAATATTGGCTACGAGTACGACGAGTATGACGACCGGATGCAGGAAGCGCAGTACATCGAATGGTGCACTCGCTGGATGCAGCAGCTCCACCGGGTGCTCATCTCCACCGGAACATTCTGGCTGGCCATCGGTGATGAATACGCTGCAGAACTGAAAGTGGCGGCCAAACAGGTGGGCTTCCACTGCCGCAGCTGGGTGATCTGGTACTACACGTTCGGCGTTCACTGCAAATACAAATTCACCCGCTCCCACGCCCACCTGTTTCACTTTGTCAAAGACCCCCGACAATTCACATTCAACCACACCGACATCCGCGTCCCCTCCGCCCGACAGCTCGTCTACGGCGACCCCCGCGCCGAAAGCTCCGGGCGACTCCCGGATGACACCTGGATACTCCGCCCCCAGGACTGCCCGGAGGCTTTCACCGCGGAAGAGGATACCTGGTACTTCCCGCGGGTCGCCGGGACCTTCAAGGAACGCGCTGGATACCACGGCTGCCAGATGCCGGAACAACTCCTGGCACGCATCATCCGCGCCTGTTCGTCACCCGGCGAAGTTGTCCTCGATCCCTTCGCCGGCAGCGCCTCAACCCTGATCACCGCCAAAAAACTCGGCCGCAGCTACCTCGGCTGCGAACTCTCCGAGGAATACACCAAACAGGGGATCGCCCGACTCGAGAACGTCTCCGTCGGTACGCCGCTCGTCGGGGCCAAAAATCCACTGCTGAGCGCCCCTTCCACGGCCAAAGGTCGCCGCCTCGAAGACAAACAGGCGGAATCCGCAAACGCCAGCCCCGCAAAACGTGGCAAAAAAATTCCCACGAAACCTGCCAGCCCCGATCTGTTCCCCGAATAACGGGGCAATTTCCGGCAATAGGGTGGCCATCACAGCCAATTCTCATTCCTGAAAAACAGAATCCGGCGAAAAAACCGCACAAAATCACGAACGTTTTGTCCGGAATGGGCGTGAAACGTCGGGAAATCAGTTTCTGCACGTTTCCGGCTCCGCCCGCTGTCAAAAGATTGCTCAACCGGATTCCCGGCAGTAAGATTCGATGTCAGACGTGCAGAAAACCTGATTCCCTGCCAGCCATCCTCCCGTTCGCGTCGATCTCAGAAATCAGACGGGCACGGGTTCGTGGCCGGGCGTGCAGGTCAAATCGGGTTGATGCGTTCCGGGGGGACAGGATCTCCGACAGTTCACGTAGGTTTGCCCATTCCGAACCGGATCCCGGGTGAACTTGCAGCACTGCCCGGGATCAGCCAGACTTCTGATATCGTGGCGATGGCCTGTACACCACCGCCCAACGATCTCAGCGGGATTCTCGCAGGAGTGTTCACATGAGTACGATTCCTGGGACAATGCCCGGGGCAGTGGCCCCCGGAAATGCGGGCGACGAGTTCGCGGACGATCCCGGCCAGGATTCCGGCCTGTGGTCCCTGTTTGACGCCGTACCCGCCTGGGGTGTCAGCGTGCTGGTGCACGTCGGCATCTTCCTGATTCTGCTCACCGTCACGCTCCCGGAAATCATCATCCCCGAATTCAACCTGTCATCGGTCGCCGAACAGGAAGAAATCCGGGTGGAAGAATACGTGCTTGATGCCACGCCCACCGAAGAAATGGGCAGCATGAGCAACCTCAATATTCAGGGGGCTTCCGCCGCGATCGCTCAGACCAAAGGCCTCGACAACCACGTCGAACAGATCGACCGCATCGAACAGGACATCGTCAACCCCAGAATCGAACTCTACGAAGCCGTAACGATGCCCAGCGAAGCACAGACGCTGGAAAACATCGATCTCACCGGCACCACCGAACACCCCGGTGGCACCGCCGGCGCTGTCGACCGCGTCACGCTCGAAATTGCCGCCTCGCTCCGCCAGCGCCGCACACTCCCGGTCTGGCTCTTCGACGAATCCATCTCCCTCGAATCCCGCCGCGAAGAAATCATCGCCCGCTTCGAGAACATCTACCGACAGCTCGGCCTGATGGATGACATCGACACCAAAGAAGCGCTCCGCACCGGCATTATCGGCTACGGCAAGGACGTGCACGTGCTCGTGCCTGAACCCACCGCCGACATCAATGCACTCAACACCGCCGTCAAGTCCATCACCAGCGACGTGACCGGAGTGGAAAATGTGTTTGCGGCCATCAATACGGCCATCAAACAGTATTCGCCCGTACGCAAGAAAATGCGGGCGAACATGATGATCATCATCGTCACGGACGAACGTGGCGACGACTTCGGCGGCGACAGCTACTCCGTTCTCGAAGAAACCGTCCGCAAACTCACTCGCGAAGGCATCCGCGTCTACTGCATCGGCAACTCATCACCCTTCGGACGCCAAAAGGGCTATGTGCGGGTGAAGTGGAAAGCCGAGGACGGCACTGAATTTGACGAAGACATTCCCGACGCCGATCAGGGCCCCGAAACTCCGCTTGCCGAAGGTCTGCAACTCCCGTTCTGGACCGCTCAGGCCCAGCAGCTCGATCGCATGTCCTCCGGTTACGGCCCCTACACCCTCTCAAGACTCTGCGCAGAAACCGGCGGCATTTTCTTCGTTGCCGACGACACCACTCAGAAAAAATGGCCCGCACAGATCATGCGGCAGTACGCACCGGACTATCGCCCGGGCAATGAATACCGCCGCCAGGTCCAGACCAACCTCGCCAAACAGGCGCTCGTCGCCGCCGCACAGCTGGCCGTCAACGAACGCGTTCCCGTCCCACAACTCGCCTTCCAGGCCAACAACGACAATATCCTCCGCGAACAAATCACCGAAGCCCAGAAACCCCTCGCCGTCCTCGATTACTTCCTCGCCCGCGTCCACGAAGCACTCGAAACCGGCGAAAAACATCGCGATAAGCTCGACACAGACCGCTGGCGCGCCCAGTATGACCTGGCCATGGGCCGAGTGCTCGCGATGCGCGTTCGGGCCTTCGGCTACAACGCCGTACTCGCCGAAATGAAATCCAATCCCCGCCGCTTCGAAAATGCCGGCAGCAACCAGTGGAAGCTTGAACCCTCCGACAAAATCGAAGGCGGTGCCAATATCCGCAAAATGCACGACAAAGCTCTGCTCTACCTCAACCGCGTCATCGACGAACATCCCGACACTCCCTGGGCCTTCCTCGCCAAAATGGAACTCAGCGATCCGCTCGGCTGGCAGTGGCGCGAAGGGCAAATGGAAGTCCAGCAGATGGGCGGCGGCGGCAACAACGGACGTGCTCCACAGTTCGCCCCCGAAGAAGAACAGCGTCGTCGTCAACAACGCGAAATGCAGCGTAAACGCGAAGCGTCCCGGCCCAAGGTCTGAACCTGCCTCCGGTCACACTGCAGCACATCACCACGGGTGCGGTCCCCGCCGCACCCGCTTCAGTTTTCAGACTCACGCACCTGCCGCACGGGACTCAAACCAAGCCCCTTCAGCGTCTGCCAGTGGTCCCCATCCATCCCGTCCAGCCCGCAGCTCGGCACGGTCGTCCCACCGATCCCATCCTCCACAGGGTCCCGCCAGGTCCCCAGCAGGCGATCCCACCATGTCAGCAGGGACGCATAGTTCGAATTGGTCAGTTCCCGTTCCCGCGCATGATGAATCCGGTGCACCGCAGGCGTGACCAGCACGATCCGCAGCTTTCTGTCCCACCAGCCCGCTCGCAGTGCCGCGTGATGAAACTGTGAACTTCCCAGGAGCAGCGTTTCGTAAGTCAGCAGTTCCGCAGCCGACAGGCCGAACAGCAGCAGCACCGGAAGTCGCACCACCCCCGAAAACAACAGCTCGCCGGGATGAAACCGAAAAGCAGTCGTCACATCCATCGCGGGATCGCTGTGATGCACACGATGGAAACGCCACAGGAATGGCACTTTGTGGCAGGCCAAATGCCAGCCCCAGCTCCAGAAATCCATCAGCAGGATGGCGGTAACCAGCCGCAGAGGAGCTGGCAGTGGCAGAGTGTGCAGCAGTCCAAAGCGTCCGGCCGACGACCATTCCAGCGCGTTGGCGGTGGTGCCAGCGACGGTGACAGCCAGCAGCATACCGCCGGTTGAACCAAGCGTCAGATTGCGAACGGCGTGCCGCAACCGCGACGCACCCGCCCTCCGTTCCGGAAGTCGCCGCCAGCCTTCCAGCAGCCACAGCAGCAGCAGTCCAGCCGCCGCGGCCGTGGGACGCAGCCACGCAACATGGTTTTCGACCGGAGGCATACGCAGCTCCTTCGCGAGACGATTTGGGCGGGGATGGTGATACCGTGGAAGACAGAAATACCTGGGATGTGCAGAGTCAGCCCGCATCATAGCACGCCGATTTCCCGTTACACCGTTTCCTGCCCGACCCCTCGCGCTCGCCATTTCGTTTGCCCACCCCCTGCCCTCGGCGTCAGCAGCGCGTAGCAGGGCACTTTACCCGCGGGCTGCCGCCCAGCGGCTCATGTGTGGCGGAAGCCCTGGTTGCGATTCGGCACCCTGGTGCCCACCTCCAGCCCTCGGCGTCAGCAGCGCGTAGCGGGGCACTTTACCCGCGGGCTGCCGCCCTGCGGCTCATGTGTGGCGGAAGCCCTCGGTTGCGTTTCGCACCCTGGTGCGCACGGCGTGAGCATCGCGTCGCAGGCCCCTTTACCCGCAGGCTGCCGCCAGGCGGCTCAGGACGTTCTCACTTCTCACTTCTCACTTCCGTCTCTCCTCTCTTGCCAGGCCCCTTTACCCGCGGGCTGCCGCCCTGCGGCTCATGTGTGGCGGGAGCCCCCGGTAAGTGTCCTGCGACGCGACGGCAGGCGCTGGAAACGTCGTCCATCTACCACTGGTCACCGTTTTTTCCTAGCATACTTTTCTGATATCTGTCCGCTGCGTCCCCCGGATTCTCAACAGCATGACTCCGCGATTGTCCACACTCCCTTTGCCACTGATACTGGTCGCCAGCCTCTGCTGCAGCCGTCCAGGCTTTGGCGACGATGCCGTCTCCCCCGCCGATGCCCTGCGAGTGCTTTCCGCGAAGTGCTTTGCCTGTCATGGTCCGGATGAATCGCAGCGTAAAGGCGATTTGCGTCTGGACCGGGAAGCCGATGCCAGGGCTGTTCGGACGTCGGGGGTGGCGATTGTGTCCGGCGATCCGGCAGCCAGTCTGATTATTCAGCGAATCGAATCCACCGATCCCGACATTGTAATGCCGCCGCCGGACGCTCCCCACGGTCTCAGCGACGCCGAAAAACAACTCCTGCGGCGATGGGTCCAGCAGGGTGCTGTCTGGAGCGGGCACTGGTCCTTTCAGCCGCTGCTGCGACCACAGCCGGCCGGCAATCCCGGCGACGGCCAGGCAATCGATCAGTTTGTGCAGGCCCATCACGCTGCTCTGGGTCTGAAGCTCAGTCCGCCCGCCACACCACACAAGCTCGTCCGGCGTTTGTTTCTGGATGCCATCGGGCTCCCGCCAACTCCGGCCGAAGCCGACGCCTTCGCTGCCGCCCCGGACAAAGCCGCAGCCTGGGAAAAACTCATCGACGAAGTGCTTGCCCGACCCGAGTTCGGCGAGCACTGGGCGCGGATGTGGCTGGACCTTGCCCGCTATGCCGATACCAAAGGCTACGAAAAGGACCTCGGCCGCACCGTCTGGCCCTGGCGTGACTGGCTCGTGCAGGCACTCAACAACGACACTCCTCTCGACCAGCTCACCCGTGAAATGCTGGCCGGTGATCTGTTGCCCAATGCCACTCCCGAACAGCAGCTGGCAACCGCCTTTCACCGGCAGACCATGAGCAACGACGAAGGTGGTACGGATGACGAGGAATTTCGGATTGTCGCCGTCAAGGACCGTGTCGACACAACTCTGCAGGTCTGGATGGGACTCACAGTCGGCTGCGCGAAATGCCACTCGCACAAATACGACCCCATCTCGCAGCACGATTACTACTCGCTGTTTGCCATCTGGAACCAGACTCAGGACACAGATCGCTACGATGACGCTCCCACCCTCGAAGTCCCCGGCGGTCTGGTCGAACAACAGCAGCTGACAGCCGCTCGCGAAACCGTCCAGCAGCTGCAGGCCAAACTTGCCGCGGCGGAAGAGTCCGAGAGTGCTGCGGACCCTCGCTGGATCGCTCCCGAAGTCATCGACACCGCAGCCGATGACGGAGCCGTGCTGCAGGCGCGCCCGGACAGCTCAGTGCTTGTCACCGGCAAATCGCCTCCCGAAAACGTCTACATCCTGCGGCTGCAGCTGCCCCAGGGTCAGTGGACCGCCATTCGTCTGCAGGCCTTCGCGGATGCCGCTGTCGGTGGTCCCGGCGTCGGTCGCAATCCCGCCGACCCCAATTTCGTGCTCTCCGAAATCGAACTCGCCCTCGAAACATCAACCACCCCGCAATCACTCCGGCTGCACCAGCCGCGAGCGGACTTTGAACAGGCTGGCTGGCCCGTCACCGCGGCGCTGGATGGCGACCTGAAAACCGGCTGGGCTGTCAGTCCCCGGCAACGCGAAAACCATGCAGCGATTTTCAGCTTCACAGAACCTCTGCAGACAGCCGCACCAGCGGTGCTCCGAGTCACCCTTCGTCAGCATTACGGCAACTCACTGACCCTCCGCAGGTTCCGCCTCAGCCTCACCAGTGAACCTGCCGCAGAAATTACTCCGCAGCCCGCGTCGCCCGAAGTCCGCAGCCTCACTGAAAAGCTGGCAGAGGCCGTGCGGCAGCGGGATGCTCTGCAGGCGAAGCGGCCCAAAGTCCCTGTGATGGTCGCTCTGTCAGCCGACAGGCAGCGGGAAACTCGACTGCATCGTCGCGGCAACTTTCTTGATCCCGGTGAAACAGTCACCGCAGGGCTCCCGGCCGCCTTCGTGCCCTCCACAAACCGCCCGTCTTCCGCGGCCGAAATCAACTCCTCACCGCCCACGCGACTGGACGCGGCCAACTGGCTGATGGCGCCCGACAACCCCCTCACAGCACGCGTCTGGGCCAATCGCATCTGGGCACGCGTGTTTGGACTTGGAATCGTGGAAACTGAAGAGGACTTCGGACTGCTGGGGTCACCTCCGTCCCACCCGCAGCTGCTGGACTGGCTGGCCTGCGAATACCGCGACCGGGGCTGGTCCCTTAAACAGCTCCTCAGACAGATCTTCCTCAGCCGCGTGTACCAGCAGGACTCGGCCACAACCCCGCAGCTGCTCGAAGCAGACCCCCGCACGGCCTGGCTCAGCCGCAGCCCACGCTACCGGCTGTCAGCCGAGGTGCTCCGCGACCAAACCCTCGCCGCCAGCGGCCTGCTCTCACGGAAAAAAGGTGGTCCTCCGGTCATGCCCCCGCAGCCCGACGGACTCTGGAGATCCACCTACAACGGCCAGAAATGGGTCAATGCCGAAGGCGAAGATCGCTTTCGCCGCGCCCTGTATACCTATCTCAAACGAACCACTCCTTATCCTGCGTTCACCACGTTTGATGGCGGCAGTGGCGAGGTCTGTCAGATTCGCCGCATTCGCACCAATACCCCCCTGCAGGCGCTCGTCAGCCTCAACGATCCCGTCAATCTGGAAGCCGCCGGGGCACTCGCCCTGCGCATGCAGGCGGCCGGAACCGGCGGCATCGAATTCGGTCTCCGACAAACACTCATCCGTCCCGCAGCTCCCGCCGAACAGCAGCCGCTGATCAGCCTGCAACGCGATGTGGCCACACAACTGACCAGCAGTCCTGAACAGGCTGCCGCATTGCTGCAGGCCGCCCGCATCCAGCCTCCGCCAGACGTCACGGACGCTGAAATGGCAGCCTGGGTCGTTACCGCCAGCGCCATCCTCAACCTCGATGAATTCCTCACCCGAAACTAATCACATGCACCCGCTCTCCGAATACTGCCAGCTGCAAACTCGCCGACATCTGCTGCAAACAGCCGGACTGGGCATCGGGTCCATGGCCGTCCAGTCGCTGCTGGCCGCAGACAGCAGCACTTCCGCCGCCACATCCCCCACATCCGCCGCTCCGCCCCTCCCGTTCCTTGCCCCCCGAGCCAAACGTGTCATCTACCTGCACATGGCCGGCTCACCTTCCCAGCTGGAACTCTTTGAACACAAACCAGCACTCCGCAAACTGCACCTGCAGGACTGCCCACCATCCTTTCTGGAAGGCAAACGGTTCGCATTCATCCGCGGCGTCCCCAAAATCCTCGCCGGGCAGTTCAACTTCCGACAGTACGGGCAGAGCGGCCAGTGGATCAGTGAACTGCTGCCACACTTTGCCGGAGTGTCTGATCGCGCCTGCGTCATTCGCACCATGCAGACCGATCAGTTCAACCACGCTCCCTCACAGCTGTTCATCCACACCGGCTCACCCAGACTCGGAAACCCATCACTGGGCGCCTGGACCGCATGGGGACTGGGAACGGCCAATCAAAACCTGCCAGCCTTCGTGGTGCTGCTGTCCGGCGGCAAAACACCGGATGCCGGCAAATCACTCTGGGGTTCAGGATTCCTGCCTTCAGTGCATCAGGGAGTCAATTGCCGGACAGACGGTGATCCCGTGCTGTACCTTGGAGACCCCGGTGGCATGGACCGCAGCATGCGCCGACGAATGCTGGATGCCATTGCCGAAATGAATGCGGCCGAGCTGGCGCGCAGCGGTGACCCCGAAACTCAAACCCGTATCGCTCAGTACGAACTCGCCTTCCGCATGCAGGCTGCCGTCCCCGAAGTCATGGATCTGTCTCGGGAACCCAAACACATTCTGGACATGTACGGTGCTCAGCCCGGCTACGTTTCACCCGCAGAAAGTGCGGATGACCCGCGAGTGCTCTACCGGGGAGATGATCCGACTTTTGCCAACAACTGCCTGCTCGCACGAAGACTCGTGGAATCCGGAGTCCGCTTTGTGCAGCTCTACGACTGGGGCTGGGACCACCACGGCTCATCGCCCGGCGAGAGCATTGATGAGACGCTGCCAATCAAGTGCCAGGCAGCCGATCGCGCCATGGCAGCACTCATCAGAGACCTCGAACAACGCGGACTGCTCGATGAAACACTCATCGTCTGGGGCGGTGAATTCGGCCGCACCCCGATGATGCAGAACAACGTTCGCACCGAACTGAAAAAAGGCTTCGTGGGCCGCGATCATCACCCCCATGCCTTCACCATGTGGCTGGCTGGTGGCGGGATCCGCGGAGGACTCGCATGGGGCCAGACTGACGAATTCGGCTATTACCCCATCGAAAACCCCGTCTCCGTCCGCGACCTCCAGGCCACCATCCTGCACCTCCTCGGACTCGACCCCTACCGCTTCAGCTACCTCTACCAAGGCCTCGAAAACCGCCTCATCGGACCCACCGATGAAGGCCGCATCCTGCAGCAGATCCTTGCCTGAAAGATGGCAAACGCGTTGATCCAACAGGCGACAGCGCATGAGCCGCAGGCCCGGATTGCATGAGCCGCAGGGCGGCCAACGTATGAACCGCAGGGCGGCAGCCCGCGGGTAAAGAGCCCTGGCGAGAGAGGAGAGACGGAAGTGAGAAGTGAGAACGTGAGAACGTATGAGCCGCCTGGCGGCAGCCTGCGGGTAAAGAGCCCTGCGACGCACTGCTGACGCCCGCGGGGAGGGGTGCGCACCAGGGTGCCGAAAACGCAACCGGGGGCTTCCGCCCGCCCGCTCACAATGCTGCTGACGCCGCGGGCAGGGGTGGGCACCAGGGTGCGAAACGCAACCGGGGGCGGTCAGATTCGCAGGTGTTTCAGAGCGTCGGCGGTTTCCATGACATAGCCGATGTAGAACGGTCCGAATTCGGCGTAGCGGGCTGAGGCGCGGTCGAAGCGCATGGAGTAGACGATGTCTTTGACGTGTTCGGGAGCGCGGCTCCAGAGGGTGACGCCCCATTCCCAGTCATCGAAGCCGGTGGAGGCGGTGATGAGCTGTGAGACGCGTCCGGCGAAGCGGATACCCGAGGTGGCATGTTCGGCCATCAGGTCACTGCGAACGCTGAACGGTTCAGTGTACCAATTGGCGAGTGGGTGTCGGATTTTGTTCATGGGGTAGAAGGTGACGACCGGGAACGGCGGGATTTCCGGATACAGCCGCTGCTGATTCATGGCCGGGAGTCGCTGCTGGTAGGCATTGAGTTTTGCCTGGAAGGCGGGGTCGGATGGCAGTGTGCCTTCGCGTTGCAGTCGTTCGGCGTATTGTTCAACGGAGGGCACGTATTCGCTGACTTCGGTGATGGACACGAAGGACCATGCGGGAATCAGGACAGTACCGAGGCGACTGGCGCGGATTCGCTGGCGAATGGAATCGATTTTGAGTGGATCGGGGTCCATGAGCATGACGCCGAGGTCTGCGCGGTGTCCGGAGATGACGGAGGTTTGCATGCGCGCGGGGGCGTCGGTTTGGGTGGGGTTGAGGATTTCGATGACTTCGGCGCGGCCGTGGGCGATGTCGACGGGGTCGAGGAGTTTGAGGGCCTGCTGATCGACTCGATAGTAGAGGTGCAGGCAATGCCAGCCTTCGGACATTTTCGCGGTGGGTTCAGGGAGTGGTGCGGAGTGACCGTGGGGGCGTTGCATGGAATGGGGGTCCGGAAGAGGAGCGGGAGTTGGGTTCAGACGTCTTCCACGCGGCGGTGCAGGAGTGCGGCGTGGTCATGGAAGAGGTGTACGAGGAGTTGTTCGAGTTTCTGGCCGCCTTCCTGAGCGACGGCGATGATGCGAGCGATGTCAGCGGGTTCGAGGGCATCGGGGAGGCACATATCGGTGACGATGGAAAACGCGAGCACCTGCATGCCGGCGTGCACGGCAACGAGACATTCCGGGACGGTGGACATACCAACGACATCGGCACCGATGGTGCGGAGCATGCGATATTCGGCGCGGGTTTCGAGATTGGGTCCGGGGACCGCCACCAGGACTCCGCGGTGCGCAGCGATTCCATGCTGGAGCGCGGTGCGGCAGGCTGCGTCGACCAGCGTTCGGGTGTAGGGCTGGCTCATGTCGGGGAAGCGCGGTCCGAGTCGATCATCATTGATGCCGCGGAGCGGATTATCGGGCATGAGGTTGATGTGATCTTCGAGGACGATGATGTCGGCGAGCCGGAACTGGGGATTCATGCCTCCAACGGCGCTGGTGAGTACGAGTGTTTCAGCGCCGAGGGCGCGCATCACGCGGACGGGGAAGGTGACTTTCTGCAGTGAGTAGCCTTCGTAGTAGTGAAAGCGACCTTCCATGGCGATGATGGGGACGTTCTCCAGCTGCCCGAGGATCAGCCGGCCTGCGTGGCTGGGGGCAGTGGAGCGGGGGAAGTGGGGGATTTCGGAGTACGGTATTTCGGCTTCGACCTGAATGCGTCGGGCGAGTCCTCCGAGTCCGGTCCCGAGAATCAGTCCGGCGCGCGGAACGTGCGGCCAGCGTTCGGCAAGAAACTGTCTGGCGTCCTGCACTTCATCCCAGATTCCCAGCATCTCAGTCTCCTGGTTGTCGGCCCGGCTGTTGACGGGACGAAAAAAAAGGCACTTCGCTGACGGAAGTGCCTGTGAGCAATCGCGTGGCAGCAGAGTTGCTGTCAGAATTCTTCTTCTTCCCCTTCGAATTCCTCTTCTTCGTCATCATCGTCGAAGTCATCGTCTTCGTCGTCATCGAAGTCGTCATCATCGAAGTCATCTTCGTCTTCGAAGTCATCATCCTCGAGGTCTTCGTCGTCATCGAAGTCATCGTCATCTTCGAGATCATCATCGCCGAAGTCTTCGTCGAATCCTTCGTCGTCTTCGTCTCCGCGGAGCACGGGGCAGACAGTTGCTGTACCGGTTTCGGAGAGCAGGAACCAGTTCTGGCTGTCTTCACTGGTGAGGGGATCGCGAGTAAGGAGCATGCCGGCCGCCTTGTGGTTGAATGTCGTGGGCAGTATTTAACGGGGAGACCCCCCTGAATTTCTGCGAGTGATAATCGCACACGGAATCTGTTGTCAACCCCGTGAATTCCCAGCGGTCTGACAAATTCTGAGGCTTTTCATCTGACGGAAGGAACAGACGGCCTTTTCGGAGAATCCGCTGCGGCCGCGAATCTTTTCCGCTTGACCGCTCTGCGGAGCTGAGTCAATCAAAATTCAGCCCTGGCGAGCTGAAATCGGCAAATCGCTGTGAATTCAGCAGTTCCGCAAGATTCACGCCTGCAGGGCGTTCCTTTCAGCAGGAATTCGCCCTGTCCGCCCTGTGCAGTTGAATGCCCGAGGGCTGCGCTGCTAAATTGTTAAGTGGGGGGCGGGCCATCTGGATTGACCCTGCTTCACTCTGAATGCTGCTCGTAATGTTTCCTGGAGAATCACATGAAAAATGTCGTAAAGCTGTTTTCCGTTGCAGGCCTCGGCCTGCTGCTGGCCGGCTGCCAGAGCGAAGCTCCGGCTCCTGCACCGTCTCCCGACGCGACTGCACCTGCTGACGCAATGGCTGCACCGTCCGGCGCCGCCCCCACCCACGACGCCGCTCCGGCTGCTGGTGGTGATGCAGCCGCTCCCGCTGGCGACGCTGCTCCTGCTGAAGCCGCTCCCGCTGGCGATGCTGCCGCTGCTCCGGCTGAACCCGCTCCTGCTGACGCTGCTCCAGCCGAAGCCCCCAAGTAGTCTCCGGGGATCGCACCGCGATCCACCATGAGCCTGCCTGAAAAATTTACGGCCCTTGTTCGTACACGTCCGAACAAGGGCCGTTTTTATTGACCTCCCGCACCACGCGTCTCAGGTCACTCGCGAATGCAATAAATCGAATCCACTCCCCGCAGGTAAATCGAACCGCGACTCACAGCCGGGGTCGCCCAGAAAACATCCTCCAGACGCCCCTCGCCTGCCTGTTCAAACTGCGGCCCGACCTTCACCACACAGGCCCGACCGTTTTCATCCAGCAACAGCAGCCTGTCGCCGACCAGCAACGGGCTGGCTGCCAGCATGTCCAGACCAGGAATTCGCGTCTGATAAAGCTTCTCGCCGGAAGCCGCATCAAAGCACCTCAGGATGTTGTTCTCGTTCGTGTACAGGAATTTTCCGGTGGACAGTGGCGAAGCCATCCCGGGCCCCTGCCGTTCCTGCAGCCAGACACAGTGATCGAAGCGACCGTTCTTTTCTTCCGGCACAATTTCTCCCGCCGCACCCGCTGAGACCGCAACCAGCGGCCCCTTCGAAAACGGATCACTCCCGCCAAAATACAGCCGTTCACTGTCAGCACACGGTGAACAGGCCGTAGCCGCCTTCACGTTCTTAATGGTCCAGTTGACGGTGCCCGTTGAGGGATCGAGGCTGTCGACCTGATCTCCGCCGGAAATGATCAGTTCCGTTCGCTGCGCATTCGTCCAGATCAGCGGAGTACTCCACGAAGTGCCAGCGGCGGAACGCGCGAACTTCCACTTCACGGACCCGGTGCGTGTGTCCAAACATCGAACCTCAGACTGCTCTTCATTCAGATTCTGCACAAAGACGCCGCCGTTGTGGATGGCCAGCGAACTGCCGGTGCCAAAGCCGTTGCTGGTCCTGAAGACCCCGACATCCTGCTTCCAGAGCTGGCGGCCACTGTGGTCAAACCCCACCACAACGCCGGCAGCTCCGCTGTAGACATACACACCCTCCGCGTCCGCCGCCGGAGTCTCCGTTGCCCACGAATTTGACGGATGAATCGGAAACTTCGCCTGGCCTTCCGCGACTGTTTGCTCCCAGAGCAGTCGTCCGTCAGCGGTGCTCAGACAGAACAGTTTCCACGTGAGCTGTTCCTTTGGCGGCTTCGAGAACAGGGAGATACCCATGCTCTGCGGAGATTTCACGCCTTTGGCGAAGTTGGCAGGACGCAGATCGGCCGCTGAAACGGCCCCCACGACGTACAGTCGTTCCCCCACAACCAGAGGCTGGGCCCAGCCGGCGGCCGGAGAAGGAATCTTCCAGGCGATGTTCTTTTCCGCCGACCACTCCAGTGGAATCGGCTGGGTGTCAGTTGTCCCGGCGACCTGACCGCCACGGAACTGCAGGAAATCACCGGCGGCTGCGTGCACGGCCAGGAGTCCAGGGAGCAGGTGGAGAGCCAGTCGGAAGACACTCTGAATAGGCATCGGCTGTTACCTTCCTGGGGAGCACGGGATTTCCGGGGTGTTCTGGTGTGTTATAGTC
>JBEAUF010000397.1:0-7886 GCA_041161565.1 Planctomycetota bacterium | reverse complement strand
GCCTCAATCGTCCGAGCTTCGTGCGAGCCCACGAGCGGCACCAGATCCCGCGGTTGCCCCTTCGGCTCACAGCCAGGAAATGCAAAGCGAGTGCTCTCAAAAATGCCGTACAGGGCATAATAATCGGCCGCTGAGACCGGGTCATATTTGTGGTCGTGACAGCGAGCACACCCCAGCGTCAGCCCCAGAAAGTTTTTGCCGAGGTTGTCGATTACATCTTCATGGGTCAGATACATGTCCTTGTCAATGTCATGTCCAAAGCGGCGAGCAATCGCCAGATAGCCAGTGGCGATGATGCCTTCTGCGCGCACAGCACCATCAGACTCCGCCCGCAGCAGGTCTCCCGCCAGCTGCAGCCGCACAAACTCGTCGTAGGGCATGTCCCTGTTAAATGCATCAATAACCCAATTCCGATAACGCCACGCATGGGGCAGCGGCCGATCGGTGTTCTCGCCGGCCGTATCAGCATACCGCACGACATCCAGCCACCGCCTGCCCCATTGAACGCCGTATTGCGGTGAATTCAGCAGCCGCTCCACGACAATACCCACGGGGTCTGACGAGTCATCAGCCATAAACGCTCGCAGCTCGGCCATCGTCGGCGGCATTCCAGTCAGATCGTATGTCAACCGCCGCAGCAGCTGCCGACGGTCCGCAACAGGCGATTCACTCAGCCCCGCTGATGATCGGGCTGCAACCAAAAACCGATCCACTGCCGCAGACGCTTCCGGAACACTCAAACGCTCCACCCGCGACAGGGGCTGAAATGACCACCAGCCACGAGCCTGATCCAGAGTCATGCCTGCAATCCGATCTGAACCGCTCCGCGGATCCGGGGCGCCCATCGCCACCCACTTTCGCAGGACCTCAATCTCCTCCCCGGACAGTTGCCCGCCGGCTTCCTCCGGAGGCATCTCAAGGCCACGCCCCTCAATCGCCTGAATCAGCAAACTTCCGTCCACGTCCCCCGGAATAATCGCAGGACCACTTGCACCACCCGCCTGCCAGCCCTTTGCGGAATCCAGCGACAGACCTCCACCAGCCCTCGTTCCACCATGACACTGCAGACACCGCTTTTCCAGCAGCGGCCGCACGTGACGCTCGAAATGCTCGTCTTCGGCCCATGCTCCGCACGGCGACAGGAAACTTAATAATGCCAGCAAACTCAGCAATCGCATGCGAGGTCCTCCTATTTCTGCCCCCAGCTTAGTCGAGCAGCACAGACGCGGCAACAGGCACGTTGATCTCAGGCCGGCAATTCGCCTGCCACCAACATAATCTCCCCGTTTCCACCAGATTCGCTGCGGTTCCTCTTGACACACCCCCCCAATTCGAAGCAAAATTTTTTCCATGCGTCATTTCGCCGCCATTCTAACGCTCTGCCTGACACAGTTCATCTGGCTGTCCTCGGCCTCCCTCTCACTTTCCACCGATCATGCCTGCGGCGTCGACTGCATCAGCGACAACGCCCAGCAGCCCTCAGGCTCGGTGATTGAGGCCGAATTTGACGAGTCTGAATTTCCCGGCGATGCCTCGGGAACAGATGTTTACGGCGACCGCCCGGAACAGTTCCACACAGTGCTGACTGCAGCTCCGGTCCCTTCTCGCCCGATTGATGCTCGCGGCTGCCGACCGCCGCCATCCGCATAGGTTTCCGCCGGCCCCCGCGCCGGCTCATTTTCTGTGCGAATCCCCGCAGCGGCTGATCCCATCCCCGAATCCGGGTAGTGCTTGCCTGCGCCTTCTCCGCATCAGCCTGCCTGCCGGCCAATCTCACCGCAGCAAGCCCCCCGAGTTCGCGGGGGAGAACGCGCTGCCGCGTGCCATGAATATCTCCCACTGTCACAGCCCGAGAGTCACAATGCCGGACATTGACGAGGAAGTCGAGCGCGAGGTTCGTGAGCTTGCGGCTCTGCTGCCGCAGCAGGGCCCAATCACGTCATTCGCCTTTCTGAATCCGCTGCAGGGCATGGAACAATCTTCGTTCTTTGAGGTCCTGCGCCAGGTTCCGGAAATTTACGGATGTGAGCCATGGCTCAGCGAAACCCGCTACCGCAACAAGCTCCAGCGTGGTCGAATTCGCGAATCTGATCTCCGAGAGATCCTCCATGAAGAATGCGGCTCGGCCGCTCAGGATTCCATTGCCGGGCTTGCTCCGCTTCTTGAACTTAGGCTCACGCGGCTGCGTGATCTGATCACCCCGGAGACCAGTCACGAGCTGCACTGGATGATCGCCGAGCTCGACAGCCTTCGTCGCTTTCACCCGGCTGTTTCCGCGACCAGCCGCGCTGCTTTGCTTGAGTCCGCCCACAGCTGGATGCAGCATAGCCATGCCAGCGGTCCAGCACCGGCAACTGACCTCGGATGGGAAGAAGCAACTCTGGGCTGGATGTGGGCGATCATTCAACAGAATCGGCCCGTGAACACAGACGCCGCGGCTCCAACTGCCAATGCCGGTTCCATTCGCGTCCGCGAGCTGCTGCTGGATGCTACCGGACAGGACCCTGACGAACTCGTCACTGAAGTCCTTGTGGCATTCTGTGCGGCATGGCTGGATCAGGGGTATGCACAGTGGTCGTTGCCGGATCAGGAGGATGGTTTTTTATCAGCCTTCTGCGGCCTGTTTCGCAGGCCGATCGCGGGTGCCCGTCGCTGGCTGCGTGAACTGCCGATGGCACTGGAGCCACTTCGCTGTGGCCGCATCACTCCTGCCGCCAGTATTCTGAGTTCGCTGAAGGCGTTTGGTGTTGCCGACGCGGATCGCCGCGCGTGGCTGCGGCAAACACTCCTGAGCCTTCGCGGCTGGGCGGGTATGATTTGGCAAACTGAAAGTCGCCCCGACCGCGTGTTCCGCGCTTCCCCACCCGGCACATTGCTGCAGTTCCTCGCAATCCGCCTGCTGCTGGATGAATATGCCACAATGGAGGTGATTCGCAGTCACTTTGGCAGGCAGATGACTATTCAGCAGGCCACGGCGAAGCTGCTTCCGGGATATCAGCAGTCCCGGCAGCGGAATCGGGCGGCGCACGAAGCATTTGTGCTGTTCCAGCTGGCCCAGATCCACGGCTGGGGCCCCACCGTACTCAGCAGGCTGACACCTGAGGACTGGCTCGCTCTCCACCGTGAAATCCGCGGATTTGACGGCCTCGAACGCCGTCGCCTGTTTCATCTTGCCTTTGAACGTCGCCTGCTCCACCACGCCCTTAATGTCGTCCACATCCGCGCGTCCCGACCACAGATCAAACCCACGCTGCCGAAGTTTCAGATCATCACCTGTATAGACGCGCGGGAAGAATCGTTTCGTCGCCATCTGGAAGAAGCCTGCCCCGAAATCGAAACGTTTGGAAACGCGGGATTCTTCTGCGTGCCCATGTACTACCGCGGAGCAGCTGAAGCTTCGTGGACTGCACTCTGTCCCGTCGTCGTGACTCCCAAAAACTGGATCGTGGAAGATGTCGTGTATGCCCTGGAGGACTCGCATCGCAATCGAGCAGCCGCGCGTCGGATTATTGGACGCGCCTCCCAGGGGATCAATTCCGGCAGTCGCTCATCCGTTTCCGGTGCTCTGGTCACCGCCGTCCTCGGCCCCCTCGCCACCATTCCACTCCTCGGTCGCATCCTCTTCCCCCGCGTTGCCGCTCGTGTCAATCGGACGGCCCGCCGCATCGTCGCTCCCCCCGCCATTACGCGGCTCAGACTCGAACGGGCCGAGGGAACAGCGGCCGGCCCGCACGACGACGGAATCGGCTTCACGCTTTCCGAAATGGTGAACCTCGGCGAACGCTCGCTGCGTGATATTGGTCTGGTCAACGACTTCGCGAACATCGTCCTGATCCTCGGGCACGGCTCCGTGTGCCTCAACAATCCCCACGAGTCGGCCTACCACTGCGGTGCCTGTTCCGGGAATCCGGGCGGGGCCAACGCGAGAGCCCTCGCCGCCATGCTCAATGACAGACGAGTCCGCAGACAACTTGAGGCACGCGGAATTTCCATTCCTGAAGAAACATGGTTCATCGGCGGACTGCATAATACCGCCACCGAGGAAATCACATTCTTTGACCTTGAGCTGCTGCCTTCTTCACATGTCGCCCATCTGAGATCCCTCCGGTCCATCCTCAGCTCTGTACTCGAACGCAACGCCCACGAACGCTGCCGACGTTTCGAATCCGCCAGCCTCGAACTGACTCCTGCCGATGCCCTGCAACACGTTCAGGAACGGGCGGAAGATCTCGCGCAAACCCGTCCCGAGTACGGCAACTGCACAAATGCCATGTGCTTCGTCGGCCGACGCAGCAGAATTCGTGGCCTGTTCCTCGACCGACGTTCCTTTCTCATGTCATACGACCCGGCACTCGATTCCGCGGACTCCTCGATCCTCGCCCGCATCCTCGCCGCCGTGATACCCGTCTGCGAAGGTATCAACCTGCTCTACACACTCTCCGCCATCGATAACCACGGCTGGGGCAGTGGCACCAAACTGCCGCATAATGTCACGTCGCTGCTGGGTGTTATGGATGGTGCTGCCAGTGACCTCCGCCCCGGGCTTCCATGGCAGGGTGTTGATATCCACGAACCCGTCCGCCTCCTGTTCCTGATTGAAACAACTCCATCAGCCATGCTGCAAATCATGGAACGTAACCCGAGTATCGCCAACATCTGCCGCAACGGCTGGGCACAACTCGCGGTGCTCGATCCGCAGACCAGTGCCATTCAGCGTTTCGCAAATGGCAGCTTCCAGCCCTGGCAGCCGGATTCCGATTCTCTCCCCGAAGCCCACACCTCATTCGACTGGTACCACGGACACCGCGAACATCTGCCTTTTGCTTCGATTATCCCCCGCAGTCCCGCTGAATCAGCATCGAAGGCCGCGGCAACAGGTCCAGTCTGCACTGAAACAGTTGTTCACGGAGTCAGCCAGCCATGCTGAGCATCCTCGGAATTATCGTTGTGGTCGCTCCGCTGCT
Source organism: Planctomycetota bacterium (assembly GCA_041161565.1). GTDB lineage: Bacteria > Planctomycetota > Planctomycetia > Planctomycetales > Planctomycetaceae > SXXK01. The sequence continues at coordinate 2,922 of JBEAUF010000397.1, read as the reverse complement.
GCTCACCGCAGTTCTGGGCTTTTGCATGCTGTTGCGCATCCCATTGCGGGAGCGGGTTATCTCGCAACTCACCGCGACCGCCGTCGTCTCCGGCCTGCTGGCCTCTCTCACGATTCTCGCCGTAATGCTCATCTCCGGCAGCCGGCATGTGGCAGTCTCGACAGGGGACTGGGTCCGGCTGCCTGAAACAGCAGCAGCGCATCCCGGCGAAGCAACCGCTCCCAATATACACCACTCCACCCCCGGCAGCCCGGCTGCAGCCCATTTTCACTTCACCATCAAATTTGTCTTTGATCGGCTCAGTGTGCCCTTTGTGGTCATGACTTTTGTCCTCTGCGGGGTGATCAGCGCATTTGCCAGCCGCTACTTGCATCGCGACGAAGGCTTTTCGAGATTCTTCCTGTTTTTCTCTTTCTTTCTCACCGGCATGATTCTCTCGTCGGCCGCCGGAACTATCGAAACACTGTTCTTTGGATGGGAACTGGTGGGCCTGTCGTCCGCACTGCTGGTTGCATTCTTCCAGGATCGTCGTGGTCCCGTACAGAACGGCCTGCGAGTCTGGTCCATCTACCGCGTTGCTGACGCCGCATTCCTGCTCGCCGCGCTCACCCTGCACCATCTTTCTGGCTCCGGTGATTTTTCCGGACTTGCAGGGCAGGGTGCCTGGCCCGCAGGCAGTGCTCTGGTCTCGTCGGGGCCAGCACTGTTTGTTGGCCTGCTGCTGCTCTTCGCCGCCGCCGGAAAGTCGGCTTTAATCCCATTTTCCGGCTGGCTTCCGAGAGCCATGGAAGGTCCCACCCCATCCAGCGCTGTGTTTTACGGAGCCCTGTCGGTACACCTTGGCGCCTTCCTGCTCCTGCGAATGGGGCCCCTGCTTGAACAGTCACGGCTCCTTCAGGCACTGGTCGTCGTGCTCGGAGTCTCCACCTGCATCTTTGCCGCGATGGCCGCCCGGGTGCAGTCAGATATCAAGAGCAGCCTCGCTTTCGCCTCGCTGATTCAGGTGAGCCTGATTGTCACAGAGATCGGTTTGGGGCTGCGGTACATTCCCCTGATTCACATCATCGGCCACGCCTGCTTCCGCACACTGCAACTCGTCCGCGCCCCCTCGCTGCTCAAGGACTACAACGCCATGATTAACGCACTTGGCGACCACCACGCCGCAACTGCTGCAAAAGTTGGAATTGCCGCGCCCGCACGCGAGGTACGCCTCTACCGCTTCGCTTTCGATCGCGGCAACCTCGACCCGTTACTCGACGCATACCTCGTTAACCCGATTGCCGCCGCATTTCTCTGGTCCGATCGCATGGAACGCCGCTGGACCACATGGCTCGCCGGAAGCAGTGAACCGCGGAGCGATACAGCCGGAGAAAATCAGCACAACCAACCAGACAACCGCCACGGCACGCAGCACACCACGCTCACCCCCAAACAACTCTGACCACAACAACTCGCACACGCCCGTCCCCAACAACCACCGGACAGCTCGCGAAAGCCCTTCCATGATCGGCGAACTCCATCTTCCCTGGCTTGAAGTCGGCATTCTGCTGCCATTCATCGGCGCCATCATCGCAGGATGCACACGCAACCTCACCCGTTCGCACCGGCTTGCCATTGCCTTTGCCGCCCTCACCTCGATCTGCACGATTGGCGAATGGATTGATTTCGCCACGGTGCATGCCTTCGAAGCCCACGATCACTGGGATCTTCTGCAGCAATTCACCGGTCGCGATGATATTCTGGTCATTGACGAACTCAGTGCTCCCCTGCCGGCACTCTCATCGCTGCTCTTCCTGCTGGTGCTCCTCGCCACGCTCCGCACAAAACTCGAGCGATTCCCTCTGAGCCTGACTCTGTTTTCGCTGTCACTCACCAACGCCATACTCAGCTGTCATGATCCGTGGCTGCTGATCATTCTCCTGTCCCTCTCCATCCTCCCCCCAATCGCGGAACTCCGCCAGCGAGGTCAGTCGACCAGAGTTTTCCTGATTCATATGGGGCTGTTCATTACTCTGCTGCTTGCCGGCTGGGCACTTGTCGATCGATCTGACGGTACGGCCTCCGCATCCGGACTTTCGGCCGCACTCCTTACTGCAGCCGCTCTGCTGCGAGCCGGAGTGGTCCCCGTCCACTGCTGGATGACAGACCTCTTCGAAAGGGCCTCATTCGGTACAGCACTGCTGTTCCTCACCCCCATGACCGGTGCCTATGCCGTAATGCACCTGGTGTTTCCCGTGGTTCCCGGCTGGGCCATGCAGAGCATTGCTGTGCTCTCACTGATCACATCCCTCTACGCTGCAGGCATGGCCGCAGTTCAGACCGACGCTCGTCGATTTTTTTGCTTTCTGTTCCTCAGCCATTCGTCGCTCGTGCTTTCCGGACTGGAACTTGTCAACGTAATCGGCCTTACCGGAGCCCTCTGCGTATGGCTCTCTGTGGGACTGTCTCTCACCGGCTACGGACTGACAATTCGTGCCGTTGAAGCAAGGATCGGGCGTATCCAGCTCAACCGTTTCTACGGACTCTGCGAACACACCCCCACGCTGGCTGGCTTGTCACTCCTCACAGGACTCTCATCCATCGGCTTTCCAGGGACCATAGGCTTTGTTGGCATGGAACTGCTGGTGGAGGGCTGCGTTGAATTTTATCCTCTTGTCGGACTGATCCTCGTCATCTCCTCCGCCCTCAACGGCATCTCCATCCTGCGCGCGTGGTTTCACATTTTCACAGGCTGTCGCTTTCAGACGGCCGTGTCCCTGCGTTCCCGCCCCGCCGAACGGTTCTCCGTCGTCGTCCTCTGCCTGCTGATTATTGGTGGCGGACTCTGGCCACAACCCGGAGTCTCTTCGCGACACCACGCGGCGATGGAACTCCTGCGGTTAAAGGGCCGCGGATTGTTCGACATTGACGCCCAGCCGGGCC
>JBEAUF010000322.1:0-2861 GCA_041161565.1 Planctomycetota bacterium | reverse complement strand
CTATTTAATCCCTTATGCCAGACGCACCCCAAATCCCCCCCCTCGATCAGCTCCCCGCCAACGTCACCGCCGATCGGCTGCTGACTCCGGTCCAGTACATCCGCGGTATCGGCCCCCAGCGCGCCACACTCCTCCGCAACCTGCAGATCCAAACGGCCCGCGATCTGCTCTTTCACATCCCCACCGACATCCACGACTTCACCGACCTGAAAACCGTCCCCCAGCTGCAGCCTGATACCCTCCAGGCCGTCCAGGGCACCGTGGTCGACCGCGACTCCCGCTCCACACAGCGCGGCGGATCACTCGTGGGAATCCTGCTGAACTGCGGTGGTCATTTCGTGCGTGGACTGTGGTTCAATCAGCCATGGATCCTGCACCGCTATCAGCTCGGTGACCAGCTCCTCTTTCACGGTCGCCCCCGGCGCCGCGCTGGTCGCTGGGAATTCAACAATCCGCAGGTCCACGTACTGCCCGCCGACGAAGACTCCGAAGAACGCGCCGGAATACTCCCGCGGTATCCCCTCACCGATGGCATCCGCATGGACGCCATGCGGCGGTTCACCAAAGCAGCCGTGGAACACTGCATCGACTGCCTCACAGATCCCCTCCCTGCCCACTTTCGCCAGCAACACCAGCTCCCGGAACTCGCCGCCGCCGTCCGCGCTCTGCATCTGCCCGCCGATCGCCCCCAGTGGGAACAGGGGCGTCGCCGCGTCCTCCTCGACGACCTCCTCGAATTTCAGCTCGGACTGGCACTCCGACGCCACTCGTCCCGCCAGCTCCAGGCCGCTCCCATACCCGTCTCCGCGCAAATCGATGCCCGCATCCGGCGGCTGTTCAGCTTTCGCTTCACCGCCGGACAGGACGAAGCAGTCCGGCAAATCATCGGCGACCTCAGCCGCAACCAACCCATGCATCGCCTGCTTCAGGCCGACGTGGGCGCCGGTAAAACCGCCATCGCCGTCTACGCCCTGCTCGCAGCCATCGCCGCCGGTCGCCAGGCCGTCCTCATGGCCCCCACCGAAGTCCTCGCCACCCAGCACTGGGAAACCCTCGATCAACTCCTCAGCGCCAGCCGCGTCACCCGCTGCCTGCTGCTGGGTGGACTCCCCGCCAGCCGCCGCAAAGAACTCACAAACGGCATCGCCGATGGCTCACAACAGCTCATCATCGGCACCCAGGCACTCATTCAGGAAAACATCCGCTTCGCTCGACTGGGCGTAGCCGTGATCGATGAACAGCACCGCTTCGGAGTCCGTCAGCGGGCCGGATTCTCCGGCACCGGCCACTCCGCCGACGGACTCAGCCCGCACGTGCTCGTCATGACCGCCACTCCCATCCCCCGCAGCCTGTGCCTCACACAATTCGGCGACCTCGACGTCTCCGTCATTCGCGACCTCCCGCCCGGACGCCAGAAAGTCGTCACCGCCAAAGTCAGCTCCCCCACAGAACTCGCCAAAGTCTGGAACTTCCTCCGCCAGCAAATCAGTCAGGGACGCCAGGCGTATGTCGTTTGCCCCCGCGTTGAAGGTCAGTCCGAAGACGACGCCGCCTCCGCCGAAGCCGTCTTCCAGCGCCTGCGGATCCACGAACTGGCCGGACTCTCCATCGACCTGCTCCACGGTCGCATGGACCGCGAACATCGCCACTCCGTCATGGATCAATTTCGCGACGGCACCACACAGGTGTTGGTTTCCACCACAGTCATTGAAGTCGGTGTGAACATTCCCAATGCCACCATCATGGTCATCCAGCAGGCAGAACGCTTCGGCATCGCCCAACTGCACCAGCTCCGAGGACGTATCTGCCGCGGTCGACACCAGGGCTACTGCTTCCTGCTCTCCGAAGCCGAATCCCCCGACGCCACCAGCCGCCTGAAAGCACTCGAACAATCCTCAGACGGCTTCGAACTCGCCGAAACCGACGCCCGCCTCCGCGGCCCCGGCGATATCCTCGGACTCCGACAAAGCGGCGCCATGCCACTCCGCTGCGCCGACCCCGTCCGCGACCTCGAACTCCTCCAAACCGCACGCCACATCGCTCAGGACCTCGTCGACTCCGGTGAATTCCACCTCCCCGCATTCGCCGCTCTTCGCCGAACCGTGCTCGACCGTTTCGCCGGCCTGCTCGATCTGCCCCGCAGCGGCTGATGATCCGGCTCAGCCTGTGTCCAGTTAAAACCGGCAGTTTTTGCCGGATATCCCGTTGACCCCCGCAAATCGCGCGCCTAGCATGAAACCGGGTGGTTGCACTAATAAAAACAGGGAGGAAAAGCCATGTTGGTACTGTCAAGGAAGGTCAATCAAAAAATCGTCATCAACGGCAATATCGTGGTCACCGTGGTCGATATCCGCGGCGATAACGTCCGCCTGGGCATCCAGGCCCCACGCGACGTCTCCGTCCACCGCGAAGAAATCCTGCGGGCAATATTGCAGGAAGAAAGTTTGAACCCCGGCAACTCCAATTCCGAAAAAAGCTCCCAAACCGGTGCGGCTTTGAATTGATTTCCCAGTCCGACCGGCTATACTCTTCCGCCCGACGGCCCCATCGTCTAGTTAGGTCCAGGACATCGGATTTTCATTCCGGTAACAGGGGTTCAAATCCCCTTGGGGTCAAACCCTGATTCCGTGAAAATGGAGTCAGGGTTTTTTCATTCCCTCCCAACCCCCAGAAAACAACACCGCCACTTCCCGAAATCAGACCGGCTTGCGAATCCACCGGACTTCTGATAAAATCTCCCTCCCGCGCGGTAACCCACCGGCACCCGCCCGTGTACTGCCCCGCACGCACTCGTAGCTCAATTGGATAGAGCATCGGTCTACGGAACCGAAGGTTAATGGTTCGAGCCCATTCGAGTGCAA
>JBEAUF010000310.1:0-3066 GCA_041161565.1 Planctomycetota bacterium | reverse complement strand
CGCTGGCCCAGCGTGGTGTGCTGGGGATGAGCATTCCGGTGCTGCCGGGGATCGCGCCGGGCAGTGGTCCTGGTCATCTGGGTTTGTTTGGTTATGACCCGCTGAAGTATGACATTGGGCGTGGTGTGCTGGAGGCATTGGGGATTGATTTTGCGCTGACGGACCGTGACGTGGCGGTGCGGGGCAATTTTGTGACGGTGGATGCTGCGGGCAACATTTCGGACCGTCGTGCCGGTCGCGTGTCGTCGGAGATTGCGGCGAAGCTGTGTGAGAAGCTGGATCAGATTGTGATTCCGGGTGTGGAAGTGTTTGTGCGGCATGTGAAGGAGTATCGGCTGGTCATTGTGATTCGTGGTGACGGTCTGGGGGGCAACGTGAACGACACGGATCCTCAGCGTACCGGTGTTCCTCCGCTGAAGCCTCAGGGGGCCGACCCGGCATCTCAGAAGACGGCTGCAGTGCTGGCCGAGTTCATGCGACAGGCGGCCGAGGTGCTGAAGGATGATCAGCCGGCGAATCTGCTGACAATGCGCGGGATTGCGAAGATGCCGCCGATCCCGAAGTTTCAGGAAGTGTATGGTACGAGGGCGGCGGCGATTGCCGTGTATCCGATGTACCGCGGTCTGGCGCGGCTGGTGGACATGGACATTCTGGACGCCGGCCATTCGCTGGCGGATCAGATGGCCTGTCTGGAAGCGAACTGGTCGAAGTACGACTTCTTCTTTATTCACTTCAAGTACACGGACAGTACGGGTGAGGACGGCAATTTCGAAGCGAAGGTGAAGCGGACGGAGGAGTTTGACTCGGGAATTCCGCGGATTATGGGTTTGCAGCCGGACGTGCTGATTGTGACCGGCGACCACAGTACTCCGTCCAAAATGAAATCTCACAGTGGTCATCCGGTGCCGACGATGCTGGTGGCTGACAACGCGCGTTTTGACGGGTCGCGTCAGTTTGGTGAATCGGCCTGTCGGGTGGGTGAGCTGGGGATGTTTGAGGCGAAGTATCTGATGCTGCAGGCTCTGGCGCATGCCGGCCGACTGGAGAAGTACGGTGCGTAGGGAGCGGCCATGATTGGCGGGCTGGGCACCGACATTGTGGAGATCAGCCGCATCCGTGAGATGCTGGAGCGGCATGGTTCACACTTTGTTGACCGCTGTTTTACTCGAGGTGAAATCGAGTATGCAACGAAGCATCGTGATCCGACGCTGCGTTATGCGGGGCGGTGGGCTGCGAAGGAAGCGGTCGTGAAGGTGCTGGGGACCGGATTTGTGCAGGGCATCACTTTTCATGATGTGGAAGTGGTGTCACTGCACACAGGCCAGCCGACGGTGCAGTTGAGTGGCCGAGCGGCGGAGATCGCAGCGGAGCAGGGGATTGTGAATATCCTGCTGTCAATCTCGCATGCTCGCGAATACGCGGTGGCGACGGCCATAGGTATCCGAAGCGGTTTGTGAACAGCGGAAGTGGTGTGTTCTTTCGCCACGGATGAGCAGTGTTCTTTCGCGCCCGCTGGTTGCTTTGTTTTTGAGCAGCGGTGGAAATCGCGCATAGCACCCCTCGCCCCTGGCAGGGGAGAGGGGTCGGGGGTGAGTCAAGGTGTTCGGTGAAAAAAAGTGTTGTTGGGGTGGTGTTCGATGGTAATCGAACGGGCGGTGGCGAATGTGCGGGCGCAGCGGGGGCCCGCCCCCGAACCCTGGGGATTTTTTTAGGCATGGCGCCGCGGTTCAATCTTGTGTGGTTAGCGTCTGGACGGTAACCTTAGGTGCGCTTGGTCAAACAGAGGGAAGCTCTGCGGGGACGCAACTTCCTAAGGCATAGTCGAGTCGCCGCGGCGTCAATCGCCGTGAGCACGCGTGGTGGCTGGTCCCTGATCAGCCATCACCTTTTCCTCTCCTTTCGTTCTCCACTTGGTCTTGGTTCGGACCATGCTGTTGAGGATGGTCAGCAGCTTTCGCATGCAGGCGACGATCGCAACCTTCTGCGGCTTGCCTCGGCTCACGAGCCGACGATGGAATTCCATCAGCACGGGGTTGCGGCGTATGCCAACAAGACTTGCCATGTACAGCACACGCCGTACCGGGCGGCGTCCGCCCGACACCGAGCGACGACCTCGCGACTGGCCTGACTCATGGACGATCGGTGCGACTCCAGCGAGCTTTGCGACCTCACTGCGGTTGAGTTGTCCCAGTTCCGGCAGCTCGGACAGCAGCGTCGCTGTCGTCACCGCTCCGACTCCCGGAACGCTCATCAGCACCTCGACGCTGGCGTTCGTTTTCGCCTCCTCCGCGAGGAAACGCGAGATCTCCGCGTCCAGATTTTTCTGCAGGCTTTTGAGCGTCTTGAGAACTTGCTCGATCGTCTTCTTCATCTTGGGATCTGACTCCTGCTGCAGACGATTGTTCTCCTGTCCAATCATCTCCAGCACCTGCTCACGACGCCGCACGACGGCGTCTCGGGCCTCCTGCTCGGCTGTCTTCACAGGAGCGGCTGGCAGTTCCGCCGTCTGGCCGAACTGACAGATCACTTCCGCGTCGATCGGATCAGACTTTTCAAGCCGCCCCATGGCGCTCGCGAACTGACGGACCTGTCTCGGATTGGCGATTGCCACCGGGATCCCGGCATCCTGCAGCGTCTTAACGAGATCCTTTTCATACCCTCCGGTGGCCTCACAGACGACGAACACAGAGTCGCCGTCGTCCAACTTCTGTACGATGGCCCTCTTGATCGCAGCTGCTGTATTGGAGATCGTCTTATGGATCTTGCCCTGAGAGTCTGCGATGTCGAGCCTGCTCATCGACACATCGACACCGATCACACGTTCTGCCTGATTAGAAACTGTCATTGTCCCATCCTAGTAATGCGAGCTCGCTGTGAGGCGGCTCTTGCGACGGTTCGGGTTAAACAACAAAGGCTATGCGCTCTGGCTCTCCCACGATCTTGATGACCCAGGGGCAAATCGAACTGCATAGCCGTCTAATTCCGGCTGCAGACCGGGATCAGATAATCATACCACCGCTGGCGGCCGGCGGAGCTGAAAAGGTCCATATCTCCAGATACTAGGGG
>JBEAUF010000220.1:0-20115 GCA_041161565.1 Planctomycetota bacterium | reverse complement strand
CGAACAGTCCGCAGCAGCCCCTCAGCGTACCGGCGGTCCCATTCGCGTCAATCGCGATAAGGCTACTCCCAGGCCGCTCGTCGCTGCTCCGCCCGAATACGTCGCCCCGGTTGTTCGCAAGCCAAAACCCAAAGAGGAAAAGGTCCAGAAACCCGACATGTCGCTGTCGGATCTTGTGGACCGTCGCAGTCCTCTCGCAGATCAGCTGCAGGCTCTTCGCCGCGCTCGTGAAGAGCACGACGCAGTGGAAACGCCGGGCGCTCCGGCTGCTCCCGGAGCACCCGCAGGCAGAGGTCGTCCGGCTGCCAACCGTGGCTCACTGCTCAGGGAACTCCGCGAGTCCCGCGAAGCCGAGCGTCAGGCCAAGAAGCAAAAACGCAAAAAACGCAGCGGTGTCGCCGAACTCAAGACCACCGCTCAAATCTCGTTCCCGGTTACCGTTCGTAATCTCTCGGAAGCCATCGGTCGCCCAGCCAAGTCCATTCTCGGACTGCTCCTGCGACAGGGGCGAATGGTCACCATCAACGATGAACTCGGCGAGGAAGAGGCCATGGAAGTTGCCATGGAGCTCGGCGTCGATCTTTCGTTCAAGCGCAGCCGTGACATCGAGGCCGAGCTGCTTGCTTCGCTCGACCACGAAGACCCGCCGGAACTCATGCGCAGCCGGCCACCCATCATCACCATCCTCGGGCACGTCGACCATGGCAAGACGACCATGGTGGACAAGATCCGCAACGCGAATGTTGCCGCGGGAGAATTCGGCGGTATCACACAGCACATCGCTGCCTACCAGGTCAACTACGAAGGTCATAAGCTCACGTTCGTCGATACGCCGGGCCACGCAGCTTTCGGCGAGATGCGTTCTCGTGGTGCCAACGTGACCGATATCGTGGTGCTGGTTGTTGCGGCCGATGACGGCGTCATGCCGCAGACGGTCGAATGTATCAGCCACGCCAAAAACGCCGGCGTACCCGTCGTTGTCGCACTCAACAAAATCGACCTCCCCGGCGTCAACGAAGACCGCATCCTCCAGCAGCTGGCGCAGCACGAAATTCTGCCGGCGGAATGGGGTGGCGAATACGAAGTCGTCCGCACGTCCGGTGCCACCGGACGTGGCATCGACAAACTCCTCGAAACCCTCATCCTTACCGCCGAACTCCACGAAATCCGAGCCAATCCCCAGCGCGAAGCGCTCGGCGTCTGCCTCGAATCCTTCCGCGATGAAGGTCGCGGAGCACTCGCGTGGTTCATCGTCCAGAAAGGGACGCTCCGTGTCGGTGATGTTGTCCTCTGCGGTTCCACCTACGGCCGCATCCGGGCGATGTACAACGACCGCGATGAACTCGTGGAAGAAGCCGGCCCGTCCACTCCCGTCAAAATCTCCGGTCTTTCCGATGTGCCGGGCGCCGGGGACCACTTCTTTGTCATGAAGGACATCGAAGAAGCTCGCGAAACTGCCGGATCCCGACTCCATGAAGGGCGTCGTGAGTCGCTCTCCAATCGAGTCTCCCCGAGGACGCTCGAAGATATCCTCAACCAGCCCCGCGACGGCGAAGGTGTGCAGGATCTTCCGCTCATCCTCAAAGCCGACTCCCCAGGCTCCATCGAAGCCCTCCGCAGCGAAATCGGAAAATTCGAACACCCCGAAGTTCGCGTGGAAGTTATCCACTACGGCATCGGTGGCGTCAACGAAAGCGACGTCTATCTTGCCAGCGCCGCGGGGGCGATCATCATCGCCTTCCATGTGGTTGCCGAAGATCGCGCCCAAACTCTCGCAGAACGCGAAGGCGTCGAAATCCGTCGCTACAACATCATCTACGAAGTGACCGACCACATCCGGCTCGCACTCCAGGGACTCCTGCGCCCCGAACGCGTCGAAGTCTCCACCGGCCGCGCGATCGTGCTCAGAACCTTCAACATCAGCCGCTTTGGCACCATCGCCGGCTGTCGCGTGCTCAACGGGACCATCTCCCGAGACAGCCGAATCCATCTCATCCGTGACCAGAAAGTTCTCAACGACTACCGCATCGGCTCCCTCAAACGCGAAAAAGACGATGCGAAGGAAGTCCGCGAAGGGATGGAATGCGGTATCCGTCTCGAAGGTTTCAATGACGTTAAGGAAGGAGACCTCCTCGAAGCCTATCGCGTGGATGAAATCAAGCGGACTCTCAGCTGATCGCCGTCGCTGCACCGGCCCCGCTCCGGAGGGCCGGTTGCAACCCATGCATCGCATCTGAAATCGCCCGCTCGGATACTCCCCTCTGGAAACCACAATATGTCGACTCGACGAACAGCCCGGGTGGCATCGATGATCAGGGAAGTCGTCAGCACCGCCATCCTCACTGAACTCCGTGACCCCCGGATTCGCAACGTCACAGTCCTCGGTGCAGATGTCAGTCCGGACCTTCGTTACGCCACCGTACGCATCTCCGTGATGGGAGACGAAAAAACCGCTGCACTCACCATGCACGGTCTCAATTCCGCCCGCGGTTTCCTCCAGTCTCGCGTCGGCGAATACATCAAGAGCCGCTACACACCCGAACTCCGATTTTCCCTCGATGATGGCATCCGCAAATCCTTCGAAACTGCCAGTCTGCTGAAACAGGTGCTCCCGGAGCAAGACTCCCGGCAATCCACAGACTCCGATCACCCGGCAGAACCCGATACCGAATCCTGAAACAGCGGACCCGAGCTGCAGGCTAACAGGAATTGTTCAATGGCAAACACCAAGTCCTCCAAACCCGCCGACCTCGCCACCACCTGCCGCGAACTCCTCGCGGCACTCGACAAGTTCTACGGCAAATCACAGCAGGACCTCCCGCCACAGGTGCTGGAAGCCATGCTCCTCTCCGTCTGTCTCGAAGACAACAGCTGGGAGGAAGCCAAAGCCGCTTATGCGAAACTCCTTGAAAGCTATTTCGACCTCAACGAAATCCGCGTCAGCTCCACCGCAGAACTCGCCCAGACCCTCAGCGGAATCGCCAATCCCGACTGGAAAGGCCTCCGCATTCGCGCCATCCTCCGCAACGTCTTCGATTCCTCCTACTCCTTCGACCTCGAAAAACTCCGCCGCCAGACCCCCGATCTCACCATCAAAGCCCTCAAAAAAATCTCCGAACTCTCGCCCTTCGTCCGCGAATTCGCCCTCCAGGAGATCCTTGGTACCCACACCGTCGCACTTGACAACTCCATGCTCAAAGCCGCCCAGTGGCTTGGACTCCTGCCCACCACCGTGTCACTCCCGGACGCCATGGAATTGCTCAAAGGCTCCGTTCGCAAGTCCGATGCCTCCAGCTTCTGCCGACAACTCCGACGCCTGGCCACCGACCACAACTTCTCCGTACGCTTCACCGAAGCACTCCCCGCCGAGCTGCATGCCTCCGACGTGCTCGCTCGCCTTGAAGAACTGACCACCGGAAAACCTCGGAAAATCGCCAAAAAGGCCGACCCCGCGCCAGCTCCAATCCCGTCTCCAGCCCCGCCTCCGGCAAAGACATCCCGGCCTGCCAGGCCCGAATCCAGTGCCCCGGCGGCCCCATCCAAATCATCGCAGCCCAATCGCAGCCTCCCAGCCCCGGCTCCCAGCTCCAAAGCTGCTGCGACCAGCAAGCCTTCCAAAGCCCAGTCCAAATCTGCTGCACCTGTTCCGCCGGCGAGACCCAATGGCCCGGCTGCCAAAGCGGCTCCGAAAGCACCCGCAAAAAAAACCGCGGCAACCAAGCCCGCCTCCCCTGCAGCATCCGGCTCTGCCGCTGCAGCTGCCAAAAAACCAGCCACCGCATCCAGGTCCCCCGCCAAACCTGCACCTGCTGCCAGGAAAAATCGCAAATAGTCACCGCTCCAGAGGCGCATCATGGACCTCGGTATTCGTGGCCTGACCGCGGTGGTAACCGGTGGTGCCAGCGGCATTGGAGCGGCTGTTGTTGAAGCCCTGCAGGCTGAAGGTGCCCTCCCGGTCTGCTGGGACCTCGTGAAACCCAACAGCTGCTCGGCTGCTGCGGTCGCCATCGAGGCTGATATTACCAGTCTGTCCAGCGTCCAGGACGCATGGGAGCAAACCGAGCTCAGCGTCGGCCCCCCGGAAATTCTGGTGCACTGCGCCGCGGTTGGTTCCGGCCACTACGGCTTCCCCTATACCAACGTCCCTCCATCCGCATGGGAAAAAGTGCTGACGGTCAATGTCCTTGGCATGGCGAACGTGGCTGATGTTGCCGGTCGAGCGATGGCTGGCAGACGCCGCGGTTCGATGGTGTTTCTCGCCAGTGTCGCCGGACAAATGGGCAGCCCCACCGACCCTCCGTACAGCGCCAGCAAAGCCGCCAACATCAACTTCGCTCAGGTGCTGGCCAAAGACCTTGCCCCCTGCGGCGTACGCGTCAACACCGTCTGCCCGGGCATGGTCCAAACGCCACTCAACAAAGCCGTCTGGGAATCCTGGAACAGACAGCAGCCGTCTGAGCTGCAGCAGTCATACGAAGACTGGGCCGCCGAAAAAATCCGCCGCGTAGTTCCCCTGGGCCGCTGGCAGCAACCGGCGGATATTGCCGCGATGATTGTGTTTCTCTGCAGCCCCCGTGCCGGCGAAGTCACTGGCCAGACCATCAATGTGGATGGTGGCTGTGTGATGCACTGGTGATCCCAATTCGCGGTTTGCTCTGACATCCAGCTGACGGGATTTGCTAGCATGCCGCCGCAGCGCCCGGTATTTCTGCCGGGCTCCATCATTGGATTCTCATCGAGTTCACACCATGACCACTCGCATACTCAGCATCTCAGGCCTTCGCGGTGTTATTGGCGATGGCCTTGATCCCGTCTACGCGGCCACATTTGCCGCCGCGCTGGGAACTCTCTGTCGCGGCGGCCGGGTGGTCGTGGCTCGTGACGGTCGCTCCACCGGAACCATGCTCCAGCACGCGGTGTTCTCAGGTCTCATGGCCACCGGTTGTGAAGTGCTGGATGCGGGCATCTGCACAACTCCGACCTGCGGAGTGCTGGTGCGGCACCATGGTGCTGCCGGTGGACTGCAGATCACGGCGAGTCACAACCCGATTGAATGGAATGGCATCAAGCCCTTCGCTCCGGACGGCAGCGTTTTCAATCGCGAACTTGGCCAGCAGCTCCTGCAAATCCTCGAAACAAACGCTCTTGCATGGAAGGACTGGTCTGGTATTGGCCGGGTAACCACGCTTGAAGATCCATCCCGCGTGCATCTCGACAAGGTGCTCTCACTGGTCAATACGGAGATGATCCGTCGCCGTCGTTATCGAGTAGTGCTGGACTGCAACCATGGCTCGGGCGCCGTTGCCAGCCCCAGGCTGCTTGAAGAGCTTGGCTGCGAAGTCATTGTGCTGGGTGGCGAACCTGACGGACGGTTTGAACACATACCGGAACCTGTGGAAAAGAACCTCACCGACCTCTGTCGTGCCGTTGTGAGACACGAGGCTGATGCCGGGTTTGCTCAGGACCCAGACGCGGATCGTCTTGCCATTGTCGACAATACCGGTCGCTACATCGGCGAAGAGCTCACTCTGGCACTGGCCGCTGACTTTGTCCTCGAACACCGCAGGGGCCCGGTGGTGGTGAATGGTTCCACCAGCCGAGTGATTGCAGACATCGCTGCCCGCCATGGCTGCCCATTTCATCGCAGCTATGTGGGTGAAGCGCACGTCTGCGCGAAGATGCGGGCGGTCAATGCCGTGTTTGGCGGCGAGGGCAACGGCGGTGTGATTGATCCTCAGGTGGGTTATGTCAGAGACAGTCTTGTGTCGATGGCGTGGGTACTTGCAGGCATGGCGGAGAAACGCCGTACTCTGGCCCGCTGGGCCGATTCACTCCCCGTCTACACCATCGTCAAGGATAAACTCACCTGTCCCGCCGATGCCGTTCCTGCCGCCTGTGCGGCTCTGCGAGCCTCCTTCCCGGATGCTGAAGCCCGCGAAGGTGACGGCCTGCGGCTGGACTGGGCTGACCGCTGGGTGCAGGTTCGCGCAAGCAATACAGAACCCATCATTCGGATTATTGCGGAAGCCCCGGAGACGGATGATGCTGTGGCGTTGATCGATCGAGCCATGGACATCGTCCGCGCTGCGGTCAACTCACGCTGATTCACTGAGAATTTCCGCGAGGGCTGCAGGTTGTTCTGTTGTCCCCGTGAATTCCCGGTCAGAATGGAGTTTGCGGTCCCTGCAGGGGACCATCGCCCTGTGCTTTCGCTTCAGAATACCATCTCCATGCCCGCCCTGGACAAGTCGAGTGCCGGTGATACGCAATTCACCGCCGCGTCACAGTCGCCGTCTCCGTCCAGCCGGCCGCTGCTGCTCGGGCTCTTTGCCGCTGCCACCTACTCTGTCGCCAATCTCGCACTCCGCGGACTTTCCAAATCCGAAGGCGGACCAGGCTGGGACATGTGGGTGGCCGGAACAAAAGCGTTTCCTACGTTCTTTATCGCGGTTGTGCTCATCGCGCTGCGCCGCAGTCGTGGTCTGAATTCCTTTGCCGCCTTCAGCGTTGTCTGGCCGATTGCTGTGGCAGCCTTCTTCAATCAGCTGGGGGGTAACTTCGCCTTTCAGATGTCGCTCCGCATGATCGGACTGGCCATCTCCGTCCCCATCTGCTTCGCCTCAATCATCTGCAGCGGTGCTGTGGCCGGCCGGATCTTTCTTGGTGATCAGGTCACCTTCCGCAATGCCCTCAGCATGGCTCTGATGGTCACATCGATTGTCTTTCTTTCCTCAGCAGCCAAATCCCGTGCGACATCCCCCGACGAGGTGCTTGCCAGCGCTGAAATTGTCACCAGCACCACAGTGGCGGCTGCCAATTCCCCGACGCTTGGCGTCGCCCTCTCTGTGATCAGCGGACTCTGCTACGGCGTTTCCGGAGTCTTCATTCGCCGTGCGGTCCGTTCCCAGATGCCCGTCGCTGCAACCCTCTTCCTGTTCAGCGCCGCCGGTTTTCTGCTGCTCTGCCCCGGCAGCCTGCTGATGCTCCCGGTGTCCGCAATCGCCCGGACCACAACTCAGGAATGGTTTGTGATTGCCATCGCCGGTACCTTCAATGCGATTGGCTTTTTTGCCATCACCCACGCCATGCGATCGCTCACCATCAGCCGCGCCAACGTCATCAATGCCTCACAAAACGCCATGTGCGCGGTTGGTGCCATGTTCATTTTCAACGAAGCCCTGTCGCTGGTCGGACTCTTTGGCATCGGACTCACCATCGCCGGGCTGCTGGTGCTTGATCGCCGCTGAATTATTCCTGCGGTGTTTTTTTCAGAGTGACCGTATCGAACAGTCGCCCCTCAAGGTCAAACGCCTTGATTTCCAGCGTTCGGCCGTTGACCATCACCATGCAGTAGTGATGGCCGCGCCGAACGTTGTTCTGGAAGAATGGCCGGAACGGCCCCGCTGTTTCCAAACCACCACCCGCTCCACCCGTGATCATGTAGGTTGTCCCCCTCTGCTCTACAGCACGCCCTTCGCGAACAGGCCACGTTCGTTCATAACTGTGTATGTGGCCACTCCAGACAATGTCCACCTCAAACTCATCGTACAACGCCGCAAGCTGTCTTGCACGCAGATCACCCCGGGATGAGATTCGGGTTTTCCAGAGATTGCCGTAGTCATCTTCGTCCGAGGAATAAGGGGGATGGTGGTGACAGGCAATCTTCCAGATCGCCTTCGACTTCGACAACTCCTCCCGCAGCCACGTGTACTGCTCTGAACCAGGTGCGATGTTGCGGTTGGAATCGATCATGAAGAACTGAGTATTCCCGAAGGTGAACTGATAGTGATATTCGGGCGCCGGCAGCGACATGTAGTCGAAATAGTTCTGAGCATTCTCTTCGTGGTTGCCGAGGACTGGATAAAAAGGAATTCGCTGCGCCAGCGGCTTCATCCCAGGGAAGAAATGTTCAGTCCAGTGCCCGGCCATGGAGCCTTTATCCACCAGATCTCCCACGTGCACCAGAAATGATGGCCGCTGCGCCCAGGCCAGCACCGACAGCTGACCGGAGACCTGCGGGTTCTTCTGAGTATCGCCGAACACGGCAAAAGCAAACGGTGTTTCCGGATTCACTGCCGTCGTAAAGGTGGATGCCGGACTCTCCACGACAGTGCCGTCCTCCAAAGTCGTCTCCACGGAATAAAAGTACTGCGTCTCCGGCTCCAGATTCTCCAGACGCACCTCGTGGATCTCCACCGCACCCGGAACAGCGACCTGCTGATCACACTCCAGAGTGCCACCGTACCGCACCACCGACGTACCCCTGCCAGCGGTCCGCCACATCACGGTCATTGAATTCCGTGTTCCGAACTGGAGATAGGGATCGACTATGAAACCACCCTGAGCAACCGCGGGGCGAGCCTCCAGTTCGGCCAGCTTCAGGCCGTGTTCGAAGTCCTGCCGCACCCATTCCGGCTTCGCCGCCAGATCATACACCCGCACGTCCCGAATTCGCCCCGTCAGCCGAAAGTCCTCGTCGCTGTCCCGAAAACCGCCCAGCACAAACGAAGCACCCTCCGGATACAACAGCTCTCCATACTGGTCGGCCGTAAACGCCTCCTCCTGCCCATTCACATACAGCCTTGCCGACTTGCCGTCAAAAACCGCCGCCACGTGATACAATCGACCCCGCTCCCACTTCGTTGTTCCCCGCAGCACCGTATGACGACCGTCGCCGTCATCTGCTCCGGTGGTTGACAGCACCAGTGTGAACACGGCTGAGTCGTAGCCCAGAATCCAGCCACGCTCCGTACCGCCGTCATCCTGAATCGTCCCCACAATCCCACCCCATTCCTGAGGCTCATCCACCGCAACCCACGTGGCCACTGTGAGTGCTGTTTTGGGCATGTGGATCAGCGGCGGTGTGGCCGGATCAGCCAGACACTGCAATCGGGGAGTAAATACCAGCGATTGCCCGAGCGGGTCCGTCATCCAGCGCGCTGGCCCCGCCAGTAACAAATCCGCACCCACCCGCGCCTTCAGTCGATTCCCTTCCAGCTGCCGCGGATGAAACTCCCAGTGACCAACCGGATCCGGCCCTTCATGAGCCATCGCAGGTGCAAACAAACAGCCCAAAAACAGTCCAGTGCGGATGACCAGGTGCAAGGCTTCTGACACAGGATGACTCCGAAATGCAGGAAGGTCCGGTGAGTTGCTCAAATGCGTGATCATGACAGAGCCGCCGTCATTCGCCAGTGAAAAAGACGGTGCACCCTCCGCTGCCTGAAAATTGCACTGTCTGGGGCGTTAGCATCGCGTTGCAGGGCTCTTTACCCGCGGGCTGCCGCCCTGCGGCTCAGTGCGTTCTTCATCGTGTTTGCGAGGATTATGAGCGGACGGGCGGAAGCCCCCGGTTACGCCCTCGCACCCTGGTGCGCACCCCTGTCCGAAGCGTCAGCATCGCGTTGGCAGGGCACTTTACCCGCAGGCTGCCGCCAGGCGGCTCATACGTGTTTGGTGTCGCGTTTGCCGAGATGATGAGCGGGCGGGCGGAAGCCCCCGGTTGCGATTTCGCACCCTGGTGCGCACGGCGTCAGCGTCGCGTCGCAGGGCACTTTACCCGCGGGCTGCCGCCCTGCGGCTCAGTGCGTTTGCCTCCGCGTTGGCCAACATCCTGAGCGGAGTGCGGAAGCCCGAGGCTCATTCCGGAAATCCGTTTCCGCATGTCTGCAGACCTGGCTTCCTCAATTATCCAATCAGTTCCTCGACCACTTTCCCGTGCACGTCTGTGAGTCTGAAATCCCGGCCGGCGTAGCGGTAGGTGAATTTTTCGTGGTCGAAGCCGATGAGTTTCAGCAGCGTTGCGTGCAGGTCGTGGACGTGGACGGGTTTTTCGACGGCTTTAAAGCCGAATTCATCGGTGGCACCGTGGACGTAGCCGCCGCGGGCGCCGCCGCCGGCGAGCCACATGGTGAAGCCCCAGTGATTGTGGTCGCGGCCGTTGATCTTCCCGGCGTTGGCACCTTTCTGGGGAAGCTCCACAGTAGGGGTCCGGCCGAACTCGCCGCCCCAGATCACCAGAGTTTCTTCCAGCATTCCTCGCTGCTTAAGGTCGGTCAACAGCGCACCAATCGCCTGATCGCACTGCTTTGCCAGCCGTGCGTGATTGACGGCGATGTCATCGTGATTGTCCCATGGCTGGCCAGCGCCGTGCCAGACCTGCACAAAACGCACACCACGTTCCACAAGTCGGCGGGCAGTAAGGATCTGGCGAGCCTGAACACCTTCGCCATACATCTCCAGAATGTGCTTCGGTTCACGACTCACATCAAACGCGTCCGCGGCATCTGACTGCATTCGCCACGCCAGCTCCATCGACTGGATTCTGGCTTCCAGCTGTGCATCACCGGGACGTTCCTGCTGGTGACGCTGGTTGAGCAGCCGCAGGAGATTCAGCTGCTGAAGCTGTTCAGCGGGTGCGATACGGTCGTTGCGGACGTTTTCGATCAGCTTTTCAAGGCTGGTGTGCTGAGTATCCACGTAGGTGCCCTGGAACACGCCCGGCAGGAATCCGCACTGCCAGTTTTGTGATTCCTGAATCGGATACCCGCCTGGGCACATGGCCACGAAACCCGGCAGGTTCTGGTTTTCCGTGCCGAGGCCCCAGGTCAGCCACGAACCCATGCTTGGCCGCACCAGCCGCGCTTCACCGCAATTCATCAGCAGGAGCGAGGGTTCATGATTGGGTACGTTTGCGTGCATTGAACGGATGATGCACATGTCATCCACGTGCTGAGCTGTGTGCGGGAAGAGATCACTCACCTCAATCCCACTCTCTCCATACCGGCGAAAACGCCACGGGGAAGGAAAGAGTGCTCCCGTTGGACGCTCTGTCTTCAGGTTTCCCCCGGACAGCAGCTCACCTCCTCGCCGCTGCAGCTCCGGCTTGGGATCAAAGGTGTCCACATGCGATGGACCGCCGTTCATGAACAGGTGAATCACGTGCTTCACCCGCGAAGGGAACTGCGCGGGACGCGGCTGCATGGGGTTGAGCGGCTCACGCTCTGAGCCACGCAGTTGTTCGGTCCGCAGGAGCTCGGCCAGCGCCACTGCGCCGAAACCCATGCCGCACCGCGACAGCATGCCGCGACGCCCAATCGTCGCAATGCCGCCACCCTGTTCTGCAAATGGAAGTCGACCCGTTTCCCCGTTATTCATCGCTGCATTCCCGTCTTTCGACCTAATCCACAAAACAGAATTCGTTTGTCATCAGAAGTGTCTGTGCGAGCTGTGACCAGGCATCCTGACGCGGTGCCGCAACCTCCCGGAAATCCTCGTCCGACTTCCATACACGCGGCGTTCCCGTTTCCGTCGACTGAGACACCACGAAGCGGCTGCCGAACGTGTCGTGGGACGGGCCACTCGCGCAGTCCGCCACAAAATCAAGCCACTCACCCGCCTGCAGCTCAATCGCAGGAACGGCCAGTGGCTGAGTCCCGTTGTGCACGGAAACGTCCGCAAGCACTCGTCCGCCAGGAGCCACAACACGCATGCGAATGCCATCACCCTGCTCATTCGCATGACTGACAACACCATGTACCAGCACCCGGCAGGCGTGTTGCGTTCGCCAGCGACGAATCGCACAATGCTCCAGACTGTTGCCGGTATGACCGCCGGTTTTGTTCAGGAATACATAACCCAGCTGCGGGTCCGGCAGTTGTTCGCCATACTGCAGCCGGCCTTCGCGTACTGTGCGGAGTGGCTGAAAATTCCGCACCACACCTTCCGACTCCACCAGCTCGCCAAAGCCATAATTCCAGCCTTCGCCTTCCCCGGTTCCCTGCAGCTGTTGCACCTGATTCACCATGTTTGCCGCAGCCGTCAGCTCTTCAGCAGAGGGACTTCGCTGCAGCACGAGTTGAAACATGCGTTCGATGCGTGCTTCGGCCGGTGTTGTCGTGGTACTACCTGCCGATTCTCCGGCGGAAGCCGCCGCGATCTCGGTCGCTCTGTTCATAACAAACGCGTTGTTCAGATAGTACAGGCCCTGCTGGGGCACCGTCGTCTGATAACGCCGCGGCGCGTGCGTGTCTGGACTTGCAAGGTCAAACGTGCGAAACAACCCCGGCAGATTCTGTCGATCAATTTTTGCGTAGATGGCCCGGCGGAGCACATTCGGGTCGGCCGCCAGATCCGCAGACTGCCCGCCGATCGTCCGATCCAGCCGACCCGCGGCACACAGGGCGGCATCCCGCTGCGATTCGAAATCCAATCGCAGACGATTCATGCGGGCATACAGCCGATTCTCCGGATCCACTGACTCAGCGTCCGGGCGCCGATCCGATCGCTGTCGCCACGCACGCGATAGTACAATCGTCCGAATCAGCCGCTTCTGCGACCAGCCCTGCGTCAGCCAGTCCTGTGCGAGCCAGTCCAGCAGGTCCGGGTGAGTCGGCCGATCCGTACGCACTCCGAAGTCGCTGGGAGTTTCCACAAAGCCGCGTCCCCAGAGCTGCATCCAGATGCGGTTCACTGCCACTCGGGCTGTCAGCGGGTTTCGCGGATCCGTGATTGCCGCCGCCAGCTCCAGACGGCCGCTGCCATCCTTAAATGGCGCTGCATTTTCACCCGCCAGAGCTGACAGAAAACGCCTTGGTACCGCAGTGCCTCGGTTGGCCGGATTGCCGCGAACGAAAATCACCGGCTCCACCGGCTGCGGTCGATCAACGAGCCGCAGAGTTGAGGGTTCATTCTTTGGTTCATCCGAAGAGGCAAACACGCCGTAGAGTGAATAATAATCGGCTGCCGGAATCGGGTCGTATTTGTGGTCGTGACACCTTGCGCAGGCGACTGTAAGTCCCAGCAGTCCGCGAGTCACGAGGTCGATGCGGTCGTCAATAATGTCATGCTGGTTGTTGAGAAAGCGGCGACCCAGCGTCAGAAAACCCATCGCCGCCAGCTGTGCAGGATCCTCAGCACCCGGAAGGCGATCGGCCGCCAGCTGACGCCGCACAAATTCGTCCCATGCCATGTCCGCATTCAGTGACCGAATCACCCATTCCCGGTAACGCCAGGCGTCCTTGTAGTCCCGGTCTTCCATAAAGACGTAGCCGCGAGTGTCCGCGTAGCGGGCAAGGTCCAGCCAGTAACGGCCCCAGCGTTCGCCGTAATGCGGGGAGGCAAGCAGCCGATCCACGTAGTCTGTGTACCAGGCATCCCATGTTCCGGCTGCCAACGCAGCTTCTGCCTGCTGCAAATCCTGAGGTTCAGGAGGCAATCCCGTCAGGGCCACGGCCAGACGACGCACAAGCACCCGCGGGGATGCTTCCGGAGAACGCTGCAGACCCGCCGACTGCAACTGCCGGTCAATCAGAAAATCAATGACGCTCACCCCGGGGTCACGCTGGGACAGGTCAGGCTGCACCAGCGGCTGAAAGGCCCAGTGTTCTCGCCAGCGTTCCAGACGCCGCTTTGCCTCACCCTCCAGATCCGCAGTGTCGGGCCACGGGGCGCCCGCCTGAATCCAGTCATGTACCGCCTGACGCTGTTCTTCCGGGAGACGCCCCGACGGCGGCATCGCAATGTCGTCCTCCGCATGCTGCAGCACCTGAAAGATGCGACTTCGAGCTGGATCGCCCGGAACCACCAGCGGCTGATCTCCGGCCTTGCCCTGCAACACATCCTGACGCCGGTCCAGACGCACACCGTGCTCCTGCTTCGTCGGACCGTGACATTCAATGCAGCGGTCCAGCAGCAGCGGACGAATCGCCTTTTCAAAGCCTTCCTCGCCGTCCGCCTGCACAACACCCGCGGCAACACCCAGGAGCACCCCCGGCAGCAGCAGCCTGACGGCAGCCCACAGCCTGTGCCGGAATCGATTGCCGACACACAGACAGACAGCACAGCTCTGAAGCGGCGGATTGAGGAGGGACATGGGGAAATCGCAGGAAGGAGGGAGTTGGAGGAGGGACTGGTTTGAACCGGTCAGACAGTGCAGCGCGCTATCGAAGGACTACCCCGATACCAAATGCACCGGGCGGACAACTGAACACCGCTCAGAGTTTGCCGGACCAGAAAATCGGCCGAGAATTCACGTTTCCGTATTCTCTCGCGCTGCAGGCGAAAAATCCGAGCGAATTCCATGCGAATGGAAGGAATCACCAAAGACGGTAATCCGGGAAATCGGCGCGGATTGTCCACTCTCCCAGGGCCTCAGGCCAGAACTCCTTGCACAACGTCACCGTGAACATCTGTCAAGCGGTAATCTCGCCCCTGAAACCGCCAGGTCAAACGCCGGTGATCCAGACCCAGCAAATGCAGAATCGTCGCATTCAGGTCGTGCACGTGCACCCCATGCTCCACCACATCCATTCCGAAATCGTCCGTCCGCCCCCACGAAACCCCGCCCCGAATACCACCGCCAGCCAGCCACATCGTGAACGCATCCCGATGATGATCCCGTCCGGGTACGGCTCCACCCGCAGCAGCTGCTCCCTGCCGCAGCGGGGTCCTGCCAAATTCCGATCCCCATACAACGAGGGTGTCATCCAGCAGTCCGCGCTGTCGCAGATCCCGCAGCAGGGCGGCCATGCCGCGGTCCACATCCCGGCATTTCTTCGGCAATGCCGTCTGCAGTCCTGAGTGATGATCCCAGTCTGCGTCGTACAGCTCCACCATCCGCACACCCCGCTCCACCAGTCGTCGTGCCAGCAGACAGTTGTTCGCAAACGAAGGCTTTCCAGGAACTGCCCCGTACAGCTCGAGTGTCGACCGCGTCTCGCCCTCGATCGACATCAGCTCCGGCACCGCAGCCTGCATGCGAAATGCCAGCTCATACTGTGCCGTCCGCGTCGCCGCCTCCGGATCCCCGCTGAATTCCGCCTGCAGTTCGTTGAGTGTCGCGGCCGCATCGAGCTCCCGCCGCCGATCCTCAGGCCGATACCCCCCAGGACTCGTCAGAAACAGCACCGGATCACCCTGCGATCGAAAGGGGATGCCCTGATACACGCCCGGAAGAAAACCGGCCGACCAGAGACTCGTACCAGCACCTCCCGGAGGTCCGCTGAGCAGCACGACATACGCCGGAAGATTTCGAGTCTCTGCGGAAAGGCCGTACGTGACCCAGGCACCCAGGGATGGTCGACCACCACGTCCAAATCCGGAATGCAGGACCATCTGAGCCGGCGCGTGATTGATCTCGTCGGTGTGCAGTGAACGAATCACCGCGAGCTCATCAGCTTCCCGCGCAAGCTCCGGCAATAATTCCGACAAGCTCTGGCCGGATGACCCGTGCGGCCGAAATCTCCACGGTGATCCTGCCAGTGCCGAAGTCTTCCCGATGAACGCGAAGTTTCGGCCCCGCGTGACACTTTCCGGACACGGCTGATTATGCCGCCGCACCAGTTCCGGCTTTTCGTCGAACAAATCCAGCTGTGAAGGGGCGCCAATCATGTGCAGATAGATCACATGCTTTGCTCGCGGCAACAGCTGAGGCAGACTGCGGGATGGCACCGGCAGAGCAGCTGCGGGAATATCATCGTCAGCCACGCCTGCAGCCTGCGCCGCCGCATTCAGCTCCGCCAGCGCCGCACCTGCGAGTACGGACAGGCCACGCAGGGCTGTGCCTGCAAACTGCCTGCGCTGCATTCCCAACCCAGCCACCGCGCCCGTCATCGCATCGCTCCACTTCTCAGATACTTCAATTCTTCGTGATGGTTTCGTGCAGATTCAGCAGCACCGCCGCGACACTGCTCCACGCTGCCTGCTCAATCGCTGCCGCTGCTGATTCACCCCCGCCCGTGATCGCCGAAACAGCACCCGCAATCATCGCCGCATCCGCAGGTCGCTGTGCAAAGGCAGCTCGCTGCGCAGCGAGTAGTCCGGCGAGCACCGATAATTCCTCGACTCGCGGACGCCTTGCGGTACACAGTCGAAAAGCCCGCTCCAGACGCGCTTCATCCGTGCCCTCCGGCAACTCTCGCAGCACACGCGATCCCAGTGCCCTGGCTGCAGCCACACTCACCGGGTCGTTCAGCAGTGCGAGTGCCTGCTGGGGAGTATTCGTACGGGTTCGGCGGACGGTGCAGCTGAGTCGTGCAGATCCGTCAAAAGTCATCAGTGACGGATGCATTGCGCTTCGTTTCAGCACCACGTAAATTCCCCGCCGCCACAAATCCTCTCCCTCGCTCGGACGATACTCGTACTGAGTCCCGCCGACCTTGGCCCATAATCCCTCGGGCTGCGGAGGCCTGATTGGCGGCCCAAACTGCTTCAAACTCAACAAGCCACTCACCGCCAGCAGATTGTCGCGAATCATCTCCGCATCCATCCGGAAGGCAGGACCACGCCACAACAATCGATTTCGCTCGTCCACCTGTCGCCCTGCTGATGTCTGTACTGAAGACTGGCGGTAGGTGCTTGAATGCACGATCTGCCGCAGCAGATGTTTCATCGACCAGCCGTGATCCATGAGTTCCACTGCGAGCCAGTTGAGCAGTTCAGGGTGACCTGGAGGATCGCCCTTGACCCCGAAGTCCTCCGGGGTCGACACCAGACCCTCCCCGAAAAGCTCGGCCCACCAGCGATTCACGGCGGCCCTGGCAGCCAAAGGGTTCTCACGCGAGACCAGCCAGCGGGCCAGATCCAGTCGCGTTCGAAACACCGCCGGTGGATTACCCGAAGACGTTGGCGGGCTGAGGAATTCCGGGATGCCCGGTTCCACCGCAGCCCCCTTCCGGCGATAGTCGCCACGTTCAAAGATGTAATTCTCCCGCGGCTCGGACTGTTCGACCATCACCAGCGTCTTCTCAGGCTTCAGGCTCTCCAGTTCACGTTCCAGAGCCGCCAGCTCACGCTGCTGCACCTGCTGAGCTCGATCCGGACCTGAGCTCTCCGCACGTTCCGGCACACCTCCGCTGATCGCCGTTAAACGAAAACGCCCCAGAGTCCTTGCGGTGCCGAAGTTCTGCTGCAGACGCACTCGCAGCACTTCACCGACTGCTGCACTGAGCGGTTCGCGCAGCACCGCAATCAGGAAATGGTCGCGACCAAACTGCGGAGCAATCGCCCAGCCGGTCTCCGGACGACCGTCCACCGCGCCAGCGGCATCCCAGTTCTGCTGAGCAAAGTCGGACCACGCTGTGGTGAATGCCACAGGCCGCCGCCGACCATTCGAACTCTCCAGCTCCACAACCAGTTCATGCAGCACAAAATTCGGCCGCTCCGCCGAACCCCTCCCGGGACCACGACCCGGAAGATCATCATGTGTCAGCGCGTCCAGCCGAATCGCGCGGATGTCCCCCGGAATTTCGCGGATGACCATGGAATAGGTGTCCGTCGCCGGAGGATCCCCGCCGGTGATCAGCAGCGAACCGTCGTCCAGCACCCGCCATTCGTCCGTGACACCCTCCGACTGAAAGTCGGTCAGCTGCAGCACCGTTTCCTGCAGGGCCGCTGGTGATGTGGACGCGGCGGGTGTGGATGCTGCAGCCGGGCTTCCGCGACGCCTGCGATTCCCGCGCAGAGTCTCCGGCTGTGCCCGGCCGGGCTCCCCCTGCAGCTTCGCACGCAGCGCTTCCAGCTGCTCCGTCACCTCGCGTCGACGGGCGTCCCGCTCAGGGTTGCTCAGATCCAGCTCCGGGCCGATGAATGCGATCGACGAGGGCTGATCCGGATCCTGCCGATCCGCTTCCAGTGCAGTCTGGTTGAAGAATGCCAGCAGACGATAGTAGTCAGACTGTGTGAAGGGATCGTATTTGTGGTCATGACATTGAGCGCATTCCAGAGTGGCACCGAGCCAGACGGCACCGGTTGTGTTCACGCGGTCAATCAACTGCTCAGCCCGCGTTTCTTCCGGGAGCGAACCGGCTTCGACGTTGACCGGTGTGCAGCGGTGAAACCCTGTGGCAACCCGCTGCGATTCCGTCGCGTTGGGAAGCAGGTCGCCTGCCAGCTGTTCAATCGTAAACTGATCAAAGGGCAGATCTGCATTCATGGACTGAATCACCCAGTCCCGCCATGCCCAAACCTCCCGCAAATCGTCCCGCTGAAAGCCGTGGGAATCGGCATAGCGAGCCAGATCCAGCCAGTGACGTGCCCAGCGTTCACCAAACTGCGGACTTGCCAGCAGTTGTTCCACCAGCCGCGCATAATGCTCCTCCGACGGGTCCCGCTCGAAGGCCTCCACCAGCTCCGGGTCTGGCGGCAGACCGATGAGATCGAGCGACAGCCGCCTGAGCAGTACGGCCGGAGGTGCTGGCGGTGATGCATCCAGTCCGGCAGCTGCCA
Organism: Planctomycetota bacterium; assembly: GCA_041161565.1. GTDB lineage: Bacteria > Planctomycetota > Planctomycetia > Planctomycetales > Planctomycetaceae > SXXK01. The sequence continues at coordinate 1,890 of JBEAUF010000220.1, read as the reverse complement.
GCCGCTGCTGCACCAGCCAGTCGATCACTGCCGCACCCGCTGCGGGTGAGCCTGCGGTGACGTTGTCCTCCAGCCCATCAGGCAGCCGCGGACGCTGTGGAGTCTGCCACGCCCAGTGCGGTGGTGGCTGAAAATCCTCCGGAACCACAGCCCCCTGCTCAATCCAGCTCCGCAGCACTGCCAGCTCTGCTGCGGACAATCGGTCACCCGTCGGTGGCATCCGACCTTCGTTGTCGTCACCGAGGGTCACCCGCCGCCAGAGTTCACTCGTCTCCGGATGCCCTGCCGTGATCACCGCTGCACCTCGCAGCACGGCTCCATCATCGAAACGCAGTCCTGCCTCCTGCAGCCCCGCTCCGTGACACTCAACACACCGCCGCCGCAGAATCGGAAACACCTCGTCAGCAAACTGCACTTCGCCGGCGCAGCCGGAAGCAGCCGACCCCCAGGCCCAGGCTATCAGCGTGAAACCAGTCACCAACCGCCCCATCCCGACGACTCCCCAAATTCCCCAGCGATGTCTGCTGCTGCATCGTATGGTCAACAACTTTTCCAACGCAAATCTCCGGCCATCATCATTTGGCTGCCCCGACAGCAGCCTGTCGCTGCCAGTCTGCGGCCAGATCGGGAAGCAGATCGCGATCACCCGCGGGGCCAAGAATCGTGCGCACAGCAAAACCTCTGGCAACATTCAGCCGGGGGTTGCGAATCAGAAACTGAAAGTCCCACGCCGGGTTCGATGTGCGACGGACGCTGTCAAATCCACCACCGCTGGGAGAATGAGTGAAGCGAATCCCTTCACTGCGATCAAACAGCACCACCCACATCAACTCGCCAAAGTTGCCGTAGAAAAAGGGGGCATCGAAACGCAGCTTTGAAAAGTTTCGGAAGAGCGATTCCCGATTGTCCTTGTCCCACACCGCTTCAAAGTCATCACTGCGGTGCCGCACGGTGCTCTGGTCGTTGTGAAACTGCGTGCACAACTGCGTCCACGCCGAGGGCTGACCGGTGGGGCTGCCGAGGAAATATATGGACTTGTCCTGCGGTGCATGCATGTAGCTGGCCCAGAACAATGACAGGTAGCCATGCGGAAAGTTGGCTTTACGAGGAATGCATTCGAAGTGCATGTCAAGCACGTTCGGCGCGGAAAGGCTGAATCGTGTGGTGCTTTCCACACCCGTTGCAAAGGTGGCGGGCTGATACAGCCGAGCGGCCGATTCGCTGAGTTGCTGCAGCGTCATCGGGGCCCGCCGCGGTTCAAAGAAGAGCTCATCGGTGTCAAGCGGTGTGCCGTTGACGATGTGCTCGAGATTGAGTCCCGCGATGCCCGGCACAAACAGACTCCGATCCGCCAGAACATGCTTCAGACTCCAGACACCGTTGTAACCTGCCCGATGCGCACCCTCCGCGGAATTGTCGCCAATTACAGCCTCCAGATCCCCGGCCCGCAGCGTCACACTGTGCACCGCTGCCTGCTCATCGCCCGCCGCCGTCAGACTCGCACCGGCAGCACCTGCCGCCAGCGACCCCAAAAATGACCGCCGTGAAGCCGCATTCGATACTCCCGCGGATGCATCGTCCCGAACCATTCGCAAACCCCGTTATGACGTCTGAAAAAGTAGAATATGCAGGAACCTGAGTCAGCCATGCCGGAGCTGCGTCCGGACTGCGCAGACGGTGATTATCTCCGGGTTGCTGGGCGGAAGCGAGTGTTGCGGTACACTTGCGGACGGTCTTTCTGATGCAGGTCGTCCAAACCTGCTCGGCTGTCAGTTCAGGAGTCCCTCAGCGTGCCTCTTCATCCACCGCGGATCGTTGTCGTCGGGTCGCTCAACATGGATCTCGTTGTGCGCTGTCGGCAACTGCCGCAGCGCGGTGAAACTGTGGCGG